>NZ_JAELTJ010000092.1 GCF_016428805.1 Achromobacter sp. ASV32
TCGAGACCGGCCACGCCTACGGCAAGTCCACCCGCACCGTGAAGTCGTGCGTGGGCAGCACCTGGTGCCGTTATGGCGTGCAGGACAGCGTGGCGATGGCGCTGCGCATCGAAGACCGCTACAAAGGTCTGCGCGCGCCGCACAAGCTCAAGTTCGCGGTGTCCGGTTGCACCCGCGAATGCGCCGAGGCGCAAAGCAAGGACATCGGCGTCATCGCCACGGAGAACGGCTGGAATCTGTACGTGTGCGGCAACGGCGGCATGCGGCCGCGCCACGCGGAACTGTTCGCGCAGGACCTGGACGACGCCAGCCTGATCCGCTACATCGACCAGCTGCTGATGTTCTACATCCGCACGGCCGACAAGCTGCAACGCACCTCGGTCTGGCGCGAATCGCTGGAAGGCGGGCTGGATTACCTGAAGGCCGTGGTCATCGACGACAGCCTGGGCCTGGGCGCGGAACTGGAAGCGCAGATGCAGGCCGTGGTGGACCGCTACGAGTGCGAATGGGCCAATGCGCTGTCCGATCCGGAAAAGCTCAAGCGCTTTCGCACTTTCGTCAACAACGCGGGGGGCGATCCCGATATCCGCTTCGTGCAGGAGCGGGGGCAGCCGCGGCCCGCGCCCGCGACGGGCCACGTACCGGCCCGCGTCATCCCTATCACCGAGGAGATTGCCTGATGTCCCCGCAAACCGCCGTGCGCGCGTTCGCGCCGCCTGTCACGCCCGAGCCCGCCGCCGCGCCCTGGCGCCCGGTCTGCACGCGCCGCGACCTGGTGGCCAATTCCGGCGTGGTGGCGCTGGTCGATGGTTGCCAGGTGGCGCTGTTCTACCTGCCGCAGGCGCAAGGCCAGACCGTGTTCGCGATCGATAATCGGGATCCGAAGTCCGGCGCCAATGTGATCGGGCGCGGCATCGTCGGCCACTTGGGCGGCGAACTGGTGGTGGCCTCGCCGCTGTACAAGCAGCACTTCCGCCTGCGCGACGGCGCCTGCGTGGAATATCCCGACCAATCCCTGCGCGCCTGGCCGGTGCGTCTGAACGGCGATGCGGTGGAAGTCGCACCGCCCGCCGCCGCTTGAGGCCGCCATGAGTCGGTACGCCATGCCGCCCACGCTGCGTTTCCTGCTGGCCGCGCGCCGCAGCGAACTGCACGGGCTGGAAACGCTGGCCAGCACCTGCGAGCTGGCCACCCGCGTCAGCAAGCTGGCACATGTGCTGCAGAAAGAGCGCGGCTGCTCCAACCTGTACCTGTGCGGCGGCCAGGACACGTTGCGGCCGACGCTGGCCGGGCTCAGTTCGGACGCGTCCGCGGTGGAAGAAGAGGTGCGCCGTTTCCTGGACCGGCTGGAGCCGGACGTCACGCGCAGCGCCGGCAAGGCGCGGCTGCTCAACTGCGTGGCGATCGCGCTGTCCCGGCTGGACGAGCTGCCGCGCTTGCGCAGCAGCATCCGCGAACGCCGTGTGGTGGCCGAGGACGCCGGTGCGGCCTTCACGCGCCTGATCGCCAGCCTGTTCGCGCTGGTGTTCGAGGCGGCCGATTCCTCGCTGGACGCCGGCGTGACGCAGCTGCTGGTGGCGCTGCTGAACTTCATGCAGGGCAAGGAACTGTGCGGGCAGGAGCGGGCGCATGGCGTCATGGGCTATACCGCGGGTTATTTCACCGAGCCGCAGAAGGCCCGCTTGCTGGCACTGGCGGACCAGCAGAAGCGTTGCTTTGACGGATTCACCCAATGCGCCGCGCCCGACGCACTGGCGGCGTGGGAGCAACTGGCGCCGGGCGCCGGCCAGGTGCAGCGCCTGCGCGACATGGCGCTGCGCACCTCGCAGGCCGAGCGCGTGGACGCCGGCTTGGCCGAAGTCTGGTTCGGCGTCTGCACCGAGCGCATCGACGCCATGCGCGCCATCGAAAGCCTGCTGGCCGAAGCGCTGACGCTGCAATGCCATCGCCGCATCGTCGAGACGCGCGCCGAACTGGACAACCACCGCCTGCTGCTGAACCGCTTCGCCGATCAGGCCCGCGACGATGCGCCGGCCATGTTGTTCAAGCTGCAGGGCCGCATCCTGGACGCGCCGCCGCAGGATGGCGTGGGCGAGGAAATGGAACGGTCGATCCTGGACCTGATGCGCGAGCAGGCGTTGCGCCTGCGGCAATCGGATGATGCCCTGGCGCTGGCGCGCGGCGCGCTGGAAGAACGCAAGCGCGTGGAGCGCGCGAAGTGGTTGCTGGTCAGCCGCTACGGGCTGAGCGAACAGGCCGCGCACGACCGCCTGCAGCGCGCCGCGATGGACCAGCGCCGTTCGCTGGATGACGTCGCCCGGCAGGTGCTGGCCGAGCTGGAGGCGGCATCCTGAGGGGCCGGGGCCGCGCCGGCCAGCGGGCCCGGGTGCCGCGGGCCTATCGCGCCGGCACGTCCCACAGCGCATCGGGCAGGAAGCCTTCCTGCTCGCCCTTTTTGGCGTAGCCCAGCGGATTGGCGATCACGCGGCAGCCATCCTTTACGTAGTCCAGCGCGCAGTGCAGGTGGCCGTGCATCCAGACGTCGGCCAGCGGCAGCAGCGCATCCAGCGCGTTGCAAAAGCCCGCGGTGCCGGGCGTGACGCCGTAGCGCGGATCGGCGCTGGCCAGGGTGGGGGCGAAGTGGGTGATCGCCAGGGTGGGGCCGTCGAACGGCGCGCGCAGCGCCTCTTCCAGCCACGCCTGGCAGGCCAGGCCCTGCTCGCGCATCTGTTCGGCCATGAAGGGCGCGCCGCCGCGCCGCATCTGCGCTTTCTCCAGATAGAAGTCGGCCGCGCGAAAGGCCTTGCCGCGTTTGTTCAGCGCTTGCGTCAACGTATCGCCGGGCGCGGCCAGGGCGTCGAAATCGGTCCACAGCGTGGTGCCCACCAGCCGCACGCCGTCGATGACCCGCGTCTCGCGTTCCAGCCAGTGGATCTCCAGCGCCTGGCATAGCGCCTGCAGCCGTTCGTGGGTCTCGTCGAAATCCAGATTGTCGTATTCGTGGTTGCCCGGCACGTAGACGACGGGGGTCGGCCAGCCATTGCGCGGCGAATAGGTGCCCAGCCCGAAGTCGTCCGTGGTCAGCCTGGAGCGTTGCTGGTACGAGCCGATGTCGCCCGCCAGCACCAGCAGGTCGGCGCCCGGGGTGGGGGACGCAACGAAATCGGGGTTGTTCTCCAGGTGCAGGTCGGACAGCAATTGAATTTTCATGGGCCGGGGCTTGTTTTGGTTGCGTAGCGCAAGTATATTGGTTGCGACCCGCAACTTCAGGACGCGCCACCATGGATGTTATCGACTTTCCCGTTCGGTCCCGTGAACAGACCATCCGCGACCTGCGGGAATTTTCCCGCAAGCTGGTGCGCGAACTGGGTTTCATGCGGACTTCCCTGGCCGGCAGCGAGCTGGCGCCGTCGGCGGTGCACGCCATCATCGAAATCGGCTTGCAGCCCGGCATCCAGGCGCGCGACCTGGCGCTGATCCTGCGGCTGGACAAGTCCAACACCAGCCGCCAGGTCGCCAAACTGGAGGCCGCCGGCCTGGTCGCCCGGGAAGCCGACAGTGGCGATGCGCGCGCCTCGCGCCTGTCGTTGACGCCGGCGGGGGTCGAGCTGCGCAAGCGCATCGACCAGTTCGCCACCGATCAGGTGTCCAACGCGTTGCGCCAGCTGGCGCCGCACGATCAGGAAGTGCTGGTCCGCTACCTGTCGCTGTACGCCGACGCGTTGGCCCGCGAAAACCCCAACACCCGCGCGGCCCAGGCCGTCGACACCATCGAGGCGCAAATCTTCGAAGGCTACGCGCCGGGCTGCATCGGCGACGTCGCCAGTCTGCATGCGCGCTACTACGCGCAGGCCGCGGGCTTTGGCGTTGTGTTCGAGCGCCTGGTGGCCACGGGGCTGGGCGCGTTCGCCGAAGCCTTGCCGGCGCCCGGCAAGCACCTGTGGCGCTACTCGGACGGCAGCCGCACGCTGGCCAGCATCGCCATCGACAGCGACCTGGCCGCGCGCACCGCGCACCTGCGCTGGTTCATCGTTGACGAATCGCTGCGCGGCATGGGCGTGGGCCGCGCGCTTTTGACGCGCGCGCTGCGCTTTGCCGACACGCTCGATGTTGACGAAACGTATCTGTGGACCTTCAAGGGACTGGATGCCGCGCGGCACCTGTACGAGTCCGAAGGCTTTATCCTGACCGATGAAGCCGAGGGCACGCAATGGGGCGGCGTGGTGGTCGAACAACGCTTCAGCCGGCGCGCGCGCTGACGCATCTGGACACACACTGAGGCCGCGCGCGTCTGCCGCGGCCGGCTTGCACGCGCCACCTTTCATGGCGCTGTCACGTCGCGTTCCTAGACTCGCTGGGGTCTTGCCGGCACATCCCGGCAAGGTCGGTCTTTCCCATTCTGAAGAACCTCCCCCATGCCCTCCAAGTGTCTTGCAAGAAGCCTTGCCGCGGTCCTGATCGCGGCCGCGGCGCTCACTGCCTGTGGCGGTGACGATTCCGACGACGCCGCGCAGCCGCCGGCGACCGAACAGCCCAAGCCCGCGCCCCAGCTGCGCTGCGCACCGTAAGCGGTGGTTGTGCCAACCCCCCCACGAATCCGAGTAGACCCGATGACCTCCCGCCGTAATTTTCTGCAGACCGCCACGGGCGCGGGCTTTGCCGCTGCTGCCCTGGCCGCATTCCCGCCCAGCATCCGCCGCGCCCTCGCCATTCCCGCCAACAACGCCACCGGCACCATCATGGACGTCGAGCACGTGATCATCCTGATGCAGGAGAACCGCTCGTTCGACCACTACTTTGGCACGCTCAAGGGCGTGCGCGGTTTTGGCGACCGCATCACCATTCCGCTGGCCAACGGCCGCAAGGTCTGGCAGCAGCAGCGCAGCAACGACGCCGTGCTGACCCCGTTCCACCTGGATGGCAGCGCCCACAACGCGCAGCGCGCCAATGGCACCCCGCACAGCTGGAACGACAGCCAGAACGCCTGGGACCACGGCCGCATGGCGCGCTGGCCCACCTACAAGACCGACATCTCGATGGGCTACTTCAAAGAGCGCGAGATCCCGTTCCAGTTCGCGCTGGCCAACGCCTTCACGCTGTGCGATGCCTACCACTGCGCGATGCACACCGGCACCGACGCCAACCGCTCGTTCCACTTGACGGGCACCAACGGCGCCGTGCCCACCCACACTGCGTTCGTCAACAACGAATGGGACTGGATCGACGGCCTGCCGGCGGGCGTGAACAAGGGCTACACCTGGACGACCTACGCCGAACGCCTGGAAGCGGCCGGCGTCAGCTGGATCTCGTACCAGAACATGCCCGACGAATGGGGCGACAACATGCTGGGCGCGTTCCGGCAGTTCCGCCAGGCCAACATCGCCTCGGGCTTTCCGGTGTCCAGCGGCGGCTCGCCAGGCGCGCCGTATGCCAATACCGGCCAGGCGCTGCCGTACAAGGCGTACGACCCGGCCACCGACAATGCCGCCAATCCGCTCTACAAAGGCATCGCCAACACCTTGCCGGGCACCGCGCCCGAGCAATATCTGGACGCCTTCAAGCGCGATATCCGCGAGGGCAAGCTGCCGCAGGTCTGCTGGATGAACGCGCCGTCGATCTATTGCGAACACCCCGATCCCTCCAGTCCGGTGCAGGGGGCCTGGTTTCTGCAAGAGGTGCTGGACGCGCTGACCGCCGTGCCCGAGGTCTGGAGCAAGACGGTGCTGCTGATCAATTTCGACGAGAACGACGGCTACTTCGACCATGTGCCCTCGCCGTCCGCGCCGGCGCCGGCGGGCGGCGGCACGTTCGCGGGCAAGAGCACGCTGCCGGATGCCGACATGGCGTTCGAATATTTCAACCACGCCGCGCCCGCCGGCAGCGCCAGCCAGCCCGCGCCGGACGGCCGGGTCTATGGCCCGGGCCCGCGCGTGCCGATGTACGTGATTTCGCCGTGGAGCCGCGGCGGCTGGGTCAATTCGCAGGTGTTCGACCACACCTCGGTGCTGCGCTTCCTGGAGGCGCGCTTCGGCGTGGCCGAGCCCAACATCAGCCCGTACCGCCGGGCGGTCTGCGGCGATCTGACCAGCGCGTTCAACTTCAAGACGCCCAACACCGAGTCGCTGCCGACCCTGGCCGGGCGCGCCACCCGCAACGCCGCCGACCAGCTGCGCACCGCGCAGGAAGCCTTGCCGCAGATGCCGCTGCCCACCGACATGCAACTGCCGATCCAGGCCAGCGGCACGCGGCCGTCGCGCGCGCTGCCCTATGAGCTGCACACCAGCGCGCGCTGTCTGGCGGCCGGCACGGTGGAACTGGTGTTCGCCAACACCGGCGTGCAGGCGGCGGTGTTCCACGTGTACGACCGCTACCACCTGGACCGCCTGCCCCGCCGTTATGTGGTGGAGGCGAACAAGACGCTGTCGGACACCTGGAATGCGCTGGCCGACAACCTGGGCATGTACGACCTGTGGGTGCTGGGCCCCAACGGCTTTCACCGCCACTTCAAGGGCGACACCAACCGCATCGCCGATAGCGGCTCGTTGCCCGAGATCCGGGTCTGCTACGACATCGCCAATGGCGACGTCTATACCGAGTTGCTCAATACCGGCGGCAAGGCCTGCACCTTCACGATCACGCCGGTGGTCTACCGCCAGGACGGCCCCTGGCCGTTCACGGTGGCGGGCGGGGCCAAGGCATCGATGAGCTGGTCGCTGGCCGCCAGCGGGCAGTGGTACGACTTCGCCGTCACGTGTTCCAGCGACCCGGCGTTCTATCGCCGCTTTGCCGGCCGCGTGGAAACCGGCGCGCACACGGTCAGCGATCCGGCCATGGGCGTGGGCGGCGCGTAGCCGGCGCGCGCGGTCAGACCCGGAAGTCCGCCGCCATGTCCTCGTCGGTGCGCATCGGCAGTTTGCCGGCGCGACAGGCGTCCAGGAACAGGCGGTAGTCTTTTTCGTTCTGCCGCGCGTAGGCCTGGGCATAGCTGACCAGCGCCTCGGCGAACTGGGTCGAACGGCCCATGTAGGCCGCCAGTTCCACCGCATGGCCGCTGGCTTTGGCATGCGCCCGGGCCATCGCGCGGGCGCACATGCGAGCGTAGCCGGTCAGGATTTTCTGGTTGAAGCTCTCGATATCTGCCGACACTTTCATGTCGCGCAGCTGGCGGAAGTAGTAATGGCGTCCACGCGGGCCGGTGGCCCAGCCCAGGAAGATGTCGCTGGCCGCCTGCAGCAGCCGCTGGCCCGCCACCACGCGCAGCCCTTCCTGCGCCGGCGGCTTGTCGTGCGCATAGCGGGCGATAACGGACTGGCGCGCCTCCTTGGCCTGCAGGAACAGCGGATTGCCCCAGCTGTCCACCATCAGCAGCACCAGGCATACCGTGCCCACGCTGCCCACGCCCACGACCTTGAACACCACGTCCTGCAAGGTGAAATGGTTCAGCAGCGCGCGCCGGTCGGGCGCCAGGCTGTCCAGGTAGCCGGCATAGCACTTGGCCATTTTCTTTTTCCAGGCGGCGGTGTCGGGCCAGTGCTCGTCGGGCCCCAACAGCGAGACCGGTCCGTTGGGATGGAACATTGCCGGCGGCGCGTCGCGGATGCGCCAGCGCCCGTCGTCCTGGTAGGCCATCTTGCGCAGCATGCTCTCGTTGTTGCGGCCGGCGGCCTTTTCCATGGCGCGACTGATCAGCCGGCGGCCTTCGGGGGTTTCCGCGTCCTGCAGCATGCGCTCGAAGGTCAGGCCTTCGTACCAGACGTCCAGCGTGCTGTTCTGCGCGTATTCGGTCATGCGGCGCTGGTATTCGGTCGCGGCCGCCATGACGATGCCAGCCGTGTCGCCGCGGCCGTAACCCATGTGCTGGGCCGCGACCGCCAGGCTCGCCGTCAGCCGCTTGACGTCCCATTCCCAGGGGCCGGTGGCCGTTTCATCGAAGTCGTTCAGGTCAAACAGTAACTGCCGCTCAGGGGTGGCGAAGCCGCCGAAATTGAGCAGGTGCGCATCGCCGCAGATGGGGATGGAAATGCCGGTATGGGGCGTGCCGGCCAGGTCGTGGGCCTGCAGGATGGCCGCGCCGCGAAAAAAGGTGAAGGGCGAGGCGGCCATGCGGCCATAGCGCAACGGGATCAACGCCTTGACGCGTCCGGCGCTGTTGCTGCGCAGCAGCTTGACCGGATCGCGGTCCACGTTGCCGATGGCCGCGTGGGAAGACCGTTTGGCGTGCTCCCGGGCCTTCTGGCCGTTGGACTTGCGCGCTTGGATGCTGTCTGTCTCGAGCATGGGAAATCTCCCTGGTCATACACGGCGATCGACGGCTGGTCGGGCAAGTGTACGGGGGAGACCGCGGCTTGGCTATCGCCGCATGGCTGGCGGCCGTTTCAGATTACGGTGATGCGAAGCTCGGCCAGCAAGGTGGCCGCCTGCGCCTTGGAAATGGCGGCGCCCGCCAGCCGGGCGGCCGTGGACAGGTCGATGCCGCCCAGATCGGCCTCGCGCAGGTCCGCGCCCTCGAAACGCGCGTTCTTCAGCGTGGCGTTGCGCAGGCTGCCGCCATGGAACACCGTGTCGCGGAAATCGCAGCCCGTCAGGTCGGCGTCGGAGAAATCCAGTTGCTGCAGTTCGGTCTTGCGAAACGAGATGCCACGCACCAGCGCGCCGACCAGCAGGCATTCCTCGAGCGTCCAGCCCAGCGCCGCGATGCCGTCGAAGTCGGACCCCGTCAGCTTGCAGCCGCGAAAGCCGGCGCTGGCCAAGCGCGCCCGGCGCCAGTTGGCATTGTTCAGGTCGCAATTGGCGAACACCGCGTCGCTGGCGTCGGCCGAGGCGAACACGGCGTGTCCGCCGCGGCAGCGCAGCCATTCGGTGTCGGCCAGGGTGGCGCCCTGGAACGAGGTCTCGGCGATGGCGCAGGCGGTAAAGCGCGCGCCGCGCAGGTCCAGCCGGGAAAAATCCGCCTGCTCGAAATCGCAGTCCTCGAAGACCAGCGGGCGCTCCTGCGCCTGTTCGATCAATGCCTGCATCGCCTTGCGGTCCAGCGTCAAGCCCGTCACGGTGCCCATGGATTGCTGCGTCATGCCCATCTTCTCTGTGCTGTTGCGGCGGCTATTGGAACATGCCGCTTTCGGCGCAGAAGGTCACCAGGTCCTGGTCGGTCTGCACGTTCAGCTTGCGCATGGCCGAAATCTTCTGGCCGCTGACGGTCTTGACGCTGCGCTTCAGGCTGTCGGCCACCTGCATCATCGATTCGCCGCGGACGAAATGCCGCAGCACCTCGAATTCCTTGGGTGACAGGCTGTTGATGCGCTCGCCCAGGAACTTGCTGCGCGCCGCCACGGTGCCGTCGCGCTGGAACCCGGGCGGGTAGTACTTGCGGCCCGCCTGCAGCGTATGCAGCGCGGTCACGATTTCGCCCAGGTCGTCGTGCTTCTGCACCACGGCGTCCACGCCCGCGTCGTACAGCGCCGAGATGATCATGGGGTTGGACACCATGGTCAGCACCACGATGCGCGTGCCGGGATAGTGGCGGATCAGATACTTGACCAGGCGGATGCCGTCGCCATAGGCGTCGTCGCCGGGCATTGAATAATCGGTGATGACGACTTGCGGCAGGTCGCGGGCCAGGTGTTCGACCAGCGCGGTCGGGCTGGACAGCGTGGCCACCACATCGAAACTCAGGTCCTTGCTCAGCAGGTCGTTCATGCCCATCAGCACCAGCGGATGGTCATCGGCGAGGACGATGCGTAGTCTTTGCATGCGGGGTGCAGTCAGGTTGGCCGGGGAGGCATACGGATTATTCTGCACCAGGATTGACGCGGGAACCAGAATGTTGCGCGGATTGCGCCATCCGCCGGGATGGTAGGCGTGGCGCCAGCCCCGGAGAACAAGAAGAATCTCAAAAACGGGGACATTATTATCGCAGGCGGCGGGCCCATGCCGCCATGGCCTGCCTGCGCCAGATCAAGCCGCGTCGCAATCCGCCGGCGCGGACGCCGTTTCCAGGCCTTGATTGAGAATTTTCTTGTTCAATCGCCTCGGCCGCTTTGGCACCATCGTCCTGGGACCCGGGCCGCAAGACAGGCCCCGGGGCGTTGTCTCTGGCCGCCGTGCCGCGGCCGGACTGCCGGCGCGCTAGGCGCCAAGCGAGGCTGAATAATGTTGACCCCTGTGCGCCGTCTCTGGCCGGCTGCCGTGGCCGGGCGCCGCCATGCGTGACGATGCGCGCCACTGGCCGCCGCGCGAAGAGGCCTTGTTCCTGCGCTTTCAGCCGGTATTCACGGCCCAGGGGCAGGTCCATGAATACGCGGTGGCCGACAGCCTCACGCCTTGGCCGGGCGAGGCCTTGCACCTGTCGCGGCAACGCGCGCGCTTGCGGGCGGCAATGGTCTTTGCCGAGAAATTCGCGGGCACGTTCGGGACACCCTTGGACCTGTCGTTTACGCATTCCCTGCGTGCGCCCGAGGATGCTGACTTGGCCGAACGGCTATGCCGGGATCTGGATCTTGGACCGCCCCAAGCCGGCGCGCGGCTGACGTACTGCGTGCCCTTGTCTGAGCGCTTGCTGGCGCGCGCGCACGTCTTGCAGCGCTATCCGGATTTTCAGGTGACGCTGCGGGTGCGGCGGCTACCCGCCTTCCGGGGCGGCGAGCCGGCCGCCCATGGCGTATTGCGTGCGGTGGGGGTGACCTTGCAGATTCCGCGCGGCCTGGCCAGCGCCCGGACTTTGCAGAGCCGCTTTTTCGCCTTGATCGAATGCGCGGCGGCCGCCAACTTGCGCGTGGTGGCCGACGGCATCGACGACATCCAGGATTTCGCCTGGATGCGTTTGCATCGCGAGCTTCTGTTTCGTGGTCAGGCCCTGTCCGCGCCGCTCAGCGCACAGTGCCTGGACACCTGGCTGGAGGCGGATGGCCACACATGGCGCAGCTTCAGCGCCTGTACCAAGCGCTGGACGGGCGCATGACCGGCCGCGACCGGAAGGGGGGGCGGCCCGACGCCTGGCCCATCGGTTCAGCCGATCTGTTCGGCCTGCAACTGGCCCAGGATGAAGCCGTCGACCGCGCTGCTGCGGCCGCGCCAGAGCGTGGGCTGGCCGGCGATGGGGGTGCCGTCGGCGGTGAAGAACAGCGCGTCGGCCAGATGGATGTAGTTGGGCAGGGGTTCGGCGGGTTGCGGCAACCGGAACACGTCGCCCAGCTCTGCCAGCGAATGGCGCACCGATGAGCGGGCCGTCGTATCCATGTCCGACAGCGAGTCGGCGAAGCTCTCGGCGAAGCGGTCGAAATATTCCGCGCCGGAGACGATCGAGCCGGACACCAGCATGCCGCCCATCTGCAGCGTGACGCCAATGCTCTTGAGCTGGCCGCCGTTATTCACCAGGTTCACCAGGAACTGCAGGAACACGTCGGCGTGCGGATTGGCGGGAACGGCGGCGGGGGTGTCGGGGGTCGGGTCGAGACTCATGCAAGAGCGCTCCGGTGGATACGAGGGAGTCACAAGATACTCGAATGGTGGCGAATGCGCATCGGGGGCAATCGCCGGATAAAGCCCGCGATCGGGCGGCAGTCCGGCGCTTCGGGCCGGGCCGGCCGGCGGTAACGTACGGAAGATCGACACATTATCCGCAAAGGCCGACCATGCTCGCCGTGAATTCCTCGACCGCCGCCGACACCGCAGACGCCCGCAATTCGGGCGCCGCCCCTGCCGCGCAGAACGGTGCTTTCCGCGCTGCCTTCGCCGATGCCCGGGAGCGTGGCGCATCGGCCCTGGGCGGCGGCGTCAAAGGCGCGACGCAGGCTGCGTCGTCCGAGGCCGAGCAGGAGTTCATGGACTACGCGTCCATGTCGCTGCAGGACAAGATGTTCTACGCGGCGCTGGCTTCGCTGGGCATTTCCAAGAAGGAATACGACGCGATGTCGGCGGCCGACAAGCTCAAGGTCGCCGAGAAAGTGTCGTTGGTGATGCAGCAGCTGGCCAAGGCCGAGCAGGCCAAGCACGTCAGCTAGGGCCCGACTCGCCGGCTTCGTGCCGTTGCAGCATGCGGGCGACCCGTTCGCCCGCGCTTCGGAAACGCTGCGCCAGGGATGCCGGCGCCAGCACATCGAATTCCACTTCCAGCGCCAGCAGCCAGTACGTCAGCGCTTCGAGCGACTGTCCGGTGCAGCGCAGCAGACAGCGGCCGTCGTCCAGCGCCTCGACCTGGCCGGCCGACACCGGAATGCGCGCGGCCATCACCGCGTGCGGCGCATGCAGCACGATGCGGGCCTCTTCGGCATTGGGCGCCTGGCCCACCGCGCGCGCCACATAGGCGCGCAAGTCGCCGCCTTCGGGCGGCGGACGCGGCGCGAAGTGCGCGCCCGGCACCACCGCCCCGGTGATGCGGTCCAGCCGGAACGTGCGCCAGTCATCGCGCGCCGGATCCCACGCCACCAGATACCAGCGATGCCCCGTGTGCGCCAGCCCCTGCGGTTCCACCTGGCGTGTGCTGGCCTGGCCGCGGCTGTCGGCGTAATCGAAATTGACGCGCAACTGGTCGCGGCAGGCGGCGGCCAGCGCGGCCAACAGGCCCGCGTCGATCACCGGACCGCCACGCGGCAGCGGCACGATGGCCGAGCGCAGCGCGTCCAGCTTGTGGCGCAGGCGCGTGGGCATCACCTGTTCCAGCTTGACCAGCGCGCGCAGCGCCGCTTCCTCCACGCCGCCGACCGAGCCCGTTGCCGCGGTGCGCAGGGTGATGGCCACCGTCAGCGCCTCGTCGTCGTCCAGCAGCAGGGGCGGCAGGGCGTTGCCCGCGCGAAAAGCGTAGCCGCCCGCAACACCGCTGCTGGCCTGGATGGGATAGCCCAGTTCCCGCAGCCGGTCGATGTCGCGCCGCAGCGTGCGCGGGTGCACGGCCAGCGTCTGCGCCAGTTCGGCGCCGGCCCAATGGCGGCGTGTCTGCAGCAAGGAAAGCAGGCGCAGGAGGCGGTTGCTGGAGCTGAGCATGAGATTGACGATACCCCGTATCGAGGGCGGAAACTGTCCGCAATGGATTCTACAGTTCGTCCGTCGTCAGCGGCCGTGGGGCCGCGGCACTTTCCCCTGAAATCCGGAGCCTTTCCATGTCTATCGTTTTCTATTGGTACCCCCAGTCCAGCGCCTCCCCCATCGCCTGCGCCCTGGCCGAACTGCAGGTTCCGCACGAGCGCGTCAAGGTGGACATCCGGGCTGGCGAGCAGCGCCGCCCCGAATTCCTGGCCCTCAATCCCAATGGCAAGGTGCCGACCCTGACGATCGATGGGGCGCCGCTGTTCGAGGGCTTGGCCATCCATCTCTGGCTGGGTGAAAACTGGGGCGTCAAGCAAGGGCTGTGGCCCGCCGCGGGCACGCCCGAGCGGCTGGCCGCCATGTCCTGGTGCACGTGGGCCTACGTGACGTATGGCGCGGTGCTGTCGCGCCTGTTCCTTGCGACCCACGGCGATGAATCCCTGCGGGATGCCCGCCAGGCAACGCGCGCCACCGCCGATTTGGACGCGCTGCTGGGGTTGCTGGACGCGCATCTGACGCGCCAGCCCTGGATGCTGGGCGATCACTACTCGCTGGCCGACCTGGTGGTGGGGGCGGTCGTCGGCTACAGCGCCTTGCTGGGGGCGCCGGTGGCCGCGCATCCGAAGGTGCAGGCCTGGCTGGGCAAGGTCAAGAGCCGGCCGGCGATGCAGGGCGAGGTCTGACGGCCGTTTGTCACGCAAGGCACCCGTTGAACGTGACCACGCCGCGCGATCGGACGGCGCGGCGTGAGTCGGTGCCGGGTGGCGCGGCCACCGGCGCTGCGCTTACCAGCCCCAGCAGGTGCCGGCGGCAGGCTTGCCGCAGGCGCGGTAGTTCACGGAATACCAGAGCTTGCCGCCGGTGCGCGGATCGCCGTTGGCCTTGACGTCATTGCGCGGCAGCTCTTCCAGCGTGTCGCGGGCCGTCTTGGTGGGCGTGCCGCTGGCCGCGCCGGGCACCAGGACGATACGGCCCAGGCTGGCGGCGGTGCGATCCTGGAACACGATGTCGCTGTCGGCCAGCGCGGTCATCTTCAGCGCGGCATTGCGCACGGCGGCGGCGTAGCCGTCGTTGGCGCCGGTGGACGCCAACGCGGCGCTCAGCGTGCTGACCGTCAAGATCTGCGCGGGCGTGGACGGCGCCACCATCGCGTACGTCTCCAGGCCGGCCAGTTGGCCGCCCGCGACCTGGCGGCGCAGCCAGTCCCCCCACAGGAATTCGGCGAATTCCGGCAGATTGCCGTTGCTGTAGGCGATGTCGCGGGTGAAGTACACCAGCGAGCGGTAGCGGTCTTCCTGCATGCCGCCGGCTTCCTGCGCGTTGGCGATGCCCAGGCGCGAGGGCAGTTGGTCCACCGTGATCGGCTGGTTCTGGCCATCGCGCAACCAGGCCTTGCGTTCGTCGACCATGCGTTGCCAGAACGCCGAGGCCGTGCCGATGCCGCTGTAGTTGGCATCCACCTTGACCCACACCGGCAGTTTGGGCCCGCCATCGAAGATCTCGCGCAGCGATGAAAACGTGTGGTGTCCGTCCGTCAGGTACAGGTTGCCGTCCCAGCCCACCACCACCGTCTTCAGGTTGGTCGGGTCGCTGCCGGGGGCCGCGGTGCAGTTGAAGGTGTCGGGTTTGTCCAGGCGGGCGGCCTGGGCCTGCGCGACCGTGGTGAAGGCCTGGGCCGTGGTGCCGCCCATGTCTTCGCAGTAGTCGCTGAACTTCTTGCCGACCGTGCGGTTCAGGTAGTCCAGCTGGTTGACGGCATTGGCGGCCCAGGTGGGCCGGCTGAAGTCGCCCTGCCAGCGGCCGAGCTTGTAGTAGATCTGGTCGTAGCCGATGGCGGCCTGGGTGGGGCGCAGTTCCTCGATGCGCACCTTGATCACGTCGCCCGGCTTGGCGGCCAGGTAGGCCGGGTTGCGGGTGTCGACGGGCGGCGCGGGATTCTGCGCGACCGGGGGGGTGTCGTCATCGCCATCGTTGCTACCGTTGCAGGCTGCCAGCAGCAAGGGCAGCGAGGCGAGCGCCAGCACGCGCAGCGCGGGGCGCCAGCGGGCGGCAAAGGGCAGGGGAGCGGCGGGGACAGGCGTGCGGGACATGGGCGGCAGGGGGGATTGATCAGAGGAGTATCCAATGATGACGGAACCGTGTTGCGTGATCATTGCACTTGTCATATTCGTGGCGCCATCGCCGCGCGCCTTGCGTGCACCCGCAGCAACAGCAACGCCACGGCCAGCCAGGCGGCCGAGAGCGGTCGCGGCGAATCGAACGGCAGCCACGCCGTAGCGGCCAGCCCCAGGCCCAGCAGACTGTAATACGCCAGGCCGAACAATGCACCGGCCCGTCCCAGGCAATGGCCGTAATTGCGCAGCGCGGGTCCGAGCAGGTTGGGGATCGCCAAGCCGTAGCCCACGAACACCGGCAGCGCCAGGGCGGCCCACAGCCATCCGGGCGCCGGGTGCCAGAACACGGCGGCGGCTTGCGCGGCCACGCCCGCGGCGGTGCAGCGCAGGCCGTGACGTACGCGGCCATCGGCGTCCAGCGCGGCGGGCAGATACCGGTTCAGCGCGGCGCCCAGGCTGCCGGCCAGGGCCACGCCGAGTCCGGCCCAACCAAAACCCAGCCCGGGCAGCGGGCCCGTCATGAAGGGGCCGGCGGCATAGAAGGAAAACACCAGCAGATTCAGGCCCGCCACGCACAGCACCGTGCGGCGCACGCCGGCGTCGGCCAGCATCCGCCGGCCCAAAGCGGGCAGGGATACGGCGGGCAGGTGGGCGGGGCGGGTTTCCCGCCAGTGGCGCGCGGCGAAAAACAGGAGGCCGGCGATAAGCACGGCAATCGTGGCCAGGACGCCGGCATAGCCGTAGCGGTCCGACACCAGTTGCCCAGCCAGCGGACCCACGGCGGGCGACCAGGCCAGCACCGCGCCCAAGGTCACGAAATAGCGCGTCAGCGGCGCGCCGGTCAGGCAGTCCCGCAGCAGGGTCTGCGTGACGACCGAGCAGGCGGCCAGGCCGAGCGCCTGCACAAAGCGCCCCGCAAGCAGCCACGCATAGTCCGGCGCGGCGCTGGCGCACAGCGTGCCGGCCAGCCCCGTGGCCAGCGCCGCCAGCAGCGCGGGGCGGCGGCCCCAGGCGTCGGCGATCAGCCCCCAGAGCAGCACGCCGCCGGCAAAGCCCACGAAGAAAATGCCCATGACTGGTTGCGTGGCGGCCGCGTCCAGGCGCCAGTGACGCGCCAGGTCCGGCAGCGCGGGGGCCAGGATGGTTTCGGCGATCTGCGGCAGGGCCAGCAGGGCGATGACGAGCCAACGCGGCGGCAGTGCTGCGGGGCCGTGCGCAGGGGGAGCGGTGTGGGACATGGCGATGACGGTGCGGCAAAAGGACGCTAGCGTATCGGCGCCCGGTTGAGCAAAATCACGGCATCCAGCCATAAAACATCGCCAATCGGACATGCCCGTCTATTCCCCCGCTTTCGTCGAAGATCCGGACTGCGTCGCGTGCCCGGTGGTGGGGCAGGCCATCGATACCCGGGCCCACGCCTCGGATTGGCATGCACACCAGCGTGCGCAATTGCTGTATCAGGCGCAAGGCGGGGTGACCTTGTACCTGGCGGACCGCGTGGGGCAACTGGCGCCGCTGCAGGCGGCCTGGCTGCCGGCCGGTTGCCTGCACCGCACCGTCATGCAAGGCGCGTTCGCCTATCGCAGCCTGTATTTCGATGTGGGAGTCTTTCCGGATCTGCCGCGGACCCCGTGCATCCTGGACGTCAACCCGCTGCTGCGCGAGATGATCGTGCGCGTCACGCAGTGGCCGTCTGACCAGCCGCTGGACGCGGTCCGGCATCGCCTGGTCGGCGCCTTGCTGGACGAGTTGGCGGCGGCGCCGACGGCGCCCCTGCACTTGCCGATGCCGCGCGACAGGCGGCTGGCGCCCATCGCCGATGCGTTGCTGGCCGATCCGGCCTGCACGTTGTCCATCGAGGAATGGGGGCGGCGCGTGGGGGCGAGTGGCCGCACGCTGGCGCGGGCCTTTCTGGCCGAGACGGGCTTGCCGTTCAGCCGCTGGCGCACCCAGTGCCGGTTGCTGATCGCGCGGGCCCGGCTGGCCGAGGGAGCCCCCGTGACCGAGGTCGCGCATTCGGTGGGCTACGCCAGCGACAGCGCCTTTATTGCAATGTACCGGCGCGCCTACGGCGAGCCTCCGGGCAGAAGGCTGCGCAGGCGCGCCGCCCCGCCTTAGAACACGTGGCGGATGCCGACGCCGGCCGCGGTGCTCTTCAGGCCGTCGATGAACGCGTAGTCCTTGCCGTACGAACCGTAGGCGTACAGGTTGGTGCGCTTGGACAGGTCGTAGGTGTAGCCCACGCTCCAGACGTTCATGTTGGCGTCGCCGCCGGTCAGGCGGTCGTTGGACGGCGAGACGTGCTGCCACGACGTGAACACGCTGCTGGCGCCGCCCACGGGGATGGTGGCCCCCAGCATGTAGGCATTGGCCTTGAAGCCGTCGACGTAGCGGTTGGTGCCGAATTCATCGCTGAACGGCGTGCCGCCGGGCAGGTCCTGGCCGACGAACCAGCCGTCGGTGGTGCGGCCGTAGGCGGCAGCCAGCTTCACGACTTCCAGGTCGTACGACACGCCGGCGGCGTACTGGCGCGGGGTGGCATCGTGATCGATGGCGGCGCGGTTCGAGCCGTTGAGCTGGTCGTAGGTCAGCGTGACATTCAGCGGACCCTGCACGTAGCGCGCGCCGACGGTGATGCCGCGCGAGTTGTCGGCGGTGCGGAAACCGGTTTCGTTGGCGTTGGTGTCATCCGCATTGAACGAGTAGCCGGCGGCGAACTCGAAGCCGCTCATCGAGGGGCTGCGGTACATGACCATGTTGTCCCAGCGCATGGTGTTGGCCGCGCTGAAACCCAGGCCCAGGTTCGATTGGGTGTAGCTGGTGTAGAAGGGGTCGATATCGGCCAGGTAATTCGAGCCGACGGTGGCCTGGCGGCCGAATTCCACGGTGCCCCAGGCGTCGCTGGTCAGGCCGATGGTGGCTTGGCGGCCGAACAGGCGGCCATTCTGGGCGCGCGAACCGTTGCCCGAGTCAAAGCCGCTTTCCAGCTTGAACACGGCGCGCAGGCCATCGCCCAGGTCTTCGGATCCGCGCAGGCCCCAGCGGGAGCCGGCCTGGATGCCGTTGATCATGCCGAGCTTGCTGCCGTCATAGCCATCGCCCTTGATCTTGTTGTAGCCGAGGCCGGTGTCGATGACACCATAGAGAGTGACTGACGTTTCTGCCTGAGCGACGCCTGCAAAGGTGGTCAACATTGCGGCTGCGAGCAGCGTCTTTTTCATCCGGAAAACTCCTAGAGTGAGGGTGGAAAAAACAAAGGGAACAGCACGTTAGGCGTTGCGCCCAGCGGTGTTCCCGGCCTCTAGTGTAGACCAGTTTGGTCTATTTTCCGGCAATTCTGTCGAATTTCTGGCTATTTACGGCAATTGTCGGGCCGGCTCGGCGGCGCACTTAGGGGCGCCGCCGCCGGCTCATCCGCGACGGCCGCGCAGCCGCCGTTCTTCCCGCACGACAATGGCGGCGCCGACGATGATCATGGCGGCCAGGGCGTACCAGGTGATGGCATAGACCAGGTGGTTGTTGGGGAAGGTCAGCACGGTCAGGCCGCCCACGGGAGCCTTGGCCGGATCGCGGCCGGCGCCGGGGGCGGCGTCCGCGTCGATGAAGTAGGGCGCCACGTCCGTCAGGCCGCGCGCGGCCGCGATGGCCGGCAGGTCACGTGAATACCAGAGGTTGGTGGCCGGATCGTTGTTACGCAGGAAACCGCTGCCGGGTTCGCCCATGCGCAGCAGGCCGGTGACCTGGACCGGCGCGGCCTCGGCCTGCGCCTGGCTCTGGGCCTGGCCGGCGGCCTGGCTCTTGCGCCACTGCGGCAGTACGAAACCGCGGTTCACCAGCACCGTGCCGCCGCCATCGGCCAGCTGCAGCGGGGTCATGACCCAGTAGCCGCTGCCCAGTTCGGTGGCGGCCTGCACCAGCGTCTGCTTGTCGTATTGGTAGGTGCCGGTGGCCGACACCCGGCGGTATTCGGCGTTGTCCGAATTCAGTCCGGCCCAGCCGGCGCGCGCGGGCGCCAGCGTGGCGGGCGCGTGGGCCCGCTGGTCCACCTGTGCGATCAGGCCTTGTTTCCAGGCGAGGCGGTGCACCTGCCAGGTGCCCAGGGCGCACAGGCCCGCGAACAGCGCAACGGCAATCACCCCGAGTATCGTCAGGGTGGTTGCGCTGCGGGGACTGCGGGGGGTGTCGCCGGATCGGGAAGAGTCTTTTATTGCCGCCATTACGTCAGGGCATATTCCGCATGTCGTGGATGGACATGGGCATCATGTTGGAGTTCAAGTGATACATGATCCAGATGGATCCGCTGAGCGTGATTACGACCAGCACCAGCGTGAATATTAACGCCAACATGTTCCAGCCGCTTTCGGACTTGGCGTCCATGTGCAGGAAATAGATGATGTGCACCACGATCTGGACCGCCGCGAACGCCAGGATGATGAGCGCGGTGGTGCGCGAACTGTCGAATACGCGCCCCATCACCAGCCAGAACGGAATCGCGGTCAGGATGGCCGCCAGCACGAAGCCGGTGACGTAGCTTTTCAGGGTGCCGTGGGCGGCGCCGTCATCGTCGTGGTGGTCGTGGCCGCCGTGGCCAGCGTGGTCGGCATGGGCGGTCATGGCAGCACTCCCATCAGGTAGACAAAGGTGAACACCCCGACCCAGATCAGGTCCAGGAAGTGCCAGAACATCGACAGGCACATCAGCCGGCGGCGGTTCTCGGGGATCAGGCCGTGCTTGTTGACTTGCGCCATCATGGTCACCAGCCAGACGATGCCGAACGTGACGTGCAGGCCGTGCGTGCCCACCAGCGTGAAGAACGCCGACAGGAAGGCGCTGCGCTGGGGCCCGGCGCCCAGGTGGATCAGGTGCGCGAATTCGTACAGCTCCAACGACAGAAAGCCCAACCCCAGCAGGCCGGTGACCGCCAGCCAGCCTTGCGTGGCGCCCACCCGGTTGCGGCGCATTTCAAGCATCGCGAAGCCGTAGGTGATGGACGATAGCAACAGCAACGACGTGTTCACGGCCACCAGGGGCAGGTCGAACAGGTCGGCGCCGGACGGCCCGGCCGCGTAGTTGCGGCCCAGCACGCCGTAGGTGGCGAACAGGCAGGCGAAGATGAGGCAGTCGCTCATCAGGTAGATCCAGAAGCCCAGCAGGGTGCCGTTCTTCGGGTGGTGTTCGCCGGGCACGTAGAACACGGGCTCCGGGGGCGGCATGGCGCCGCCGGGCGGGGTGGGGGCCAGGGTATCAGACATGTTTTGCCAACAATTGAGTGCGGGCGTTTTCCGTGCGCACAACCTCTTCGGCCGGCACGTAGTACTCGCGCTTGTAGTTGAAGGTATGGACGATGGAAACGATGATCAGCGCCGCGAACGACAGCACCGCCAGCGGCCACATGTGCCAGATCAGCGCAAAGCCCATCACCACGCTGATGCCCGCCAGCACGATGCCCGCCCAGGTGTTCTTGGGCATGTGGATGGGAATGAACCCCGTCTGCGGCCGCTGGAACCCGTGCTGCTTCATCTGCCACCAGGCATCCTGGTCGTGCACGCGCGGCGTGAAGGCGAAGTTGTAGGCGGGCGGCGGCGAGGACGTGGACCATTCCAGTGTGCGGCCGCCCCACGGATCGCCCGTGTCGTCGCGCAACGATTCGCGGCGGCGGTAGCTGACCACCAGCTGGATCAGGAAGCACGCGATGCCGATGGCGATCAGGAAAGCGCCGAACGCGGCCACCTGGAACCAGATCTGCAGCGACAGGTCTTCAAAGTGGTTCACGCGGCGGGTCACGCCCATCAGGCCCAGCACGTACAGCGGCATGAAGGCGAAGTAAAAGCCCACCAGCCAGAACCAGAACGAGCACTTGCCCCAGAACGGGTCGAGCTTGTAGCCGAAGGCCTTGGGAAACCAGTAGGTGATGCCGGCCATCAGCCCGAACAGCACGCCGCCGATGATGACGTTGTGGAAGTGGGCGATCAGGAACAGGCTGTTGTGCAGCACGAAGTCGGCCGGCGGCACCGCCAGCAGCACGCCGGTCATGCCGCCGATGACGAAGGTCACCATGAAGCCCATGGTCCAGAGCATGGGGACCTCGAAGCGGATGCGGCCGCGGTACATGGTGAACAGCCAGTTGAAGATCTTGGCCCCGGTGGGAATCGAGATGATCATCGTCGTGATCCCGAAGAACGAGTTCACGCTGGCCCCGGACCCCATGGTGAAGAAGTGATGCAGCCACACCAGGTACGACAGCACCGTGATCACGACCGTGGCGTACACCATCGACGCGTAGCCGAACAGGCGCTTGCCGCAGAAGGTGGCTACGACTTCCGAGAATATGCCGAAGGCCGGCAGGATCAGGATGTAGACCTCGGGGTGGCCCCAGATCCAGATGAGGTTCACGTACATCATGGCGTTGCCGCCGAAGTCGGCCGTGAAGAAATTGGTGCCCACGTAGCGGTCCATGGACAGCAGCGCCAGCACCGCGGTCAGCACCGGGAACGCCGCCACGATCAGCACGTTGGTGCACAGGGCGGTCCAGGTGAAGATCGGCATGCGCATCAGCGACATGCCGGGCGCGCGCATCTTGACGATGGTCACCAGCAGGTTCACCCCTGACAGCAGGGTGCCTACCCCCGCTATCTGCAACGCCCATATGTAGTAGTCCACCCCTACGTCCGGACTCTGGGCGATGCCTGACAAGGGCGGATACGCCAGCCAGCCGGTGCGCGCGAACTCGCCGACGAACAGCGACATCATCACCAGCACCACGCCGCCCGTGGTCATCCAGAAGCTGAAGTTGTTCAGGAACGGGAAGGCCACGTCGCGCGCGCCGATCTGCAGCGGCACCACGTAGTTCATCAGGCCGGTGACCAGTGGCATGGCCACGAAGAAGATCATGATGACGCCGTGCGCCGTGAAGATCTGGTCATAGTGGTGCGGCGGCAGGTAGCCGGCCGAATCGCCGAACGCCACCGCCTGCTGCAGCCGCATCATGATGGCGTCGGCAAAGCCGCGCAACAGCATCACGATGCCCAGGATCATGTACATGATGCCGATCTTCTTGTGGTCGATGCTGGTGAACCACTCGTGCCACAGGTAGCCCCACTTCCTGTAGTAGGTGATGGCGCCCAGCACCACCACGCCGCCCACTGCCACCATCAGGAAGGTGATGAGCAGGATGGGTTCGTGGAAAGGAATGGCGTCCCAGGTCAGGCGACCGAAGATCAGCTTGGTGAGGTCGGGTTGATCAGTCATCTCGGTTCCAGAGTGAAGACCTTGATTTCATGCGGCCGGACCGGTGCGCCGGGCCGGCCTTACATCGTCAATTCGTCGGCCGACGTGCACATGGCGCCGACATACTTGCGCGGCGGCGTGCCGGTCAGGCCCAGGCGTTCGCGCGTCGCCGCGTCCAGGCTGGCGATGTTGCGCGCGCCGGGGATGCCCAGGCCGCCGCCGGCATCGATCGCCATGGCGTCCCGCATGCACATGCGGTTCGGCTCGACGCAGCGGTTGACGATGGCGTCGAACAGGCCGGGCGCCACGCTGGCGTAGCGTTGCACCGGGTTGCGTTCGCTGGGCTGCTCCAGCTTCAGGTAGGTGGCCCGGTCGAGCGTGGCGCCCGAGGCGCGCGCATCGGCGATCCATTTGTCAAAACCCTGCGCGTCCACGCCATGGAAGCGAAAGCGCATGCCCGAGAAACCCGCGCCGCTGTAATTGGCGGACAGGCCCTCGTAGTTGCCGGGATGGTTGATCACCGCGTGCAGCGTGGTCTGCATGCCGGGCATGGCGTAGATCTGGCCCGCCAGCGCGGGCACGAAGAACGAATTCATGACCGTGGACGAGGTGATCTTGAACTGGATCGGGCGGTCGACGGGCGCGGCCATTTCATTGACCGTGGCGATGCCTTGTTCGGGGTAGAGGAACAGCCATTTCCAGTCCAGCGCCACCACTTCGACCACCAGCGGCTTGGTGCCGGGCGGCACCTCGCGGCCTTCGGACAGCCGTGCCAGCGGCCGGTAGGGATCGAGCTGGTGGGTGCTGACCCAGGTCAGGGCGCCCAGCGCGATGATGATGAGAAGCGGCGCTGCCCAGATCAGCAGCTCCAGCATGGTGGAGTGATTCCAGTCGGGGTCGTAGCGCGCCTCGCGGTTGCTGGCGCGGTAGCGCCATGCGAACAGGAAGGTCAGGAGGATCACCGGCACGATGATCAGCAGCATCAGGCCGGTAGAGATGATGATCAGGTTGCGCTGCTGCACCGCCACGTCGCCCGATGGCGACAGCAATACTGCATTGCATCCGGCGAGCAAGGGCAGGGCGGCAATCAGGAGCAATCCGCTAAGCCTAGGGAAAGACAACATGGCCATACCTCGAAACGTAACCGTGGGAGGTAAACGCAACACTACGCTGGAAGCCGCGAAAAATCTAGGGTAAAAAGAGCAAAAGTATGCGCGCCGGATGCGTGCGGAGCGGGGCCGGGCACTGTTGCGCCGCGGTCCGCAAAGCCTGTGCGGATGGGCATACCGGGTGTATTGCAAAAGCGTAGACAAGGCGTCTTTCAAACTTCCTTTCAGCGAGCAATCACATGGCGACCACCACGCAGTATCCCGGTCACGTTCCCCCCTTGCCGACGCCGGGGGCGACGGGCGGCGCGGCCAGCCACGCCAAGGTGGCGCCCGGCGAGATCGCCGTGGGGGTCGTCATCGGACGCGCCTCCGAATACTTCGATTTCTTCGTCTTCGGCATTGCCTGCGTGCTGGTTTTCCCGCGGGTGTTCTTCCCGTTCGAGGCCCAGCTGGAAGGCACCCTGTGGGCCTTCGTCATCTTTTCGTTTGCCTTCATCGCGCGGCCCATCGGCACCGCGCTGTCGATGGCCATCCAGCGGCGCTGGGGGCGCGGCACCAAGCTCACCATCGCCTTGTTCCTGCTGGGCACCGCCACGGTCGGCATGGCCTTCCTGCCGGGCTACAACGTCATCGGCGCGCATGCCATCGTGCTGCTGGCGGTGTTCCGCTGCCTGCAGGGCCTGGCCTTCGGTGGTTCCTGGGATGGCCTGCCGTCGCTGCTGGCGCTGAACGCGCCGCCCAACCGCCGGGGCTGGTACGCGATGCTGGGCCAGCTGGGCGCGCCCATCGGCTTCATGATCGCCAGCGCGCTGTTCCTGTTCCTGCACGTCACGCTCACCGAGGCCGACTTCCTCGATTGGGGCTGGCGCTATCCGTTCTTCGTGGCCTTCGCCATCAACGTGGTCGCACTGTTCGCGCGGCTGCGCCTGGTGCTCACCGAGGAATACACCCAACTGCTCGAAGAAGGCGAACTCGAACCCATCAGCACCAC
>NZ_JAELTJ010000898.1 GCF_016428805.1 Achromobacter sp. ASV32
TCAACGCCCTCTATCCCTGAATCTCATGACGCCTTACTTCTGTGGCTCTTCGAGTGGAAATTGACCGTCAAGTGTGTCGCTTTAAGGGCTTGCAATGAAGTTTTTGGTCAGTTATTCCTTGCGCCATGACGGCAGACACGACGCTAACCCCATGATCAACTGACAAGCGCCCACAATCCGCTACGGCGCCCATGAGCGCCATGCGGTTGCACCGGTGTGGCGCAGACGAGCCGTGTCCCAACCCCTAGTCAAACTACGGCGGCTTATTATTACCAGCATATGGGGTTTAAGTCGGATTTGCAATGCCGCCGGCGATCATAGGCATCGGCAAACTCATTCTGGATCGCATGTTTACCGCGCTCTCATCTCTAATACGAGATTATACTATTATAT
>NZ_JAELTJ010000899.1 GCF_016428805.1 Achromobacter sp. ASV32
CCCCCCCCCCCCCCCCCCCCCCCCCCCCCCCCCCCCCCCCCCCCCCCCCCCCCCCCCCCCCCCCCTTCTCCCTCCCCCCCCCCCCCCCTCCCCCTCCACCACCGCATCGTCGTCGGCAGCGTCAGATGTGTATAAGAGACAGGTCTTGTCTCGCCCATAGTCCGGATGCGGCAACTGGTGACGATCAAGAGCAGCACACGGTAAGGCTGACGGGATGGATGTGCTTCTCCACGCCGTTTGCAGGGTAAGGCCTGTCTCTTATACACATCTCCGAGCCCACGAGACCTAATAACAGATCGCGTATGCCGTAGTCGGCTTGAAAAGACAGGTTGGGGGGGGGGGGGGGGGGGGGGTGGGGGGGGGGGGGGGGGGGGGGGGGGGGGGGGGGGGGGG
>NZ_JAELTJ010000900.1 GCF_016428805.1 Achromobacter sp. ASV32
GTCTTGGTCTCTTTGTTCTCGATGGGGGCGCTGGGCTTGTCGTCTGCTGGCTTGTCTGTTGCCATGGTGGGCGTGTTTGTGTATGAATGGGGAAGGAGGCGGATTGATGTGGTGGTGGTGGTGGTGGTGGTGGTTGTTGTTGTTGTTGATGATGGTATGGAGAGCTGGCTGCGGGATGCGATGGTCGGAGATGTGGCGGTGGTGGTGGTGGTTTGGGGGAAGCTGGCTGCGTGAGTGATGCGGGGCGGAAGAATACGGTCCGCTTGTGTAGGGTAGCATGGGTGATGACGGTTTGATGATTGAAAATGTAGTACTTGAAAAGGAAAGAAAAATAACAGCGCCTCTTTGTAGTTAATAAAAACTTGTTTTCGTTTTAATTGACTGGATATGTCC
>NZ_JAELTJ010000901.1 GCF_016428805.1 Achromobacter sp. ASV32
GCCATCGGCTCTGCCATCATTGGCGCTGTACCCGCCGCAGCCGTCCACTACTAACATAACTCGAATCGAGAAAGATTTTATTTTTTTACTGCATGACAATTACACATGTCTATAGAGCATAATACCGCCGGTTTATTTTGGAGTGCGTTATTTACTACATTTTTTTAAAGGGCCATGGTATAGAGGATTTTCTTGCCACGTCTTGCCACTGAGTGGCTGTTTGTATTTTTGAGTGTCTAGCAATGCATCGGAAAGCTTGTATGACGGAGGAAATTAAATATGTCAATAATGCTTTAAACAATTTGTCGGTTCTGCTTTGTGAATGTAAACGAAAAGAATAAATATTACCAAATGGTGGTGGTTTGATCAGCATCAATGTGTAGTATTGGCAC
>NZ_JAELTJ010000902.1 GCF_016428805.1 Achromobacter sp. ASV32
CTAGCATCCAGGACCAGGATGAGCTGTCGAGCTTGCTGCAGGTGCCACTTGTCGCGGGCAGTGTCAACCGCGGCAGCAATGTTGTTGGCGCCGGCATGGTTGTCAATGACTGGCTTGCTGTTACGGGTCTTGATACCACGGCTACCGAGCTGAGTGTTGTCGAGAGCGTATTCCGCTTGGGTGATGGCATGGGTCCAAGCAACATCAATACCAATATGAAGGATACCATGGTGGAGAGCTTCTACTAAACAAGAAAGAAAAAGCTTTCTGCCTTTTTTTCTCGCTTATTTACGACGAAAATTTCTTTTTTACGGAAGAAAAGAACAGTTTTTCATGATTCGGCGAATTCCAAAGTTTTGGGGCTGTCTCTTATACACATCTCCGAGCCCACT
>NZ_JAELTJ010000903.1 GCF_016428805.1 Achromobacter sp. ASV32
TCACCCCCCCCCCCCCCCCCTCCCTCACCACAACCGCATCGTCGTCGGCAGCGTCAGATGTGTATAAGAGACAGGCCCTCCTCTTTCGTAGAGACTTAAAGGCGACTGTTGTAGTTATACGTATTAATTAGTCGCAACGACACATTCGCCAGTCCACCGCAGCCAGAACATCGGAGGCTCCGCCTCTTTCTCGACGCGTTTAATCGATAACACACGCGTCTACAACTTCACCACATCAACCCTCTCTAGAAAAGGTGCCTTTCTCTGCGCAGGAAATTTACGGTCGAGTCTCAATAATTCCCGAATGCCAGATAATAGACGCAGCGCATGTAGCGCCCGCTCTCTACAATGGCTGTCTCTTATACACATCTCCGAGCCCACGAGACCTAATA
>NZ_JAELTJ010000904.1 GCF_016428805.1 Achromobacter sp. ASV32
CCCCCCCCCCCCCCCCCCCCCCCCCCCCCCCCCCCCCCCCCCCCCCCCCCCCCCACCCCCCCTTTTACACCCCCCCCCCCACCCCCGCCATCTCCACAACCGCATCGTCGTCGGCAGCGTCAGATGTGTATAAGAGACAGGCCCAGGACAGTGAAAGACGCAGGCACAGTAGCGGCAACCAACAAGGCGACATGACCTCATGACGTGCTCAGTCGGGTTTTTCAATAGCGTTCCCATTGCGGTGCTGTTCCTGACGGTTGGATTGGGGTACCCTGTCTCTTATACACATCTGACGCTGCCGACGACGATGCGGTTGTGTAGATCTCGGTGGTGGGCGGGTGATTAAAAAGGGGGGGGGTGGGGGGGGGGGGGGGGGGGGGGGGGGGGGGGG
>NZ_JAELTJ010000905.1 GCF_016428805.1 Achromobacter sp. ASV32
CCCCCCCCCCCCCCCCCCCCCCCCCCCCCCCCCCCCCCCCCCCCCCCCCCCCCCCCCCCCCCCCCCGTGTTTTCAAGCTGACTACGGCATACGCGATCGGTTATTAGGTCTCGTGGGCTCGGAGATGTGTATAAGAGACAGATCTTGTACTCCTGCAACCAAATTATACTGTCCATCAGACAACTCATAAAACATGACGTAGTGGCCAGGACCCATAAAGATCCTTCCACTCCCGGCATATTCTCCAAGAACTGTCTCTTATACACATCTGACGCTGCCGACGACGATGCGGTTGTGTAGAGCTCGGTGGTCGCCGTATCAGTAAAAAACTGTGTTGGAGGGGGGGGGGGGGGGAGGGGGGGGGGGTGGGGGGGGGGGGGGGGGGGGGGGGG
>NZ_JAELTJ010000906.1 GCF_016428805.1 Achromobacter sp. ASV32
TCCATGACCGAGAGGACCATAAGAGAAGCTTTGAGACGGGCATGCTTTCTAAATGTAGTTTTCTTTTATAGCAATTCTAACTGGCAAGACAATGTGTCTCTCTATTTCTACTACTGCAGTAAAGTAAAGCTTCATAAGCCTGCGAAAGGCCACAAGGTTGTTCCATTTACGAGACTCGCTACAAATTTAGTTGTTTCGTTTAGCACACCGTCTTGGAAGAAGAGTGATTCATGCACACAGCCGGGTAACCGACGCATACTTACAAATTTACAAACCACTGCGACCGATGCTCTATATCTCGTGTCCTCTAATAACTACTTGGTTTCGCTTTTCTGCAGAGTCCCTTGCCCCAACCATCAGCACTTTAGTAATAACTCGGCACTAGATGCTTA
>NZ_JAELTJ010000093.1 GCF_016428805.1 Achromobacter sp. ASV32
ACACTAGAAGGCGCGTCTCAGCGTTGCGAATGCTCGCCGGGGGGCGGCCACGACTGCGCTTCGCGCCTTGATAGCCACTCATTTGGGTACTCATGCGAGGCGCCTTCTAGTGTGAACAGGCCCTAGTGTAACGGCAAGCGCAGGCAAAAACTGGTATTTACCCTGTATCTTGTTCCACTACGATGCAGCCTGGGCTTATCGCCCGGCCTCGAAACCCGGCCGGTCCTTCGTTCGGCCGGCTGGCGCGCTCGCCGCCTTGCCTTTGCAAACAGGAGTGTCCCCCTTGATGTCTTTCCGCTCGTACTGGCTGGCAGCCGCCCTGCCCCTGGTGTTTGCGCTTCCCGGCCTGTCCGCGGCGGCTGGCATGAATTGCAGCCTGGCCAAGACGCCCGCCGAAAAGGCCATCTGCGCCGACCCGGGCCTGTACGCGCTGGACGCCGAACTCGGTACGGCGTACGGCAAGCTGCGCGCGGCGCAACCGCAACAAGCGGACGCACTGCGGCAGACGCAACGCGACTGGCTCCGGCAGCGCGACCTGTGCCGCGCCGACGCCGCCTGCCTGCGTGCGCGCTATGAGGCGCGCGTGGGCGACCTGCAAGGGCAACTGGCCCGCGCGCAGGGTTATCAGCCCGATGAAACCGACCGCTTGGCGCTGGCCGACCTGCGTCAGGCCGTAGACGCGGCGCGGCCAAACGATCCGGCGTTCGCGCTGGAGAAAGCGCTGGAGACCCTGTCGGTCAAGGCCGGCACGACGACGTTTTCCAACGTGCGGGACAAAGACAGCGATGACGCGGCGCATTTTCCCGCCGCGCGGCCGGACGGCGTGACGGACGACGAATGGCGCGCGTTGCTGGCATCCGGCCTGGAGATCGAGGCCGAGGGCGGCAACGTCGGCTAT
This sequence comes from Achromobacter sp. ASV32, assembly GCF_016428805.1. GTDB lineage: Bacteria > Pseudomonadota > Gammaproteobacteria > Burkholderiales > Burkholderiaceae_B > Achromobacter. The sequence goes on from NZ_JAELTJ010000093.1 coordinate 899, forward strand.
ACGCTGATGGACCTGGACGGCGACGGACGGCGCGACCTGGTCATCGATGCCTACGTGGGCGGCACGGGCCTGTTTTCGGATGTCAGCGCCTGGCGCCGCGACGGGGCGCGCTTCGTGCCGAGCGATGTCGGCGACGCCAACGGCGACGCGGGCTCGTCGCTGTACACGATCAACGGTCGCGGCGCCAACCAGGAAGGGACCTGGATCCGCCTGCGCGACCGTGTCTACGTCGCCTACCGCGTGGGCGCCTACGGGCAGGACCGCGTGTACCTGATGCGGCCGCTGCACCGCATCGGAGACGTGCCGACGCTCACGGTGCGTTACCGCTACGGGATGTCGGTGCCCAAGCAACAAAAGCACGAAAACGGCACAACCCGCACGCTGGACGACACCTTGCACGCGGCGTTGACCCGCGCCTTGACGGGCATCGACACCCGCCAGGTGCGCGAGGCCTACAGCGGCGAAGCGCCGCTATGCCCGATACCGGACGGCGTGTCCCGGGACGACCGCGATAGCTACTACAGTTTCGGCGCTGGCCACTACAGCTATGAGATCGTGGGCGACATGGCCGTGCATGTCGGGCAGCGCTGCTACATCGGCCGGCTGGTGGACTGGTTCGGCAGCTACGGCAAGGACGGACTCGCCGCGCAACTCTGGATCCGTGATCCGGGCCCGGACGGCAAGGAAGAGACGTTCAACCTGGTCGGCACGCGCAACGTGATCAAGACCGACATGTCGATTGGCCCGGTGACGGGCGACAACGGCTAAGGCCGGTCGCCCCCGCCAGGCGTCTGCCTGGCAAGGGCGACAGACGACGGTCGCCGCACAAAGGCCGGCGGCCAACGGTCGCCGACGTAGCGCTGGCAATCAGACGCCGCGCATCAAGCCGGTCGTTGCCAGTGCTGCGCCGCCAAGGCCAGCAGGCGCGCGTCCGATCCTTCGGCCGCCACCAGTTGCAGGCTCACGGGCATGCCGTCCACGAAGCCGGCCGGCAAGGCGATGGCCGGCAGCCCCAGCAGGTTCCACGGATTGGTCAGGCCCAGCAGGGTTTCGCGCACGCCGGCGCTACCGGGGCCGGCCACGCTGCGCTGCTGCAACGCCGGCGCGGTGATCGCCACCGTCGGCAGGGCCAGCACGTCGACCTGCTCGAAGAGCTGCGCGAACACGGCACGCAAGCGCGCGCGGGTATGGATGGCGCGCACGTATTCCCAGCCCTGCACGGGACGCGAGGCGCGCAGGCGTTCCAGGACTTCGGGGTCGAACTTTTCGGGTTCGTCCTCGACGCGTTCGGCGTGCACCGCGTAGGCTTCAGAGCGCTGGATGGCGCCCAACGCGCCTTGCAGCGCGCGGGCATGCCGGGTGACCTCGGCGCCGTCGAGCAGGCCGGCATCGTCCGCCCCCCCCAGGAAACGTACCGCCGCCGCGCGCACGCAGGCCGTGACCGCCGGGTCGTCGATGGCGAACGGCGCGTTCGGCACCCACATCATGCGCGGCGCCGCCGAGCCCGCGTCGGCGGACAGGTCGATGCCGCCGCCGGACAGCGCCTGCATGAAGACCTGCGCGTCGGCGACGTTTTGCGCCAGCACGCCGGCGTCTTCGATGCTGGGCGACAGCGGGAACAGGCCTTGCGCCGACACACGGCCATGCGTCGGCTTGAAACCCACCAGGCCGCACAAGGCCGATGGCACGCGCACCGAGCCGCCGGTATCGGTACCCAGCGCTACCGGCACCATGCCGGACGCGACGGCCGCCGCGCTGCCGGCGCTGGAGCCGCCCGTGATCTGCGTGGTGCGCCACGGGTTGCGCGAAGCGCCCTGCACGCTGCGGTCGCCGGTGGGGCCGTAGGCGAATTCGTGGGTCAGGGTCTTGCCGATGACGATGGCGCCCGCGGCGCGCAACAGCGCCACGCATTCGGCGTCGGCGGCGGGCCGGTGGCCCAGGAAGTGCGCGGCGCCCATGGTGGTGGGCATGTCGGCGGTATCGACGTTGTCCTTGATGGCGACGGGAATGCCGTGCAACGGACCGCGCACCCGGCCCTGCGCGCGCTGGGCGTCCAGGGCCCGGGCCGCGGCCAGGGCGGCGTCGATGTCCACGTGCACAAAGGCGTTGAGCAGCGGGTTCAGCCGTTCGATGGCGGCGGCGCTGTGGCGCACCAGCGCTTCGGCGCTGAGCGTGCCCTGGCGCATGGCGTCCTGCAGCTCGGCCAGCGTGCGGCCGGCAAAAAAGCCGGGGTCGACGGCCAGGGCCGGCAAGGAATATTGCGGATTCATCGTGCGGCTCCTTGGCGCGAGGCGGACGGCAGGCGGGGGCCGACGCCCGGACGAACCTGCAGCATCGCACACATGCCGACGGCCGTGGCGACCGAGGCGGCCACGAACATGACCGAATAGCCGTGGCGCGCGGCCAGGTAGCCGGTCAGGGTCGGCGCCAGGATGGACGCGATATTGGCGAAAAAGTGCATCAGGCCGCTGAACGTGCCGACGCGGTTGGCGGGCGCGGTGTCGATCACGACCGCCCAGTAGACCGAATTGGGCAGCGCGTTCAGCGCGTTGGCCAGCGTCATCAACGCGATCACGGCGAACACCGACTGCGCCTGCGACACGAGCAGGAAGCACAGCGTGGTGGCCAGCAGGCAGCCGGCGGCGAACCAGCTGCGGGCGATCTTCAGGCTGCCGGTGCGCTTGAACAGCAGGTCGGAAATACGGCCGCCCAGCAGCACGGTGACGCAGGCGCCGGTCCAGGGAATCATGCCCATGTACCAGAGCGAAGACAGGCTGTAGCCGAAGTTGTCCTGCAGGTACTTGGGCGTCCAGGTGAGCAGCAGGAAGTTCACGTACATGAACGAGAAGTAGCCCAGGGTGTTCAGCACCAGGGTCTTGCTGCGGAAAAAGCTCCACCACGGCAACGCCGGGACGTCCTCGCCCTGCCCGGCCGCGGCCTGGGCGCGGGACGCCTGGATCTCCTGCAGTTCCGCCGGCGACACGCGCGGATTGGTTTCCGGGCGGTCGGTGAAGATGCGCATGAAGAACACCAGCACGATCAGGCCGGCCGCGCCCAGGATGTAGAACATGGCGCGCCAGCTGCCGGTCAGGCTGAGCAGGCCCACGGCCACCGGGGCGGTCAGCAAGGCGCCCAGCGGGGTGCTGAGCAGGCCGAAGCCCACCACGAAGCCGCGTTCGCGGGTGGTGGCCCAGTTGGCGATCGTCTTGTTGATGATGGAATACGCCGGACCTTCGGCCGCGCCGAACAGGATGCGGATGGTGGCAAAGCCGGCCAGTGCCGAGCCGCCCAGGAAGGCCAGGCCGAAATCCCCCGCCCAGGCGGTCGCGATCTCGAAGATGGACCAGGTCACGCCGGCCACGATCCAGACTTTGCGCGGGCCGAAGTGGTCGGCCAACATGCCGCCGAACAACGCGCCGACCATGTAGCCGTAGCCGAAATAGCCCAGCACCGAGCCCCAGTCGCCGCGGTCCAGGCCGTACTCGCCGGTAATGTGGGCCGCGGCGTAGGACATGGCGCCGCGGTCGATGTAGTTGATCAGCGCCAGCAGCACGACCATGGTGAAGATCCGGTAGCGGAACCGGGAGTTCTGGGTTTCAGTTGTCATTGCGTTTCGATCCAGTCGTTTTACCCAAACGTTTGGGTTGCGGAATACTAAGGGGTCGGAAACCAAAAATCGACACCGTGTAAACCCTAGGTTGCGGCGGAATACCCAACAGAGGTATTCGAGCGTGTATCCTCCAGCCCCATGAATAAATCGCGCCCTGTCACGCTGCAAAGCCTGGCGCGGCAGCTCGGTCTGAACGTTTCGACCGTGTCCCGCGTCCTCAATGGTTCCGAGGACGACGCGCGCGCTGCCGCCGCGCCCGACACCGTCAAACGCATCCGGGCGCTGGCCGCCGAACTGCAGTATCAGACCAATCCTCATGCGGCCAGCCTGAAGACGCGCCGCAGCCGTACCATCGGCGTGCTGGTCCCGCGTCTGTCGGACATGGTGCTGGCCACCATCTACGAAGGCGTGGACGAGGCCGCGGCCGAGCACGGCTACCTGACCTTCGTGTCCAACACCCAGGACGTGCCCGACAAGCAGCGCAAGCTCATCGAGATGGCGCTGGCGCGGCGCGTGGACGGCCTGATCCTGGGCGACGCGCACAGCCACGACGGCGCCCAGGCCAATCCCCTGCTGGCCGAGCTGGCGCAACGCGACGTGCCGTTCGTGCTGGTCAGCCGCCACGCCGACGACCATTGCGCGGTGACCTGCGACGACATCGAAGGCGGCCGGCTGGCCGCCGAACATCTGCTGGCGATGGGCCACCGCCGCATCGCGGTGATGGTGGGCGAACCGTTCGCCAGCACCGGCCGCGACCGCTCGGCGGGTTTTTTCGCGGCCTGCGCGCGCCACGGCGTGGCAGTGCCGGCGCACTGGCGCATCGAAAGCCCGTTCGACACCGACGCGGGCCGCCATGTCGGCGCGCGCCTGTTGGCGGGCCCCGACCGCCCCACCGCCATCTTCGCGGTCAACGACTTCCTGGCGGTGGGCGTGATGGGTGCAGCGCGTGAACAGGGCCTGGAAGCCGGGCGCGACGTGGCCATCGTGGGCTACAACGACACGCCGCTGGCGGGGGCCCTGCCCATCGGCCTGACCACCATCCACTCGCCCATGCACCAGATGGGGCGCCTGGGCCTGGAACTGCTGGTGCAGAAGATCGCCGGCGGCAAGCCGGAAAGCGTGCGGCTGGCGCCGGCGCTGGTGGTGCGCGGCAGCAGCGACCGGCCGATACCGGGTTGACGGCGCGCCCGCTCAGCCCGTGATGGCCTCCGCCGGCCGCAGCGCCCGCGTCGCCAGGAACGTCGGCAGATAGCGGTCGATCAAAAAGCGGGGCCGCGGCTGGCGGTCTTCGTGAAAGCCCGCCAGCACGAAGCCGGCGTCCAGCTGGCCGCCGATCTGATCCTGCAACGTGTGGCCGAACACCAGCGCTTCGCCGCGCGCGCGCTTGGCGTTAAGCGCCGCCGGATCCAGGGCAGCGACATCGGCATAAGGCAGCGCATGCAACGGCCGGATCAGGCCCTGCGCGGCCAGCGCCGGATCGCGGTCCCCCACGAACACGACCGGGTTGTAGAAACTGGACAACAGGCGGCCGCCAGGACGCAGCACGCGCCAGCACTCGCGCCACACCGGCCGCACATCCGGCACGTACAGGTTGGAAATCGGGTGGAACACCACATCAAAGGACGCGTCCGCGAAGGCGGACAGATCGCGCATGTCGCCTTGCACGGCGGTCAGCGCCAGGCCGTCGCGGCGGGCCACGGCGCGGTCCTGTTCCAGTTGGCGTTCGGACAGGTCGAACACCGTGACGCGGGCGCCGGCCGCGGCCAGCACCGGCGCCTGCTGGCCGCCGGCGGACGCCAGGCACAGGATGGCCAGGCCGTCCACGCGCTCGAGCCAGCCCGCGGGCAAGGGGCCGGGCGTCAGGCGCACGGCCCAGTCACCGCGCCGGGCGGCCGCGATGAGGGCGGAGGTAACGGGACGCGACCATTCGCAGTCCTGCGCGGCGAGCTGGTCCCAGGCGGCCTGGTTGTGGGCAATGAGGTCGAACGGGTCGTGAGCGGACATGAAGCCTCCGGAATCGTGTGCGGGCAATGGCCGCGTCGACATGGCCAGGCATGGCGCGGCAGACAGGCGGGCGACAAGCCCGGGTAGACCCGGCACGGCTGGCGGCGCGGCCCGGCGCCCGCTGAACGGGGCGAGACGGCGCAAGCACAGGGGGTCTTGTCAGGCAGCGAGGATCACGTTGGCATACTCCGGTGGACGGGCGTTATTCTAGCGGACATGAATACTCGTCCGTCATCATCCACGGTGCGCCAGATCGGCGGCCTGCGCACCCTGGTCTTCAGCGACACCGGCCCCACCCTGGCCACGGGCCAGGACACCCATGACCTGATCAGCGCCGCGTGGGAACACGAGGCCGACTGGCTGGTATTGCCGGCCGCGCGCGTGCATCCGGATTTTTTCCGCCTGGAAACCCGCATCGCCGGCGAACTGATCCAGAAGTTCGTCAACTATCGCCTGCAATGCGCGGTGGTGGGCGACATCGCGGCGCATCTGGCCGCCAGCAAGTCACTGCGCGACTTCGCCTACGAAACCAACCGCGGCCGGGTGTTCTGGCTGCTGGATGATCAGGCAGCCTTCGAGGCGCGGCTGGCGCCCGCCGCGGCCTGACCCTGCCTGCGGCGCCGCATGGGCTGACGCCCTCCACCCGTCGCGACAACCGGCTCCAGCGGATGGAACGCGCAGCGCGGCGACAGATGGGTGGGCGCGGGAGTCTCGCCACACTGATTCCGCGTCCCGCGACATGCCCCTTCGGCGCGAATGGTCATGCTTGCCCCTGGTCACGGCCGGTCCTATTCTTATTTGAACGATCATTCCATAAAGACCGCCATGCGCACCAAGGATTTCGAACCCGATGACGTTGCCGACGCGGCCATGCACGTGTTCTGGCGACGCGGCTACGCGGCAACGTCCGTGCAGGACCTGGTCGACGGCACCGGCCTGGGGCGCGGCAGCCTGTACAACGCCTTCGGCAGCAAGCAGGGCCTGTACGAGGCCGCGCTGCGCCGTTACCACGACCTGACCGCCGCCAACCTGGAACTGTTGGCCCGGCCCGGCACGGTGCGCGAACGCATCGGCCGCCTGCTCGACTTCATCGCCGACGACGAACTGCGCGAAGCCAGCCGGCGCGGCTGCCTGGTAGCCAACGCGTCGCTGGAAATGGCGGGACAGGATGCGGCGGTGGCCGAGCTGGTGCGGCGCAATTTCCAGCGGCTTGAGAAGGCGTTGGAGAAAATCCTGACCGACGCGCAAGCCAGCGGCGAGGTCGACGCCGGCAAATCACCGCGCGCGCTCGCCCGCTTCATCGTCACCACCATCCAAGGCCTGCGTGTGGTCAGCAGAGGCAACAGCCCGCGCGAACGCCGGCAGTGGCTGGCGGAGGTCGTGGCCGTGGCGCTGGGCGCGTTGTAAGGCAATATCGCTTCCCGACGCGGCCGCCTGTTGGCGTCCGCTTTTTTTGACCCATATTGGAATGATCATTCCAATTTAAACCCCTGCTTCCCTCCCACCCGACCATGACACCCCCATCTTGCTCCCCCGCGCTGCCGGCCAGCGCCTGCCCCCAAGACACCCCCGCACGCCTGCCCCTGGGCAAACTGCTGGCCATGGCGTTGGCCGGCTTCATCACCATCATGACCGAGACCGTGCCCGCCGGCCTGCTGCCGCAGATCGGCCAGGGGCTGGGCGTGTCCGAGTCGCTGGCCGGGCAACTGGTCACGCTGTTCGCCGCCGGCTCGGTGCTGACGGCTATCCCCATCATCGCCGCCACCCGCAGTTGGAACCGCCGGCCGCTGCTGCTGCTGGCGCTGGCCTGCCTGTGCGTGTTCAACGTCGTCACCGCCCTGTCCAGCCACTACATGTTGACGCTGGCCGCGCGCTTCCTCGGCGGCATGGCCGCGGGACTGCTGTGGGGCCTGCTGGCCGGCTATGCCCGCCGCCTGGTCGCGCCTCGCCAGCAAGGCCGGGCGCTGGCGGTGGTGGGCGCGGGCCAGCCGCTGGCCTTGTGCCTGGGCGTGCCTGCTGGCGCCTGGCTGGGCAGCATGATGGATTGGCGCGGCGTGTTCTGGATCATGGCCAGCGTGGCGCTGGCGCTAGTGGTGTGGGTGCGCGCGGCCGTGCCCGACTTCGCCGGCCAGGCGGCGCGCCAGCGCCAGTCCATCGCGCGCACCTTCCTCATGCCTGGTATCCGCCCCATCCTGTTCGTGCTGTTCACCTGGATCCTGGCGCACAACGTGCTCTATACCTACATCGCGCCGTACCTGGCCTATCACGGGCAGCCGGTGCCGGTGGACGCGGTGCTGCTGGTGTTCGGTGCCAGCGCCATCGCCGGCCTGTGGCGGGTCGGGATGCAGGTCGACCGCCGCCTGCGGGCCATGACGCTGGGTTCGCTGGCGCTGTTCGCCCTGACCGCGTGCGCGCTGGGCATCGCCGGCGATCAGCCGGCCGCGGTGCTGGCCGGCGTGGCGCTGTGGGGCCTGAGCTTCGGCGGCGCGCCGACCTTGCTGCAGACCGCCATCGCCGACACCGCCGGCGAACACTCGGACGTGGCACAGTCGATGCTGGTCACCATCTTCAACCTGGCCATCGCCTGCGGTGGCGTACTGGGCGGCGTGCTGCTGGACACGGCGGGCGCGGGCGCATTCGCATGGACGGTGGCCGCACTAGCCAGCATCGCGCTGCTAGCGGCGTGGCGGGCGCGCGCGCATGGTTTTCGCGCGGGGCATCGGGCCTAGGGCCTGTTCACACTAGAAGGAACAGACCCCAGGGCCTGTCAGCACGGCAAGGCACCTCGCAAAGAAACTAGGGCGTATCGGCAGCCGGCACACGGCCAGCCCCGCCCCGCCACCCTATTGCCGCAAGCGGCGCCAGCATGCAGGCCGCAGCGATCAGCAGTGTGGCGGACAGGCCCCAGTGGTCCACGCTGGCCCCGCCCGCCAACGCGCCCAAGGCAATCGCCAGGTTGAACACGCCCACGAACAGCGAGGTCGCCGCCTCGACGGCATCTCGGGCGGCCTGCATCATCCAGGTCTGCAAGGCGACCGATACGCCGCCGTAGGACAGGCCCCACAGCAACAACAATGCCACCGCGCCGGGACGCAGGCTGCCCAGCCACGGCCACAGCGCCAGCGTGGCCAGCAGTCCTAGCACGATGGCCAGCAAGGTCGGACGCAGGCGCCGCGCCGCCGCCCCGCCGGCCAGGAAATTGCCGGCGATGCCGGCCACGCCATAGGCGAACAGCAGCGGCCCGATCCCGCTTTGCGCAAAGCCCGCCTTGGACTGCAACAACGGCCGTACGAACGTATAGGCCATGAAATGACCGGCCACCAGGAACAGCGTGATGAGCAGCCCGCGCCGCAACACCGGGTTGCGCAGCTGGCCCAGTAGTTCTCGCGCCGTGATCGACCGTGTCACCGGCAACGACGGCAACGTCAGCGCGGCCCATAGCAGCACCGTGGCGCTCAACGCGGCCATCGCGCCGAACGCGCTGCGCCATCCGGCCAGCTCGCCGATCAACGCCCCCAGCGGCACGCCCAGCACCGACGCCACCGCGACGCCGCCGAAGATCACCGCGGTCGCCAGGCCGGCGGACGCAGGCGCCACCAGCCGGCTGGCCAAGCCGCCCGCCACCGCCCAGATGCCGCCGATGCACACGCCCACCAGCACCCGCGCCGCCAGGAACCACGCCAGGACCGGCGCCAGCGCGCTGGCCAGGTTGGCGCCGGCCAGCAACAGCAGCAGGCCGCAAAGAATGCGCCGCCGGTCGATGCCGCGGGCGCCCACCACCACCAGCGGCGCACACAGGGCCGCCAGCAACCCGGGCACGAACATCAGCAATCCGCCTAGCCCGACCGACACGTCCAGGCTGTCGGCGATCGGCACCAGCAACCCCACCGGCAGCATTTCGGTCGTGACGACGCAGAAGGTCGCCAGGCCGGCCACCGCCACCGCGCCCCAGGCATTGGGGCGGGCATGGGGTTTGAGGCCAAGGCCGGGGCCGCTGGCGGCGTCATGGTTCGTGCGTGTCATGGACAAGTGTCTCGTTCAATCGGAAGTCGCGGAAAAGCCCGCCCTGCGCCGTCGGCGCGCTGCGTGGCAAATCCGCGAGGAAGGGCTTGCCAGGCAGTCTACTGATTCCGTATTCCAGATAAAGCCTGAACTTTCATAAACACAAGGGACAAATCGTCGACAATAAGAATCCAGGCAGCAATGCGAACTCCGGAGCGCCTTCCATGACTTTCCCCGGCATCGACCATATCGGCGACGTGCTCGCCTTCGTACGCGTGGCCGACGCGCAGAGTTTCACGTTGGCCTCCGAAAAACTGGGCCTGTCGCGCTCGGCCATCGGCAAGTGCATCGCCCGGCTGGAGCAAAGCCTGGGCGCGCGGCTGTTGCATCGCAGTACCCGCAGCGTCAGCCTCAGCGACGAAGGCCGGGTGTTCTACGAATATGCGCAACGCATCCTGGCCGAAGTCGAGAATGCCACCGACGCCCTGGCCAGCCGCCAGGAAGCGCCGCGCGGCCGCCTGCGCATCGACATGCCGGTGGCCCTGGGCCGGCGGCACCTCATGCCGCTGCTGCACGACTACCTGGCGCAATGGCCCGAGGTCGACGCGGACGTCAGTTTTTCGGACGACTACACCGACCTGGTGCGCGACGGCATCGACGTCGCGATCCGCATCGGCGGCGAAACCGACAGCCGCCTGGTGCGCCGCGTGCTGGCGCCACACCGGCTCATCACCTGCGCCGCGCCCGCCTACCTGGACCGCCACGGCGCGCCGGCCTCGCCCGACGATCTGGCGCGCCACCAGACGCTGGCCTTCACGCACATGGGCGCGCTGGTACCGTGGCGCTATGCCCATCAAGGACAGGACCGCCTGGTGCAGATCGCCGGCCGCTTGCGCCTGGGCAACACCGAGGCCCTGCGCGACGCCGCGCTGGCGGGTGCCGGCATCGTCCAACTGGGCGCCTTCCTGGTGGGCGACGACCTGCGCCAAGGCCGGCTGGTACCGCTGCTGCAAGCCTGCACCCCGCCCGGCGCGCCGGTGTGCGCGGTGTATCCGCACAGGCGGCACCTGGCGCCCAAGGTGCGACGCCTGATCGACGACATCGCGGCGCGATGGGCGCGCGGCGCGCCTTGGGGGGAGTGACCGAACCCATCGGCGTCCAAAGCCAGCGCCTGCGATGGCGTGGCCGGCGCGCCCGGTTTTCGCGCGCCATTGCCCGGGTAGCTCGCCATTTGAATCAGCTATCATGATGTTCAGCATCGCCTCTGGCGATGCAAATGCCCGCAGCCGATTCGTCTGCCTAGCATGGCGGCAGCCAGCCGGCGCCGCGCCGCCTGTCTTGCCTGCCTTACCGTCTTACACCCCGGAGTTTTCGTTGAGCGACATCTACCACTTCAGCCGCGGATCCGCCCCGCTGCTGATTTCCATTCCCCATCTCGGCAGCCAGATTCCCGATGCGCAGCGCGCCCGGATGACGCCCGTCGGCCAGCAGTCCGGGGACACCGACTGGCACCTGGATACCCTGTATCAGTTCGCCGAGGCGCTGGGCGCTTCGGTGCTGGGCGCCCGCTATTCGCGTTATGTGGTGGACCTGAACCGCTCGCCCGATGACGAAAGCCTGTATCCCGGCCAGACCAAGACCGGCCTGTGCCCGACCCACACCTTCCGCGGCGAACCGTTGTACCAGAGCGACGCCGTCCTGACCGACGACGAACGCGCGCATCGCGTGCAGCACTACTGGCAGCCCTATCACGCCAAGCTGCGCGAAGAGCTTGACCGTATCCGCGCCGAACACGGCACGGTGCTGCTGTGGGAAGCCCACTCGATCGCCAGCGTGCTGCCGCGCCTGTTCGAGGGCAAGCTGCCCGACCTGAACCTGGGCACCGCCGACGGCGCCAGCTGCGCGCCGGACATCCTGGCCGCCATCGGCGAACGCCTGCCGGACTGCGGCTACACCTCAGCCCTGAACGGCCGCTTCAAGGGCGGCTACATCACGCGCCACTACGGCTCGCCGGCAGACGACATCCACGCCGTGCAACTGGAAATGTGCCAGTCCACCTATATGGACGAGTCCTACCCCTACGGCTACCTGCCCGACGCCGCGAACAAGGTCATCCCCGTGGTCGAAGGCCTGGTGCGGGCCGCGCTGGCGCAGACGCTGGCGCGCAAGCGCTAAGCGGCCCGCCCCGCGCCGCAACGTCCGCATGCCGCCGCCGATGAACCGCTTTTCGTTCAGCACCACCGAGAATTATCCCGAGTGGAGCCTGCTGCTGACGTGGGTGGCGGTGGTGGAAGCGGCGTCGGTGTCAGGCGCGGCGCGCCTGCTGGGCTTGTCGCAGGCGGCGGTCTCGCAACGCGTCAAGCAGCTGGAAACCGCCATGTCCACCGAGCTGCTGGACCGCAGCACGCGGCCGGCGCGGCCGACCCCGGCGGGCGAACTGTTGTTCGACCACGCCGCGCGATTGCTGGCGCAGGCTGGCGACATGACGGAAAGCGTGCGCAACCTGAGCCGCGCCAAGCGCAATATCGTGCGCTTCGGTTGCGTGGATTCGTTCGCCGGCACACTGGGCCCCACCCTGATCCACGGGCTGTCCGGCGCGTCGCGCCAGATCCGCCTGTGGTCGGGCATCACGCCCGTCCTGGACAAGCAGCTGGAAGACCGTCAGCTGGACCTGGTGGTGACCACCAGCGCCTCGGCCGGCAAGCCCAGCATCCGCAAGACCGCCCTGTTCAGCGAACCCTACGTGCTGATCGTGCCGCGCAGCCTGAGCATGGAAAAGATCACCACGCTCAAGGAACTGGGCCGGCGCGCGCAGTTCATCCGCTACAGCGCCCGCTCGTTCATCGGCGCCGAGATCGACCGCCTGGTCGAGGCGCATGACGTCATGATCGAACGCACGTTCGAGTTCGACAACACCGACCCGTTGCTCAGCCTGGTGACGGCCGGCCTGGGCTTTGGCATCAGCACGCCGCTGTGCATCTGGCAGTCGCGTCATTTCATCGACCAGCTGCGCGTGCTGCCGCTGGCGCCCTTCCTCGGCATGGCGCGCGGCGACGACCCCAGCCTGTCGCGCAGTTTCTACCTGGCCGCGCGGCCGCAAGAGGTCGGCAAGCTGCCGACCGAGGCCCGCGACGTTATCCTGATGGCGATGGAACGGCTGGTGCACAAGGACATCGCCCCGGCGCTCGGACTGCCGCCCACCTCGCTCTGGCGCAGCCTGCGGCGCTAGGGCCTGTCAACATCCAGGCGCCTCGCACAGGCCCCAGACGCCGCCGGCCGCCCCGTGCCTGTCACACGATCACGGTCAGCGCCGGCACGGCATCAAACAGATCCGCCACCAGGCCGTAATCGGCCACGCCGAAGATCGGCGCATCGCCGTCCTTGTTGATGGCGACGATGGTCTTGGCATCCTTCATGCCGGCCAGATGCTGGATGGCGCCCGAGATGCCGACCGCCACGTACAGCTCGGGCGCGACGATCTTGCCCGTCTGGCCCACTTGCCAGTCGTTGGGCGCGTAGCCGGCATCCACCGCGGCGCGCGATGCGCCCAGGGCGGCGCCCAGCTTTTCGGCCAGGGGATCGAGCAGCTTGAAGTTCTGCGCGCTGCCCAGGCCGCGTCCGCCGGACACCACCACCCGCGCGCCGCTCAGGTCGGGACGTTCGGATTTGACGATCTCGCGGCTGACCACGCGGGCCAGACCGGCGTCCGCCACGGCCGGCACGGATTCCACCGGGGCATTGCCGCCGGTGGCGGGCGCGGCGTCGAACGCCGTGGGCCGGATGGTCGCCACGACCACCGGATAGCCGCTGCGTACCGTGGCGATCGCGTTGCCCGCGTAGATGGGACGCTTGAAGGTGTCGGCGGCCAGCACGGTGATCACGTCCGAGACCTGCGCCACATCCAGCAGCGCGGCGATACGCGGCGCGACGCTTTTTCCCTGCGCGGTGGCGGCCATGAAGATGTGCGTATAACCAGCGGCCACCGCCACTGCCTGCGCGGCCAGGTTCTCGGCCAGGCTGTCGGCCAATTGCGGCGCCTGCGCCAGCAGCACCTTGGCCACGCCCGTGACCTGGGCGGCGGCGTCGGCGACGGCCTGCACGCCGTCGCCGGCCACCAGCACATGGATGGGCCGATCCAGCGCGGCGGCCGCCGTGATGGCGTTCAGGGTGGCGCCGTTCAGCGCGCGCGTATCGTGTTCGGCAATAACCAGGACCGTCATCAGATCACCTTCGCTTCATGTTTGAGTTTGTCGGCCAGCGCGGCCACGTCGGCCACCTTGATGCCTGGCGCGCGGGCGGCGGGCGATTCCACCCGCAAGGTCTCCAGGCGCGACGCCGGGTCCACGCCCAGGTCCTGCGGCGTGGTCACGTCCAGCGGCTTTTTCCTGGCCTTCATGATGTTGGGCAGCGTGACGTAGCGCGGCTCGTTCAACCGCAGATCGGCCGTCACCACGGCCGGCAGCGCCAGGTCCACCACTTCCAGGCCGCCGTCGACCTCGCGGGTCACGCGGGCCCGGCCGTCTTCGAGGTGGATGGCGCTGGCCTGGGTGGCTTGCGGCCAGCCCAGCAGCGCGGCCAGCATCTGGCCCGTCTGGCAGGCGTCGTCGTCAATGGCCTGCTTGCCCAGGATCACCAGCGCCGGCTGCTCGCGCGCCACCACGGCGCGCAGCAGCTTGGCCACGGCCAGGGGCTGCAACGCGGTGTCGGTCTGCACCAGCACGCCCCGGTCGGCCCCGATGGCCAGGGCGGTGCGCAGCGTCTCCTGCGCTTGCGTGACGCCGCAAGTCACGGCCACCACCTCGCTGGCCGCGCCCTGCTCTTTCAGGCGCACAGCCGCCTCGACGGCAATCTCGTCGAACGGGTTCATCGACATCTTGACGTTGCCGATGTCGACACCGCTCTGGTCGGCCTTGACGCGCACGTTGACGTTGTAATCCACCACACGTTTGACCGCGGCAATTACTTTCATGAAAACACTCCTGGGTCAGTAAAGAATATCCAGCAACACGGCGGCCAGGCCGGCGGCTGACGACGGCGCGCCGCGAGCCGGCGTGAACGCGTGGTCGCCCCCGCCGGGCTTGCCGGTACAGAACGCGGGCCGCAGCAGGAAATCGCCCGCGCCCAATTCGTGGAGACCGTCCGGCGTATGCCAGCAGCCCGCGGCCAGCGCCAGGCATAACCGCAGGTGCCGCCCCGCACCGCCCGGCGCCAAGACGCCGGCGGGCAACTCGACCGCTTCGGATGCCGGCGCCAGACTCACGCAGCGCACCCGCGCCTGCGCCGCCCCGCGCCGCACGAACAGGTTCAACACCTGCACGGGGCCGCCCGGCAGCGTGCCATGCCAGGCCAGATCGCCGGCGAAAGCGGCGGGACGGCCCAGGGGCAGTCGCACCTGCGCACTGGCATCGCGCAGGATCACGTCCCCGCCGGACAGCACCACCGATACACGCTCATCCCCCGCAAAGCGCGAATACGGCCCGTCACGGGCAATGTCCGCCACGCTGACCCGCCAGCGCGCCGCCCCCGCCGAGGTCTCATCCCTGGCCAGCGTGCGCGTCACGCCGCCGCCGTTCTTCCACGGTTCGGACGCCAGGGACGGCCAGTGGCCGCCCCGTGCGCCGCCGCATTCAGGAGACTGCGCCAAGGCCGTATTTCCCCGTCAACAACGCGCCGCGCTGAAAGCGGCTCAAGGCATACGGCGCCAGCGAGACGTCGGTGGCCAGCCCCAGCGCTTCCTGCGCCAGCACGCGGCCCACGGTGGGCGACAGCTTGAAGCCGTGGCCGGAAAAGCCGAAGCCCACCACCAACCCCTGCACGCCGGGCACCCGGCCCAGCACCGGATTCCAGTCCGGCGTCACGTCATACACGCCGGTCCACGACGAGGCCAGCCCGGCGGTCTCGTAGGCCGGAAAGCGCTCGGCCACCTGCGCCCCCACCTCGGCCACGTAGTCCAGCGCAATGTCGCCCTGCTCGGCGTCGCTGTGCTGCAGGGTTTCGCCCACGACGCCTTCACTGACCAGCATCTGGTTGCCGCCATAGCTGCGGCAATACAGCATGCCGGGCGAGGCCAGGTCCTTGTAGACCGGCATCGAATAGGTATAGGGCGCCGCTTCGCATTCCAGCGCCAGCACCGCGTGGCGCTCGGGCAGCACCGGCATGGCCACGCCGGTCCAGGCGGCCAGCTCGGACGTCCAGATATTCTGCGTGCTGATCACCAGCGGGCTGGCGTAGTCGCCCTCGGACGTGGACACGCCCGTAACCCGGCCGTTCTCGACCCGCAGGCGATGCACGTCGACGTTTTCCCGGATCGTCACGCCCCGGCGCCGGGCGCCGCGCGCAAAGCTGGTGGCCACCAGGTAGGCATCCGCAAAGCCGGCCTCGGGCTCGAAGCCGATCAGCGCGGCGTCGTCGAACGAGGCGATCGGCAGCAGTTCACGGGCCTGCGCGGGCGTCAGCAGCTCCAGCGCAATGCCCTGGGCCTGCTGCTGGGCCAGCGCGCCGCGCAGCGGTTCCAGCTTGTCGTTGTCGGCCGCGCTGATCAGATAGCCGCACTTGACCAGGCCGCACGAGGCTTCGTCGTCGCCGATGTAGTTCGAGAAATCGTTGAACACGCGCCACGAACGCTGGGCCAATTCCACGTTCTCGCGCACCGAATAGTGGGTGCGCAGAATGCCGGACGATTGCGAGGTGGTGCCCGCGCCGATCGTCCCGCGATCCAGCACCAGCACATGCTTCGCCCCCAACGCGGCCAGGTGGAAGGCAACCGAACTGCCGATCACGCCCGCGCCGATCACGATCACGTCATAACTTTTCACGACTTGGCTCCAAGAACAAGTGGCCGGAGTGTGAACCCGCGATTCCCGGGGACTCGAAATATAAGCGCGTTGGATTTTGAGCATCGACGTTGCTTATATACACGTCCACCGCCCGCTGGCGGGCGAAAGTCTGGGCAGCCGCAACGCAGAGTGCCGGCGACCTGGATCTTTCAGTCAATCACCATCCAAGCAGGGGAAATCGCATGAACATGAATCGCCGCGAGATGCTGGCGCGCACCGCCGCGCTGGCCGGCGCCAGCGCCTTGGGTTTTCCGATGATCGGCCGCGCCGCCGCGTCCTACACCTACGGCGGCTCGGCCTGGCTGGGCCACTATTCGGCCTACATCGCCATGAAGACCGGCCTGTTCGCCAAGCAGGGCCTGGAAATCAAGTGGCAGAGCTTCGCCACCTCGTCCGACCGCATGAGCGCCGTGATGGCCGGCAACATCGACCTGGCCGGCACCGGCGTGGTGTCGTCGCTGGCCCTGATGGCGGCCGGCGCCCGCCAGTTCCAGGTGATTGCCACGCCCAACAACTTCGGCCGCGCCGAAGGCGTGCTGGTGCGCGAGGACGTCAAGTCCGTCGCCGACCTGAAGGGCAGGAAGATCGGCGTCACCTACGCGTCCAGCGCCCATGTGCTGCTGCTGGACGTGCTGCGCCAGGCCGGCATGGACCCGGACCGCGATGTGTCCATCATCAACCTGCCCGCCACCAATATTCTGTCGGCCTACCAGGGCAAGCAGATCGACGCGGCGGTCGCCTGGACGCCGGCATTCGACCGTATCAAGGCCGTGCCGGGCACCCGCGTGCTGCTGGACGACACCGCGTTCTCGCTCTACAAGCAATACGCCATCACTCCCGGGCCGGACGTGCTGCTGACCCACGCCAAGCTGGGCAAGGACAACCCCGAGGCCGTGCGCAAGTTCCTGGCCGCGGTCTTCCAGGCCAATGCCCTGCTGACCGAGCAGCCCGATGAGGCCGCCGGCGTGCTGCTGGAGCTGACCGGCCTGTCGCGCGACGATCAATTGAACGTCATCAAGCAGACCCAGTGGTACAGCGCCGCCGACCAGAAGGCCCTGATGGTGGATCCGGGCAATTTCGTCAACGGCATGCAGAAGCTGGCCGAGATGCTGGTATCCCTGAAGCAGATCGACCGCGCGCCCACGGTCAAGGACTGGGTCCAGGCCTCGTACCTGTAAGCCCGGAGCCGCTGTCTTATGTCCACGCGTTCCGCTACCCGCGACACCACGCTGATCTGGGTCAGTGTGGTGTCCCTGCTGAGTTTCCTGTTGCTATGGGAAGGCCTGTGCCGCGCCGGCGCGGTCGACCCCATTTTCCTGCCGGCGCCGTCCCAGGTGCTGGCACGCGCCCTGTCGATGTCGGACCAGGGCACGTTGTTCTACAACGTGCTGGCCTCGACCCGGCGCGTGATGGTGGGTTTCCTGGCGGCCGTCATCGTGGCGATTCCGCTGGGCATCCTGCTGGGCACCTCGAAGGTGGCGCGCGCCGTCTTCGACCCCATCATCTCGTTCCTGCGTCCGCTGCCGTCCATGAGCTGGATTCCGCTGTCGCTGCTGTGGTTCGGCATCACCGAAACGCAGAAGTACAGCATCGTGTTCATGGGCTCGTTCGTTCCCGCCCTGCTCTATGTGATGGAGGCCTCGCGCAGCATCGACCCGGTGCTGGTGCGGGCCGCGCGCAACCTGGGCGCCAACCGCTGGCAGGTGATGCGCGAAGTGCTGTTCCCGGGCTGTCTGCCGCAGATCCTGTCCGGCATGAAGATCATCCTGGGCCTGTCCTGGACTTGCGTCATCTCGGCCGAGCTGGTCGCGTCCAAGGAAGGCCTGGGCTTCATGATCATGAACGGCAAGGAATTCTTCCAGACCGACACCGTGGTGCTGGGCATGGTCCTGATCAGTTTCACCGTGCTGGTGACCGATCTGTGTTTGCGTCTACTTGAACGATGGGTACTGTCATGGCAACGATAAGCGACGATACGATGATCCGCCTGCGCGACGTGTCCAAGGCGTATGGCGACATCACCGTGCTGGACAAGGTGGACCTCGAGGTCAAGCGCGGCGAATTCCTGGTGCTGCTGGGCGCTTCCGGCTGCGGCAAATCCACCTTGCTGAACCTGATGGCCGGCTTCATCACCCCCAACACCGGCACGGTGGCCATCAACGGCAAGCCGGTCACGGACGTCACCGCCGCCTGCGGCATGGTGTTCCAGCAGTACGCCCTGTTCCCCTGGCGCACGGTGCAGGAAAACGTGGAATTCGGCCTGAAGATGCGCGGCATGTCCCGGCAGGAACGCGCCCCCATCGCCCGCAAGTACATCGAGATGGTGGGCCTGAAGCAGGCCGCCGACAAGTACCCGCACGCACTGTCCGGCGGCATGAAGCAGCGCGTGTCGATCGCACGCGTGCTGGCCAACGACCCGGACGTGATGCTGTTCGACGAACCCTTCGCCGCCCTGGACGCCATGACCCGGCAGGTGCTGCAGGACCAGCTGCTGTCGATCTACGAGCAAAGCGGCAAGACGATCGTCTTCATCACGCACTCCATCGACGAGGCGTTGACGCTGTCCACCCGTATGGCGGTCATGGGCTCCAAGCCCGGGCGCATCGTGCAGGACATCCAGAACGACCTGCCCCACCCGCGCAGCGCCGACGTGCAGCTGTCGCCCCGCTTCGTCGAGCTCAAGCGCGCCATCTGGGAACGGGTGCAGGAAGAAGTGACGCGCAGCATGGAGCTGGCCGCGGACTGAACGGCGGAACCCGCGTCGCGCGCCGGTATCTCAGATCGCTTCGGTGTACCGCTCGACCCGGATGTGGAAGTTCTCGATCCGCCCCCACTGCGAGCGCGACGAATACAGGGTTTCCTCGGAGCCGAAACCGATCAGGTATTCGTGCCCGGTGCGCGGGTCGCGCCAGAAATGCGGCGCCGTCTGCCAGCCGCAGCACTGGAACCGCAGCGGCGCGATGCCGAACTTGCGCTGCAGATAGCTTTCCGCCTGGGCCGCCGACGCGCCGTCGACCCGGTAGCGCGCCACCAGCGGCTTGCCCTGGGCGCGCATTTCCAGGCGGCAACCCTGGTATTCGATGAAGTCGGGCTTGTCGCCCAAGGCTTGCAGAAAATCCTGGCAGCCGGGCGTCGGCGCGGCCTGGGCCTGCGCGGCCGGCGGCAGCAAAAGCGCCGCAAGCAATAAGACGGGCGGCAACAAAACCGGCAGCGCCAGCAGGGCCAACGGCAACCGCGATGCGCGCAGCGGACGCAACAGCAATTCGATCAAGGGATTCAAGGACGCCTCGACAGGAGCGGGGCCGCGGACACTTGCCCTATCGCCAGATGGCGCCGCGGGCTGGCGCGCTAGGCGCGCGCCGCAACCCGATTCTGCCACGCCGCGGCGGCGCGGCCCTCTTCGGCCAGAAATTCCACCAGCGCGGGCAGCGAGGCGTCCATCGGCCGGTTGGCGTGGATGCGCATCACATAGCCCCACGAGCCTGCCATGCGCAGCCCCGGGGTCAACGTCACCAGCCGGCCGCTGGCCAGCTCCTCGTCGATCAGCGGCGCGCGGCCCAGTGCAATACCCACGCCCGCCGCGGCAGCAGCCACCACCGTGCTCAGCCCGGACAGCACCAGCGGGTCCTGGCCGGCGCTTTCCGGCAGGCCCAGGCGCGGCCGCCAGGTGCGCCAGTCGGTTTCCGGGCTGTCGATGTGCTTTTCCTCGAGCCAGCGGTGGCGCGCGAAGACGCCCGGGTCGTCGCGGTCCTGCGGCGCCACCAGCGCCGGGCTGCACACCGGCACCACCGTCTCGGTCATCAACGGGATGTCGCCGGGCGCGGCCAGGTGCGGGCCCAGCGCGCGCACATGCAGGAAGGCCAGGTCGATGTCCTGCGCCTTCCAGGCGGGGTCCTGGCTGGCGTGCAGGAACACCTGGATGTCGATATCCGGATGCAGTTCGATGAAGCGGCCGATGCGCGGCGCCAGCCACAACGCCGCCAGCGAAGGGTTGGCCGACACGTTCAGGTTGTAGCGGCGCTTGCCCCGCGCGCTGGCCCGCGCATTGCGGCAGGCGGTTTCGAGCAGGGTCAAGGCCTGTTGTACCGACGCGAGCAGCGCGGCGCCGGCTTCGGTGGTCTCGGCGCGGCGCACCGTGCCGCCCCGCCGCAACAGGCTGACGCCCAGGTCCGTCTCCAGCGCCCGCAACTGGTGGCTGACGGCGCTTTTGGTGACATGCAGCTCGGTCGCGGCGCGGCTCAGGCTGCCCAGGCGGGCAACGGCTTCAAAGGCGCGCAAGGCGGCCAGCGGCGGCGTATGGGTGGGCAGATCAGACATAGGGTTGAGTTTATCTCAACCCATGATTGAATAACTATCGCTTTCGCGCCAGCCGCGAATGCGTAACCATGCAAGCTCTGTTGGGAGCATTGATATGTATTTCGATTCCAGGCTGTGGCGATTGACCGAAGGGCTGCGCGCCGCCATGGCGGGCGGCATTCTGCTGGGACTTCTGGCGCTGGCCGCGGGCATTGCCCGCTACGTGTTCCTGG
Source organism: Achromobacter sp. ASV32 (assembly GCF_016428805.1). GTDB lineage: Bacteria > Pseudomonadota > Gammaproteobacteria > Burkholderiales > Burkholderiaceae_B > Achromobacter. The sequence continues at coordinate 21,880 of NZ_JAELTJ010000093.1, forward strand.
GCCAGCTGCTGGCCCGGGTGTTCGACGGCGCCCCCTGGCAGGACTGGCTCACGCCCGCTGTCTGCGTGGGTGCCATGGTGCTGCTGCGCGCCCTGTTCGACCACCTGCGCACCGTGCAGGCCAACCGTTGCTCGGCCGATGTGCAGCAGGCGCTGCGCGCCCGGCTGTACGACCGCCTGGTCGCGCTGGGACCGGCCTGGTTCGCCAATCAGCGCACCGGCGGCGTCATGCTGACGGTGGTGGACGGCGTGGAACAGCTGCAGACCTTCTTCGGCCAATACCTGCCGCAAGTCGCCATCGCGGCCGTGGCGCCGTTCGCCATCTTCGCCGTGATCGCCTTCTGGGACGTGCCCACCGCGCTGGTGTTCCTGGTAGCCGCGCTGTTTGCGCTGTTCGGCCCGATGTCGGTGCACATGCTGGACCGCCGCGCCAGCCTGGCGCGCACCCGTTCGCTGAATGAATTCGGCGAGGAATTCCTGGATGCCGTGCAGGGCTTGCCGACGCTGAAGTCCTACGGCCAGGGCAAGGCCTGGGGCGAGCGTCTGGCCGCCCGCGCCCGCAAGCTCTCGGACAACACCTTCTGGGTGCTGTCGGTCAGCCTGCTCACGCGCGGCATCAGCGACCTGGGCGTGGCCCTGGGCGCCGCGCTGGCGTTGACGGTGGGCGCCTGGCGCGTGGCCGCCGGCGACATGAGCGTCGAAGCCCTGCTGATCGTGCTGATGGCCGGCACCGAGATCTTCCGCCCGCTGCGCGACCTGCGCTCGGTTCTGCACCGCGGCATGCTGGGCCAGTCGGCCGCGCTCAGCATCCATGCGCTGATGGATGCCCGCCCGCAAACCGCCGCACCCGACGTGCCCGCGGGCGCCGTCCCGTCGCACCTGGCCCCCACCATCGAATTCGACAACGTCGCCTTCTCGTACACCCCGGAACGCCGCGCCCACCAGGGCCTGTCGCTGCGCATCGCGGCCGGCGAGCGCGTCGGCATTGTGGGCCCCAGCGGCGCCGGCAAGTCCACCATCGTGCGCCTGCTGCTGCGCGAATGCGTGCCGCAGTCCGGAACCATCCGCGTCGGCGGCCACGACGTCAACCAGCTGGATACCCAGACACTGCTTGGCCAGATGGCCCTGGTCAGCCAGGACATCACGCTGTTCCACGGCACCATCGATGACAACCTGCGGCTGGGCCGGCCCGACGCCAGCCACGAACAGGTGCGCGCCGCCGCCCGCGCCGCCAACATCGATGACTTCATCATGGCGTTGCCGCAGGGTTACGCCACCCGCATCGGCGAACGCGGCCTGCAGCTGTCGGGCGGCCAGCGCCAGCGCGTGGCCATCGCCCGCGCTTTGCTGCGCGATGCGCCCATCCTGATCCTGGACGAGGCCCTGTCGTCGGTCGACACCGAAAACGAAGCCTTGATCCAGCAAGCGCTGGACCGACTGATGGCCGGCCGCACCACGCTGATCCTGGCGCACCGCCTGGCCAGCGTCATCGGCGCCGACCGCTGCCTGGTGCTGGACCAGGGCCGCGTGGTGGAACAAGGCACGCACGCCGACCTGATGCAACAGCAAGGCCTGTACTTCCGCCTGATGCATGAGCAAGCGGTGGCCCTGGCCGCGCCTGCCGCAGCCCAGCCTGCGGCCGAGCCACTGCCCGCCGGCCCCGACCGCGCGGCCGCCGACGCCGGCCTGGACAGCAGCGGCCAGGGCCCGGCCCTGCGCCCGCTGGATGCGGACGCCGAGCAGATCGGCTGGCGCGCCACGCTGGGCACCCTGCTCTCCGTCGTGCGCCCCTGGCGCGGCACCCTGATCGCCACCATCTTGCTGGGCGTGGCGCGGGTGGCCGCCTTCATCGGCGTAGGCGTGCTCAGCGCCCTGGTCGTGGCCGCCATCCGCGATGGCCGCGATACCTCGTCCCTGATCATCGGCCTGCTCATCGCCGCGCCGCTGGCCGCGCTGTTCCACTGGCTCGAATCCTGGCTGGCCCACGCCATGGCCTATCAGCTGCTGGCCGACATGCGCGTCAAGCTCTACGACAAGCTGGAACGGCTGGCGCCC
>NZ_JAELTJ010000907.1 GCF_016428805.1 Achromobacter sp. ASV32
CCCCCCCCCCCCCCCCCCCCCCCCCCCCCCCCCCCCCCCCCCCCCCCCCCCCCCCCCCCCCCCTTACTCACCCATCCGCCGACCCCCCCCATCACCACAACCGCATCGTCGTCGGCAGCGTCAGATGTGTATAAGAGACAGGTGCTGAAGAACGTGGCTGCAAAATGCACTTTAGACGCTTCATTCAGGCGGCGACAGGCAAGACGAGCGTCTTGTAAATCCCTCTTTCCCAGGAAGGAAAGAATGTGCGCCTGTCTCTTATACACATCTCCGAGCCCACGAGACCTAATAACCGATCTCGTATTCCGGATTCTGCATGAAAAGAGGGGGGGGGGGGGGGGGGGGGGGGGGGGGGGGGGGGGGGGGGGGGGGGGGGGGGGGGGGGGGGGGGG
>NZ_JAELTJ010000908.1 GCF_016428805.1 Achromobacter sp. ASV32
GATTTGTGCAAGGCGGAAGGGGTTTTAGATGTCAGCCTGGTAGAGCTATAAATGCTGTGACGGTGACGGTGACGGTGACAGAATGATGGGAGTTTTGAATTGAAATACAAGCGATGATATGCCAGCGAGTTTTACATGTCGATACGTAATGAAAGACTATCTGACAGGACTGATAGCCTCTGCTCTTGCCCATAGTCCGACTGCTAAGTACAGCTGCTTACGGATATGAAAAAAAAACATTCCAAATAATCTCTCTTCCCCCCTCTCTCTTGATAATAATACCAGTACCAAGGTAATCCCTCCTTGGTTCTTGACCAGACTTCACTTATAGCGCCCTCAGTGGACCAGACCGGTCAGAACTTGGTAACGGGCCCTGCCACAGCGGGCTGTCG
>NZ_JAELTJ010000909.1 GCF_016428805.1 Achromobacter sp. ASV32
CCCCCCCCCCCCCCCCCCCCCCCCCCCCCCCCCCCCCCCCCCCCCCCCCCCCCCCCCCCCCCCCTCTCTCCCTCCCCCCCCCCCACCCACCCCTCCACAACCGCATCGTCGTCGGCAGCGTCAGATGTGTATAAGAGACAGGCTTTCTGCGCAACACGGCGGCCGACGCCCAGGAGCTGCCGCGGGTACTCTGCAAGGCCGCGCATTTCATCTCCGCGCATGAACTGCGTTGGCGCGTGCATACGCTGGGGGGGGGGGGTATACACATCTCCGAGCCCACGAGACCTAATAACCGATCGCGTGTGCCGGCGTCGGCGTGAAAGGGGGGGGGGGGGGGGGGGGGGGGGGGGGGGGGGGGGGGGGGGGGGGGGGGGGGGGGGGGGGGGGGGGGG
>NZ_JAELTJ010000910.1 GCF_016428805.1 Achromobacter sp. ASV32
TGGTATCCTAGATAAGCTCGGCCCATGTAGTAAATAATGAGTAAATGATTTGGGCAGGCATGCTCCAGGAAGGACGCCATCTGTACGCCGAGCTTGATACTGGGGTTTGAAACGGCGGGAATCTGCCATGATGTGGCGTTATATTTGTAGTCGGACTGTAGCGTACGCTGAAGTGACGAAATGGCTTCTGTGTCGACGGTTGAGTCGTTTTCCCAGCTCAAAAGCAAGACGGAGACGTCGGTATATGACGAAGAGCGGGGGGCTTCGGCGCGTTGCTGGATAATCATGGCGGCATCTTGGAGATGGCGAGCAAAGGCTTCAAACTCGGATCTATGGGGCGGGAATTGGGTGTTAGATTCACCAACGTTGTGCTATAGAGGTTAGATGCTGAG
>NZ_JAELTJ010000911.1 GCF_016428805.1 Achromobacter sp. ASV32
GTCTGTCGGTTAGACAGCAGCTCCGAGTCTGCGCCGCCGTGGCTGGACGCAGTCGGATTGAAGCCATCCCACGATGACCCCTCGCTTTGCTTATTTAAGCCTCCCACTCGAGCCGACTTTTCATGTCTGTAGTTGCGCAGCTCAGCCTGAGCATACTTTTCAGCCTCTTCGTCCAGCACCTCACCATCTTCACCAAGTCGTCTCCCACCGCCATCCTTGTCCTTGTCCTTCTCCTTCTCCTTTCGGCGCTGATCCTTCTCTTTCCGCTTCGCCTCTCTCTTCTGCTCCCGCTTCTCCCTCGCCGCTACATCACTCGCACCAGCCGTGATGCCACTCAGCCCCGTACTCTCCGTAACCTCCGTCTTGCCATCGTCGTCCACATCCTTGTAGAC
>NZ_JAELTJ010000912.1 GCF_016428805.1 Achromobacter sp. ASV32
CCCCCCCCCCCCCCCCCCCCCCCCCCCCCCCCCCCCCCCCCCCCCCCCCCCCCCCCCCCCCCCCTCACAACCCCCCCCCCCACCCCCCAGATCTACACCACCGCATCGTCGTCGGCAGAGTCAGATGTGTATAAGAGACAGGTTCGAGTGCTCGGTCCCGGCGAGGTGTTTGAGCGCCGAGAGCAATATTTGTCTTCGGAGAGCCACGGCTTGAGGCAGAGACGGATCGGGAAAGATGCGACATCAAGTTCCTGTCTCTTATACACATCTCCGAGCCCACGAGACCTAATAACCGATCTCGTATGCCGTCATCTGCATGAAAAGGGGGGGGGGGGGGGGGGGGGGGGGGGGGGGGGGGGGGGGGGGGGGGGGGGGGGGGGGGGGGGGGGGGG
>NZ_JAELTJ010000913.1 GCF_016428805.1 Achromobacter sp. ASV32
GGGCGATGCTCTTTGATGGCAGTAAAAGCAGCAGCCCTGCGGAATCTATGTTCAGGGATGACCATTCCGTCCAAAAGCTTCAGGCCATCTTCCTCGGTCAATGTTTCGACAATCTTATCAAAGTCTGGTATCAAAGACATGATTGACATTCCATCAGGCTTCTCAAAGCCGAAAAGGGCGCCGGAAAAGGCCGAGTTTGAGCTTCGAATATCGAAGGACTTTGGGTCAACAACCACTATGCCTGCCATATGGGGAAACGTCGACACACGCAACTGCAATGTGCCTCGAACCTGTTCCACTGTGCAAGGAACATTGACTTTTCGGTAGCTGGGACACGTAAAATATCGTCGTTTGCGGGTTTGTGCAAAGTCGATTTCTCCCATAGTCGGGTC
>NZ_JAELTJ010000914.1 GCF_016428805.1 Achromobacter sp. ASV32
GCCCCTCCCCTTCCCAGACCCCGTTGACCTGACCCTCTTGACTGTTTTATCCAGTCCCCGTTGTTACAGCGATCAAAGCATCATCCCTTATCACCCCTCATCATCATGCTCCATCTCTGCCTCGCCGCGCTCCCTCTGTTGGCCAGTGTTGCCAATGCAGCCCCAATCCGCGCAACTGAGGAGGCTGCTGCTGCCTGCAGCGTCGTCTGGGTAACTGAGTCTGCGGATTTGCCAGAGGCAACTGGCTCAGCGCTCCAGACTGAGATTCCTGCCAACCAAGACTACATCGCAGACCCAGAATACTACTTCGAATCAACCAGCTCAGCCAGCCAAACTAGTTCAGCGAGCCAAACTAGTCCAGCCAGTCAAGCAAGCTCTGCCAGCCAAACAAG
>NZ_JAELTJ010000915.1 GCF_016428805.1 Achromobacter sp. ASV32
GGATGGTAGGTGCTTCAGTTGCCATGGTGGAATATGTGCCGTGGAGCATTACATCCAGCTTCCTTTTCATGACACGGTGAAGCAGGCGGAAGCGAGGCAGCATGTACCACTGGCCGCTTTCGAGGCGCCGACTCGATAGAGTGATGGCAGTCGTCGCAAGAAAGGGGGTTGGCCTTGGTCAAAGTAGATTGGGTATGGTGTATGACGGTTATCAATAACGGGTATTATGAGTTGTACCCGTCTATAAAGGCCATTTGTAGCATGTGTGGCTGGCTGTTGGTGACTCTTTTCCCGGCTCTGTGAGTAATATCAAAGCGTCTACTCCGTGCGAGTGAGTATGTGAATGGAAAGTCTTTGGTGAGATGGATGGAGCCCGTTTGTGTGGTGTGGTG
>NZ_JAELTJ010000916.1 GCF_016428805.1 Achromobacter sp. ASV32
CCCCCCCCCCCCCCCCCCCCCCCCCCCCCCCCCCCCCCCCCCCCCCCCCCCCCCCCCCCCCCTCTCTTTCATGACCCGGCGCCCACCGAGCTCTACACAACCGCATCGTCGTCGGCAGCGTCAGATGTGTATAAGAGACAGCTCTAGGTATCATCGAAGTCGACAAGCAGCAGCTCATCTGCTCGGAAGACGGTGCAATACGGGTTGGCAGGCAAGTAGGCAAGCAGGCAGGCAATGATGTATATATACTCCTGTCTCTTATACACATCTCCGAGCCCACGAGACCTAATAACCGATCTCGTAAGCCGTCTTCTGCTTGAAAAAGTGGGGGGGGGGGGGGGGGGGGGGGGGGGGGGGGGGGGGGGGGGGGGGGGGGGGGGGGGGGGGGGGGG
>NZ_JAELTJ010000094.1 GCF_016428805.1 Achromobacter sp. ASV32
CGCGTCGTGTTCAAGAACGAGCGCGGCATCGGCCCGGGCTACTACGTCACCGTGCTGGTCTGTGAGATCATTTTCGGCATCCTCGCCTCGATCATCGTGGCCTGGTTCTCGCGCCAGCGCGAATACCGCGCCGACGCCGGCTCGGCCCACCTGATGGGCGCCCGCGAACCCATGATCCGCGCCCTGGCCCGCCTGGGCGGCCTGGAGCCGGGCGAACTGCCCAAGTCGTTCGAAGCCTCCGGCATCACCGGCAAGGGCGGCCTGGCGGCCATGTTCGCCTCGCACCCGCCGATTCCGGCCCGCATCGCCGCCCTGCAGAACGCGCGCGTGATCTGACCCCGGCCACGGCGCACGCCGCGCCGGCCACAAAAAAACCCCTTGAACGATCAAGGGGTTTTTTCTTTGGGCGTCTCGCGCCTCAGCACTCGACGATATTGACCGCCAGGCCGCCGCGCGCCGTTTCCTTGTACTTGGTTTTCATGTCAGCGCCCGTCTCGCGCATGGTCTTGATGACCGAGTCCAGCGACACATAGTGCTGGCCGTCGCCGCGCAACGCCATGCGGGCTGCGTTGACGGCCTTGATGGACGCCATGGCATTGCGCTCGATACAGGGAATCTGCACCAGGCCGCCGACCGGGTCGCAGGTCAGGCCCAGGTTGTGCTCCATGCCGATCTCGGCCGCGTTCTCGACCTGCTCGACGGAACCGCCCAAAGCGGCAGCGAGGCCGCCTGCCGCCATCGAACACGCGACGCCGACCTCGCCCTGACAGCCGACCTCGGCGCCCGACAGCGACGCGTTGTACTTGTATAGCAGGCCGATGGCCGCCGCGGTCAGCAGGAACTCGCGCACGCCTTCGCGGTTGGAACCGGGGACAAAGCGATCGTAATAGTGCAGTACCGCCGGAATGATGCCCGCCGCACCGTTGGTCGGGGCCGTGACCACCCGGCCGCCGGCCGCGTTTTCCTCGTTGACCGCCATGGCGTACAGGTTGACCCAGTCCATCACCGACAGCGGGTCGGACAGCGTGCGCTCGGCGCGCTGCGTCAGATTGCGGTACAGCTCGGGGGCGCGGCGGCGCACGCGCAAGGGGCCCGGCAGTTCGCCGTCCGCTTCGGGGTAGTTGATGCCGCAGCCGCGCGACACGCAGTCCTGCATCACCTGCCAGATACGGTCCAGGCCGCCCGCGATTTCACCGGCGTCGCGCCAGGTCAGCTCGTTTTTCATCATCAACTGCGCCACGGACAATCCGTTTTCACGGCACATGGTCAGCAGTTCGCGGCCCGTGCGGAACGGGAACGGCAACTGGTCGTGCGCGGCGATGACCTGACTGTTGGACGCGCCGGCCGTCACGACGAAGCCGCCGCCCACCGACAGGTAGCGGGCCTCGCGCAGCGATTGGCCCTCGGCGTCGAAGGCGTGGAATTTCATGCCGTTCGGGTGTTCGGCCATGGCTTCGCGGCGGTAGAACATCATGTGTTCCTTTTCCACGAACGGCACCGGGTAGTGCCCCAGCAGCGGCAACTGGCGGCTGGCGCGCACCGACGCGATCATGCCGGCGATGGCGGCCGGGTCCACCGTGTCGGGGGCCTCGCCCATCAGGCCCAGCAGCACCCCCTTGTCGGTGCCGTGGCCCTTGCCGGTCGCGCCCAGCGAGCCGTAGAGCTCGGCCCGCACGTTGGCCACCCGCGGCAACAGGCCGTCGCGCTCAAGGCCCTGCGCGAACAGCAAAGCGGCCCGCATGGGGCCGACCGTATGGGAACTGGACGGGCCTATGCCAATTTTGAACAGATCGAATACGGAAACGGCCACCAGAACTCCCATGCATCCACGAATGATCCGGCAATGATACGCGCAAGGCCGCGCCGCGCGCAGCAAAGCCCTGCGGGGCGTATGCTGTATTGCAGGGACGGGTTTCCCCGCCCGCCCCGGCATGCGATCATTACAGAATTATTTCTTGTCATAAAAAGAATGGAACGACCCCAGGATGTCCGGACTTATTACCCTGCTTGACTTCGCCGGCTACGTCGCCCTGCTGCTTTGGGGCGTGCATATGGTCCAGACAGGCGTGCAGCGCGCCTTTGGCGCGGCCCTCGGCGCCGCCCTGGGCCGGGCCCTGGGCACCCGTCTGCGGGCCTTCGCCGCCGGCCTGGGCATCACCGCCGCCCTCCAGAGCAGCACCGCCACCGGCCTGATGATCACCGGCTTTGCCGCCGGCGGGCTGGTTGGCCTGGTCCCCGCGCTGGCCGCCATGCTGGGCGCCAACGTCGGCACCACGCTGATCGTCCAGCTGCTGTCCTTTGACCTCACCTCGCTGGCGCCCATCCTGATCCTGGCCGGCGTCTGGATGTTCCGCCGCTATCCGCCCGGCCGCACCCGCGACCTGGGCCGGGTCTTCATCGGCCTGGGCCTGCTGCTGCTGTCGCTGCACCAGTTGGTCGAGCTGTTCGAACCCTTCCAGACCGCCCCCATGCTGGGCATGGTCCTGGATGCCCTGGCCACCCAGCCGGTGGCCGCCGTGCTGCTGTCGGCCGCCTTCACCTGGGCCGCCCACTCCAGCGTCGCCGTCGTGGTGCTGGTCATGTCGCTGGCCAGCCATCACATGGTCGCCCCCCACGTCGCCTTTGCGCTGGTGCTGGGCGCCAACCTGGGCACTGCCATCAACCCCATGATCGAAGGCGTCACAGGCGACGACCCGGCCGCGCGCCGCCTGCCCCTGGGCAACCTGCTGACCCGTATCGTGGGCGTGCTGGCCGGCCTGGTGCTGCTGCCCTGGCTGCAACCGCTGATGAGCGACCTGTCCAGCGACCCGGCCCGCGCCGTCGCCAACTTCCACACCCTGTTCAACGCCATCATCGCCCTGGTCTTCCTGCCGCTCCTGGCGCCCTACGCGGCCCTGCTCACCCGCTGGCTGCCCAAGCGCGCCGACCCCAACGACCCGGCCCGCCCCCAATACCTGGACGAATGGGCCCACGACATCCCGGCCGTCGCCCTGGGTAACGCCGCCCGCGAAGCCCTGCGCATGGCCGACATGCTGCAAACCCTGCTGCTGTATGCCCGCGCCGGTTTCAAGCGCGACAACCGTCACCGCATGGTGCAGGCCCGCCAACTCGACACCGCGCTCGACAAGCTCGAAAACGCCATTACCACCTACCTGGCCACCCTGGACCAGGAGAACATGACGCGCGACGACCTGCAGCGCCTGGACGACATCCTGGCCTTCACCAGCAACATCGGCCACGCAGGCGACATCGCCCACCACGGCCTGCTCAGCCACATCGCCAAGCTGCGCAAACAGGGCTGGACCTTCTCGCCCGAACAACGCGCCAGCCTGGACAACACCCTGGGCGAACTGATCTCCAACCAACGCCAGGCCGCCGCCCTCTTCGTGAACGACGACCTGCGCCAGGCCCGCGCCCTGGCCGGCGAAAAAGCCCGTTTCCGCACCATCGAAAGCCAGGCCGCCGACACCCACCTGCAAAAAATCAAGGCAGGCCAGGTCGACGCCGCCGAAGTCGGCGCGCTCTACCTGGACATCCTGCGTGACATGAAGGGCATCAACTCCCACTTGGTAGGCGCCGCCGCCTACCCCCTGCTCGCCCGCCACGGCGAACTCCTCCCCAGCCGCCTGCGCGAAGCCGGGAATTAAGGGCCCCCACGCTGCGCACGCTTCGCGTGCTTGCTGCCCCCCGAGGGGGCTGCCCGGCCTTCGGGCGGCCGGGCGGCCGGGCGGCTATCTTTGCGGGGCGTTGTCTCCAACTCCCTCGCCGTGCGCACGACAGCGCTTGCTGGCCACGAGAAGGGCTGCCCGGCCTTCGGGCCGCCGGGCGGCTATCTTTGCGGGGCGTTGTCGCTGCGCCCTGTCGGTAAGACCCACTCACCCCGTCAGGCACAACGGCCTGCAAGCCAGTAGCCCCAGGCAAGCGCAGCGACGCCGCGCCAGCGCGCAGCGTGCTGCGTCACGACGCAGCAGGGCATGTATGCCCAGAGCCGGCCGCCCGCGCGGCCGGGCTGGGCGGGCGACGCAAACCTCTCCCCTAACCCTCGGCCTGGCAGCGCTTCAATTCTCGAAACCGGTAGCCCGGCGCGGGTTGGGCGCAGGGGTGCGCGCCGTTAGATGCGCCCGAGGGAATCCGTAGGAGTCGCCGAAGGCGAGGACGAGAATGACAACGGGGCAGTCCGGAGCGAAGGCTCCGGACCGCAATCGTAGGCGCGCATCCCTGCGCCCAACCCGCGCCGGGCGGCCTACGAAGAAAGCCCCGCCCACACCACACCAAAGGCCGCGCCCCGTCGCGCGCAGCGACGCCCCCCCACCTCACAGGTAACGCTTGAACCACTCCAGCATCCGCTTCCACCCATCCCTGGCAGCCTCAGCCTGATAATTCGCCCGGTAATCCGCCATGAACGCATGATCCGCGTCCGGATACACCACAAACTCCGACCGCTTGGCATTGTCATTGCCGCCGGCAAGCTTGCCCTTCATGATCTCGATATCCGACACCGGAATGCTGGCGTCCTTGGCCCCATAAAGCCCCAGCACCGGCGCATGCAGTTCATTGACCACATCAAACGCGACCCGCTTGATCAACGGACCATGCCCGGCGCTCAGCTTGCCGTACCAGGCCACGCCGACCTTGACGTCCGGGTTGTGCGCCGCATACATCCACGTCAGGCGCCCGCCCCAGCAAAAGCCCGTCACGGCCACGCGCTTGGGGTCGCCGCCGTGCTGCGCGGCCCACGCCACGCTGGCATCCAGGTCCGCGAACACCTGCTCGTCAGACACCTTGCTGACGATCTCGGCGATCAGTTTCGGAATATCGGTGTAGGTCGACGCATCGCCCTGACGCTGGTACAGATTGGCCGCCACGGCCAGATAGCCGGCCTTGGCGACGCGGCGGCAGACGTCCTTGATGTGCTCGTGAACCCCGAAGATCTCCTGCACCACCAGCACGACGGGCAGGTCGCGCTTGCCCTCGGGGGCGGCGTAGTAGGCGGCAAGGGTCCCATCGGCCACGGGCAGCTGGAAATCCCCGTGGACCAGCCCCTGGGTGTCCGTGTGGATCACGGTGGGGGCGACGTTGCCGGCAGCGGCGGAAAAACTCATGGCGAACTCCTGTGTAGGGATCAACGCAGGGCCGGCGCCCCGCGATTCGCCATCATGGCGCCCGCGACTCGACCGGCCAGGACAAGAACGAAGCCGGGTATCGCGAACGCCGCGCGTCAATGCGTGTGGACGTGCTCCGTGCGCGCGGCGCCATGGCCGGTATCGTGCTCGTGCTCATGTCCGTGGTGCATCAGCGTCGTCACGCTGTAGATCAGCGCCACGCCCACCCCCACCAGCAACAGTTGCGGCACCGCATCGGCCAGGGATACCCGTTCGTGCATCTGCGGCATCAGGTCGGCCACCGAAATGTAGAGGAAGCTGCTGGCGGCAACCACCAACACATACGGCACCCAACCCTGGGCTTGCTGCAGCACGAAGTAGCCTATTATGCCGCCCACGGCTGAACACAAGCTGGTAAAGAGGATCAGCGCGAACGCGCGCCGCCGGGCCAGCCCCGCGTTCAGCAAGACGACGAAATCGCCCAGCTTGTGCGGCACTTCATGCACGATGATCGAGGCGGCCGTCAGCACGCCCAGCAGCGGATCGGTCAGGAAAGCCGCCGCCACCAGCACGCCGTCGCACAGGTTGTGCAGCGAGCTGCCGATCAGGATCAGCACCCCGCCGCGGCCCGCCTCGTGGCGGTCGTGGCCCGAGTGGTGATGGTGCCCGTCACCCTCGTGGTGGTGGCTATGGCGCAGCAGCGCGATCTTTTCCAGCACGAAAAAGCCGATCAGCGACGCCAGCATCAGCCCGAACAGCACGTGGGCATCGCCCACCGCGCCCTCGAACGCCTCAGGCAGCAAATGCAGCAGCGCCACCGACAGCAGCACGCCCACGGACAGGCTCACCATGTGATGCAGGTATTGGGCGAACACCCTGTAGGCCAGCCAACTGGCGACCAGGACGGCAATGAGGCCACCGGTGACGGTGGCAAGCAGGACCCAGAGCAGCAACATTTTGGGGACGGTTTATTGGCGGGAAAGCGCAACATTATATTGTTTCACCCCCGAAAGCGGAAATGGGCTACCCGAAGGCAACCCATTTTCCATCGCCGGACTCGCCGGCCAACGTCCCTTGCGAGACCTCGGCCGGCCAAGCCGCCCAGCCCCTCACCGCCCGAGGCGGCGCGACCGCGTCGCGGCGCTCAGTGGGCCTGTTCCCAGTTCTTGCCCATGCCCACCTCGGCCACCAGCGGCACCCGCAACTCGGCCACATTGCACATCAGCCGCGGCAGCGCTTCCCTGACCTGTTCGATTTCGGCGTCCGGCGCTTCCAGCACCAGTTCATCGTGCACCTGCATGATCATGCGGGTCTGCAGTTTTTCGGCCTCGAGCCAGTCCTGCACCGCCACCATCGCCATCTTGATCAGGTCGGCCGCGGTGCCCTGCATGGGAGCGTTGATCGCCGCCCGCTCGGCACCCTGGCGGCGCGGACCGGAGGCGCCACGGATTTCCGGCAATTGCAGCCGGCGCCCGAACACGGTTTCCACGTAGCCCTGCTCGCGCGCCACCCGGCGCGTGTTCTCCATGTACATCGCCACGCCCGGGTAGCGGGCGAAATAACGGTCGATGTAGGCCTGCGCCGCGTCGCGGGTGATGCCCAGGTTGGACGCCAGGCCGAACACCCCCATGCCGTAGATCAGGCCGAAGTTGATGGCCTTGGCCGCGCGGCGCTGCTCGGAAGATACGTCCTGCAAGGACACGCCGAACACCTCCGAGGCCGTGGCCCGGTGGATGTCCTCGCCGGCGGCGAAGGCGCGTTGCAGGTTGGCATCGTCGGACACGTGCGCCATGATGCGCAGCTCGATCTGCGAATAGTCGGCCGACAGCAGCAGGCCCTGCTCGGCGATGAAGGCCTCGCGCACCCGGCGTCCGGCTTCGGTGCGCACGGGAATGTTCTGCAGATTGGGATCGGACGAGGCCAGCCGGCCGGTAATGACCGCGGCCTGCGAATAACGCGTGTGCACCCGCCCCGTGTCGGGGTTGATCATACGCGGCAGCTTGTCCGTATAGGTGGACTTCAGCTTGGACAGCCCGCGGTATTCCAGCAGCACCTGCGGCAGCGGGTAGTCCTGCGCCAGCTTGCTCAGCACTTCTTCGTCGGTGGACGGGGCGCCGCCGGCGGTCTTGCGCACCACGGGCAGTTCCATGCGACCGAACAGAATCTCGCCCAGTTGCTTGGGTGAGTTCAGGTTGAACGGCTGCCCGGCCAGCTCGTAGGCCTTTTGCTCGAGCTGCAGCATTTCCTGGCCCAGCTTGTGGCTTTGGCGGCCCAGCTCGGCCGCGTCCACCTTGACGCCGTTGCGCTCGATGATGGTCAGCACACCCGACACCTGCATCTCCAGCAGGTAGATGCGTTCCAGCCCGGCCTCGGCGGCAACCTGCGGCCGCAGCACGTGGTGCAGTTGCAGGGTGAAGTCGGCGTCCTCGGCAGCGTAATGACCCGCCTTGTCCACCGCCACTTCGTCAAAGCCGATCTGCTTGGCACCCTTGCCGCACAGGTCCTCGTAGGACACGCCGCTGCGGCCCAGGTAGCGTTGCGCCAGGTCGTTCAGGCCGACCCGGTTGTGCGATTCCAGCACATACGCCTGCAGCATCGTGTCGTCGGTGATACCGGCCAGCCGGATGCCTTCGTTGGCGAAGACGTGCGCATCGTACTTGGCGTGATGCAGCAGCTTGGCGCGCGAGGCGTCCTGTAGCCACGGGCGCAAGCGTTCCAGCACCTCGGCCTTGGGCAACTGCGTTGCGCCGTCCGGGCCGCGGTGCGCCACCGGGATATAGCAGGCCACGCCCGGCGCCACCGCCATGGACAGGCCCACCAGCTTGGCCTGCATTTCGTCCAGCGAGGTCGTTTCGGTGTCCAGCGCCACCAGCTCGGCGGCCTGCAGTTTTTCCATCCAGGCGTCGAAAGCGGGCCAGTCCGAGATGATCCGGTAATCGCGTTCAACGGGGGCCGCGGGAACCTCGACGGCCACGCGGGCGTCGCCCGCCGGCACGCGCTCGGCATCGCCCGTCAGGTCGCGCAGCCAGGTGCGAAAGCCGTAGCGTTCGTAGAGTTCGGTCAGCGTGGCCTCGTCGCGGCCACGCGGCGTCAGGTCTTCGACGCTTGCGACGTGACCGGTCAGGTCGCAATCGCACTTCACGGTGAGCAGCTGGCGCGTCAGCGGGAAATTGGGAATGGCCTCGCGCAAATTGCCGCCCGCCACGCCCTTGATGCCTTCGGCGCCTTCGATCAGCTTGTCGATCGACCCGAATTCCGAGATCCATTTGGCGGCCGTCTTGGGCCCCACCTTGGTCACGCCCGGCACATTGTCGACCGTATCGCCCACCAGCATCAGGTAGTCCACGATGCGGTCCGGCGGCACGCCGAACTTGTTGACCACGCCCGCCTCGTCCAGCACTTCGCCACTCATCGTGTTGACCAGCGTGACGTGGCTGTTGACCAACTGCGCCAGGTCCTTGTCGCCGGTGGACACGATGGTGTGCACGCCTTGCTCGGCGGCGCGGCAGGCCAGCGTGCCGATCACGTCATCGGCCTCGACGCCCTCAATGGCCAGCACCGGCCAGCCCAGCGCGCGCACCGCGCGGTGAATGGGTTCGATCTGGGCCGCCAGGTCTTCCGGCATGGGCGGACGATGCGACTTGTACTCCGGGTACAGATCGTCGCGGAAGGTCTTGCCGCGCGCATCGAAAATACATGCGGCATACTCTGCCTTGTAGTCGGATACAAGCTTGCGCAACATATTGACCACGCCGTACAGCGCGCCTGTGGGTTCGCCTTGCGCGTTGCGCAAATCAGGCATAGCGTGGAAAGCGCGGTACAGGTAACTTGAACCGTCGACCAGCAATAGGGTTTTTTTCATGGTTACAAAGGCAGATATGGCAACAACGGCGGCAACTACGGCAAAAAACGGGGCTGAGACACCCGCCAACAAGCAAATTCCGCTGATTATGTCAGAGATACGGACTGCGGCAGACAAGCTCGCCCATATCGGGCCCGCCGTCAGTGTCTTCGGCAGTGCTCGAGTCAGCCGCAATTCCCCCCACTACGAAACCACCGTCGCCATTTCGGCCGCCCTGGCCGAGGCGGGTTTCGCAGTCATCGCGGGCGGCGGCCCCGGCATCATGGAAGCGGCCAACAAAGGCGCCTTCGAAAGTGGCGGCACCAGCATCGGGCTGAACATCAGCCTGCCCCACGAAGCGCACAACAACGAATACCAGACGATCAGCCTGTCGTTTGAATATTTCTTTTCCCGCAAGGCGACATTTTTCATGCACAGCTTCGCCTACGTGGCGATGCCTGGCGGCTTTGGCACCCTGGACGAGCTCTTCGAAGCGTTGACGCTGATCCAGACCGGCAAGGTTCCGCCCGCGCCCATCGTGCTGGTGGGCAGCGAATACTGGTCGGGCCTGGTCGAATGGCTGGGCGGCCAGGTATTGGCCAACGGCATGATCGGTGCGCACGACCTGGATCTTTTCATCATCGAAGATGATCCACGCAAGGTCGTGCGCAAGGTGGTCGAATTCCACCAGAAGGTCAACTCCGACGCGCAATACGCGCCGTCGCTGCCGGCCTGACCTGCGCAGCCCGGCAGCCGGGGCGGCCCCGAGGGGCCGCCTTGCGTCCCCTATTTACGCATGAACGACGGCAGCACGTCCGCCGGAATCGGGCAGACGTAGGGCTGGCCGCGGCGCATGTCCAGCAGTTCGGCCTTGGCACGCGCCAGCGCCTCGGGCTGGCGATACAGGTCCGCGGCGGTCGCGGCGATGATCTTGGCCGCGTGCACCATGCCCTTGTGCGCCAGCGACAGCTTGCCCTGCGCCACCATCTGCCACGAATGGAACGGCGTGCCGTAGGCATAGCACGCGCCCCAGCATTGCGCCGTAGGGGTCACCCAGCTGACGTCGCCGACGTCGGTCGAGCCGTAACTGATCTCGGTCCTGCCCGGCTCGTACGGCGCCACCCCGCTGAACAACGGCGTCGGGTTGCGCAGCACCGCGCCCAGGTTCTTGCCGGCGTTGTCGATGTCGTCCGGAGAAATCGCGTCCCACATCTTGCGCGCGGCCTGCTGCTCGCTTTCGGTGTAGGCGGGGCCCTGCAATGCCTGCATGTTGGCGTACATGATCTGGTTCAGGACGCCATTGGGGATGTAGTTGGAGCAGGCCTTGTCAAATACGATTTCCAGCTCGCAACCGGTCATCAGCGCGGCGCCGCGTGCCACATTCTTGACGCGCTCGTAGAGCTCGGCCGCCTGCGAATTGATGGGTGCCCGCACCAGGTACAGCACCTCGGCGCGCGCCTGCACCACGTTGGGCGAAATCCCGCCGCTGTTGGTCACCGCGTAGTGCACCCGCGCATCGGGCACCATGTGCTCGCGCAGGTAGTTCACGCCCACGTTCATCAGCTCCACGGCATCCAGCGCGCTGCGGCCCAGGTGCGGCGAATTGGCCGCGTGCGCGGCCACGCCGCGAAAGCGGAAGTAGGCCTGGATATTGGCCAGCGACGACTGATGAAAAATGCCGGTGTGCGACGCCGGATGCCAGGTCAGCGCCGCGTCCAGGTCATCGAACAGCCCGGCGCGCGCCATGAAAGTCTTGCCCGACCCGCCCTCTTCGGCCGGACAGCCATAGAAGCGGATCGTGCCGGGCAGGCCATTGCTTTCCAGGAATTCCTTGACCGCCACCGCCGCGAAATGCGCGGCCGTGCCCAGCAGATGGTGGCCGCAGCCGTGGCCATTGCCGTTGGGTGTTTCCGGCGAAGGCTGGCAGGCGAAAGCGCCGCTTTCCTGGCTCAGCCCCGACAGCGCGTCGTATTCGCCCAGGATGCCGATCACCGGGCCACCCGTACCAGCCTCGGCCACGAAGGCCGTGGGGATGCCGGCCGCGTCGCGAGTGACGCGAAAGCCCGCCTCTTGCAGCATGGCAATGTGCAGTTCGGCCGATTTGTGCTCGTCATAGCGCAGTTCGGCCAGGCTCCAGATGCGGTCGCTCAGTTCCGCGTAGCGTTCGCTGCGCGCGTCGATGAACGGCGCAAGTTTGTCGATGGCTCCCATCGCGTCTCCCGTGGCAGGTTGTAGGATCTACAGGCGCCGGCCGCGTCGCATGGCCGGCGAAAAACCGGTTATTCGTCCAGCTTGATGCCGGCAGTTTCAATGATTTTGCGATTGGCGGCCAGCGTCTGCGCGATGCGCTCGCCGAAAGCCTGCGGGGTGCCGGTCAACGGTTCGGCGCCCAGGCCGGCCAGCCGCTGCACCAGCGCCGGATCCGCCAGCGCGCGTTGCGCCGCGCCATTGACCGCCTGGATCACCGCATCCGGCGTACCGGCCGGCGCCACCAGGCCGAACCAGGTCTGGCCCAGCGCGTTCAATTGCGGATAGCCCAGTTCGGCCAGGGTCGGCAGTTGCGGCAGGCCAGCCAGCCTGGCGGGCGCCGATACGGCGATGGCGCGCAGCTTGCCAGCCTTGATCAGCGACTGGGCCGAGGCGTACTGGTCCTGCTGCACCTGCACCTCGCCGCCCACCGCCGCGGTCAGCGCGGGCCCCATGCCGCGATACGGCACATGCAGCACCTCGACCTTCAGGTCGGCATTCATGGCGGCCAGATTCAAGTGCCCCAGCGAACCGACGCCGGGCGAACCGAAGGAGTATTTGCCCGGATGGGCGCGCAGTTCGGCCAGGAACTGCGCGAAATCATTCGCCGGAAACGCGGGATTCACCATCCACACCACCGGCACCGTCGCCACCGCGCCTACCGGTTTCAACTGCGTCGCCGGATCGACCCGCTTGGTGCCATACAGCAGCGGGTTGACGGCCATGGTGCTGACGGTGGCCATGCCCAGGGTGTAGCCATCAGGCTCGGCCCGCGCCACCGCCTCGGTGCCGATCAGACCGCCGGCGCCGGCGCGGTTCTCCACCACCACGCTCTGACCCAGTTCCTTGCGCAGGCCGTCGGCCACTGCACGCGCCAGCACGTCGGTCGACCCGCCGGGTGCGAATGGCACGATCAGTCTTACCGGCTGGGACGGATAGGCCGCCTGCCCAAGGGCCACGGAAGAAGCGCCGACAGCGGCGGCACAGACGACGGCATGCAACAGGCGAAACTTCATGGAACGGCCACTCCTGGGCTTCAGAACGGGAACGGAATCTCGCCATTCTGGGCAGGGCATATCCTTATTTCAAATACATTAATGCGTCGATATATTCATAATTTGAATAGCTCAATTCGGACCTTTCTATTCCAGCCGCCATGGACGTTGCCCCCGCCACCCTGCTTGCCCGCCTGCTTGCCAAGGGACGCCTGCGTCATCTGCAACTGCTGGCCGGCATCGCCGACCTGGGCAGCCTGCAGCAAGCCGCCGCCCAGATCGGCATGAGCCAACCGGCGGCCACGCACGCCCTGGCCGATATCGAGGCACTGCTCGGCCTTCCCCTGTTCGAGCGCCACGCCCGCGGCATGCGCACCACTCGCAGCGGACAACTGATGGCTGAGTGCGCGCGCAGCATGCTCACCACCCTGCGCGCGTCCACCAACTCGGTCGCCGCCTTGCGTGCGGGGGCGACGGGCAGCCTGCGCCTGGGCGCCATTCCCGCGGCCAGCGGCGGCCTGCTGGCCGAACGGTTACCTGCGTACATGTTGGCCCATCCCGACCTGCACGTGGAAGTCCAGGAAGGCAGCCGCGAACAGCTGCTGCCGCTGGCGGCCAGCGGCAACCTGGACATGCTGCTGTGCCGGCGCCCCGAGGCCATGCCTGCCGGCCTGGAATTCGTGCCGCTGCAGCAGGATGCCGCCGTCATCGTGGCCACGCAGGGCCACCCCCTGCTGGCCGGGGACGCGCCCGTCGCGCTCGCCCAGGCCGCAGCGCAGCTATGGATCGAGCCGCGCCCCGAGCTGGCGATCCATGCCGTCTTCAGCGCATTTTTCGAACGTGCGGGCATCGTGCCCAGGCTGTGCCGGCTGGCCAGCGCCGCGCCGCCCATGCCCCTGCTGATCGCCGTCATGCAGGCCCAGCAGGCCCTGGCCATGGTGCCGCTGACCCTGGCGGACTGGTATCTGCGCCATGGCCACTTCAAGCGGATACGGATCGATTCTCCGGGCGCCTTCCAGCCCATCGGCGCCATCGTGGGCGGCACCGGGCCAGGCCGGGAATTCCTGCAATGGCTGACGGACGCGCCGCCGCGCTGACCGGCGTCAGCGCATCGCGTGCACGATCGCCTCGCGCGCCAACTCAACAAAGCGGTCCTCGCCCGGCCGCGGCGGCAACAGGCGGAACTCGACGTCGGGCAGGGACGGCAGGCCGGGCACCCTGGCGCGACCGATACCGGGTGCCAGGGCAGATTCGTTCAGGCACGCGACACCCAGACCCGCCGCGATCGCCAGTTGCAGCCCGGCCACCCCCGAGGCCACATGGGCCACCGAATACGGCACGGCCCGGCGCGCCAGCAGGCGCTCGGCGTACTGGCGCAAGGCGCAGGTCTCGGGCAACGCCAGCAACGGTAACGGCTCGGCGGGTACGCCCGCCCCTTCGGCGCTCATCCACAGCAACGACTCGCGTCGCAGCAGTGGCCCCTGCGCACGCCCTTTCAGCTTGCCGCGCTCCAGAATCACCATCGAGATGCCCACGTCGATCTCGCCGCGTTCGTAGGCCGCTTCGATCGTGCCGCTCTTCATGATGGTGACGTGCAGGCGCACCTGCGGGTACTGTTCGTTCAAGCGCCGCAGCATGCGCGCCACGTCCCCGGGGCGAAAGTAATCGGTGATGCAAAGCCGCAATTCGCCACGCAGCGCCACGCCACGCAGATCGCGGTAGGCCGCCTCGCTCAGCGCCAGGATAGCGCGCGCATGCGCCAGCAGCCGTTCACCCGCGGGCGTGGCGATGACCCCCGTCTTGCCGCGGATCAGTAGCGGCTGGCCTGCCCGTTCCTCCAGTTTGCGCATCTGTTCGCTGACCGAAGACTGCGACAGGAACACCTTGGGCGCGGCGGCCGTCAGGCTGCCCGCATCCAGCACGGCGACCAGGGTGCGCAACTGATCCAGATCGAAACCAGACATGGCCTATCCAACGGTTTATTCGATGGTTGAAATCGTAATTTCCCGCTTTTCCGATGTCAAACCGCTTTCTACACTGGCTCCACACCGTTATCCCTCAAGGAGCCCACCATGCCGCACATCGTCATCCACGTTTCCGGTCAATCGGACCCCGTCATCAACCGCCGCATCGTCGATTCGGTCGCCGGCCTGACCCAGTCGGTACTGGGCAAGAAGCGGCCGGTCATTGCCATTACGCTGCAGCACATCCCGCACGATCTCTGGTTCATCGGCGGCCGGCCGCTATCCGAGGCGGGCAAGAACGCCTTTCACCTGGACATCAGCGTCACCGACGAAACCAACACCAAGGCCGAAAAAGCGCGCTACATCCAGGAGATCTACGCGTCCTTCAGCGAGATCCTGGGCGAACTGCACGAATGCTCGTACGTGCACGTGATCGACGCCCGCGCGGCCGCCTATGGCTACGGCGGCAAGACGCAGGAGTATCGGCATCAGCACGGGTAATTGAACGTCCCCACGCTACGCGCTTGCTGCCCACCCCGAGGCGGCGCTTTCCTCCGTGGGGCGGCCCGGCGCACAGGAGTTACCTCACGCACATGAAAAAAGCCGTACGCCCCTGGGGGGAGTACGGCTTTCTTGTTGCCATCGCTGACGGGGCGCGATGCCCCGCCTGCGCTTAGACGGCGGATTCGCGCGCGGCGCGCTTGCGCTCGTTTTCCAGCAGGTAGCGCTTGCGCAGACGGATCGACTTGGGCGTGATTTCGACCAGTTCGTCGTCGTCGATGAATTCCACGGCGTATTCCAGCGACATCTGGATCGGCGGAACCAGGCGCACGGCTTCGTCGGTGCCCGAGGCGCGCACGTTGGTCAGCTGCTTGCCCTTGATCGGGTTCACGACCAGGTCGTTGTCGCGGCTGTGGATGCCGATGATCATGCCTTCGTACAGCGCATCGCCCGGGTTCACGAACATGCGGCCGCGATCCTGCAGCTTCCACAGGGCGTAAGCCACGGCGTCGCCATTGTCCTGGCTGATCAGCACGCCGTTGCGGCGCTCGCCGATCGAGCCTTCCTTGACGGGCGCGTACTCGTGGAAGATGTGGCTCATCAGGCCCGTGCCGCGCGTCAGCGTCAGGAACTCGTTCTGGAAGCCGATCAGGCCGCGGGCCGGAATCAGGTATTCCAGGCGGGTACGGCCACGGCCATCCGGCTGCATGTCCTGCAGGTCGCCCTTGCGGCGGCCCAGCTCTTCCATCACGCCACCCTGGTGGGCGTCTTCCACGTCGATGGTCAGGGATTCAAACGGCTCGCACTTCACGCCGTCGATTTCCTTGAACACCACGCGCGGACGCGACACGGCCAGCTCGTAGCCTTCGCGGCGCATCGTTTCCAGCAGAATGGTCAGGTGCAGTTCGCCACGGCCCGACACTTCGAACACGGTGTCGTCACCGGTGTCACGCACACGCAGGGCCACGTTGGACTTCAGTTCACGATCCAGGCGGTCGCGCAATTGGCGGCTGGTGACGAACTTGCCTTCGCGGCCTGCCAGCGGCGACGTGTTCACCATGAAGTTCATGGTCAGGGTCGGCTCGTCGATGCGCAGCATCGGCAGCGCTTCCTGCGTCGCCACGTCGGTCACGGTGCAGCCGATACCCAGTTCTTCGATGCCGTTGATCAGCACGATGTCGCCGGCTTCGGCTTCGTCCACCACGATGCGCTCCAGGCCATGGAACTTCAGGACCTGGTTGATGCGGCCGCGGCCGCCCTGGCCTTCAGGACCGAACTTGTAGGCCACTTCCATGCCGGGGCGCATGCGGCCACGGTTGATGCGGCCCACGCCGATCTTGCCGACGTAGCTGTTGTAGTCCAGCGAAATGATCTGCATCTGCAGCGGACCATTGGGATCGTCGTCACGCTGCGGCACGTGTTCGAGAATGGCTTCGAACAGCGGGCGCATGTTGCCTTCGCGCACGTCCGGGGTCAGGCCGGCGTAGCCGGACAGGCCCGAGGCGTACACCACCGGGAAGTCCAGCTGCTCTTCGGTCGCGCCCAGCTTGTCGAACAGGTCGAACGTGGCGTTGATGACGAAGTCGGTACGGGCGCCCGGGCGGTCCACTTTGTTGACCACGACGATCGGCTTCAGGCCCAGGGCCAGCGCCTTGCGGGTCACGAAGATGGTCTGCGGCATCGGGCCTTCAACGGCGTCCACCAGCAGCAGCACGCCGTCGACCATGGACAGCACGCGTTCGACTTCGCCGCCGAAGTCCGCGTGTCCCGGGGTGTCGACGATGTTGATGTGCGTGCCTTCGTATTCAACGGCACAGTTCTTGGCCAGAATCGTGATGCCGCGTTCTTTTTCCAGGTCGTTCGAGTCCATGACCCGTTCGGTCAGCGCCTGGTTTTCGCGGAAGGTGCCGGATTGGCGCAGCAGCTGGTCGACCAGGGTGGTTTTACCGTGGTCCACGTGGGCGATGATGGCGACGTTGCGCAAGGCGCGAGTCATAGCGAGTCCTTTAAGGTCAGGGTGGAGGGCAGCAAGCCCTCCGGCAATTCGTTCAGTGCAAGCAATGCCTGCTTCGGGTCTGGCATCGCCTGCAAGGCATCCAGCGCAACGGCGCGTTCCAGAGAAAAAGGCCCGACGTGCGTGCGCCGCAGCGCCGCCAGGTGGGCGTAACAGCCCAGCGCACGCCCGATGTCCTGGGCCAGCGTCCGGATGTATGTGCCTTTACTGCAAGCCACATCGATCTCTGCCTGCGTCCCGTTCAGGGACAGCAGCTCGATGCGGTAAATCGTAATCTGCCGCGGCGCCCGCTCCAGCTCGATGCCGGCCCGGGCGTATTCGTACAACGGCTTGCCGTCGCGCTTGAGCGCCGAATACATGGGCGGAATCTGCTCGATCGTGCCCGAGAAACGTGACAGCGCTTCGCGCAAGGCCTGTTCCTCGACCACGAATCCAGGCTCGGCGGTGGACACCACGTTGCCGGTCAGGTCGCCGGAATCGGTTTCTTCGCCAAATTGCAGCGTAGCGCGATATGCCTTGTCGGCGTTCAGCATCGCGCCGGAAATCTTGGTCGCCCGCCCCATGCAGCACACCAGCAAGCCGGTGGCAAAGGGGTCCAGCGTACCGGTATGGCCGGCTTTCGCCGCGTCCATGGCACGTTTTGCGCGTTGCAATGCGTGGTTACTCGACAAACCTACGGGTTTGTCGAGCAACAGCACACCGTCGAGCGCAAGCCCGCGTCGTTTAGCCATCGTCGGAATCCGGAAATTAAAGCAGTGACGACAGCCCGATCAGGACTGGTCTTCAGGTTCGTCGGGCACGCCCGAGTGCGGGCCGGGCCGGTTTGCGCGGTCGATGAGGATCGACATCTCGATGCCACGGGCGATCTGCTCGTCGTGGAAGAAGCGCAATGTGGGGACAGTATGGATGTGCAACAGCTTGTACAGCTGGGAATGCAGCCAGCCGGCCTTCTCGTTCAGCAAGGTGGTCGCGGCTTCGGGCTCAGCGCCCAACACCGTGAAATACACCTTGGCATGCGCGTAGTCGGTCGACAGTTCCACACCAGAGAGCGTGATCAGTCCCGCGCGAGTCGTGTCGATCTCGCGCTGGATGATCCCGGCCAGATCCTTCTGGATCTGGTCGGCCAGCCGCAAATTGCGACCGGGAATGGCTTTGGACTTGTGACGGCTCATTAGAAATAATGCCTCGCGACGCCTTACAGCGTACGCGCGATTTCCTTGATTTCAAAGACTTCCAGCTGGTCGCCCACCTGGATGTCGTTGTTGCCACGCAGCGTGAGACCGCAATCGAAGCCCGATTTGACTTCCTTGACGTCGTCCTTGAAGCGGCGCAGCGATTCGAGATGCCCCGTCCAGTGAACCACGTTGTTGCGCAGCAGGCGAACCTGGGAATCGCGGCGCACAATGCCATCGAGCACCATGCAACCGGCGATGTTGCCGAGACGCGAAATGCTGTAGACCTCGCGAATCTCGACCAGGCCGATGATTTCTTCTTTCTTCTCGGGCGCCAGCATGCCCGACATGGCTGCCTTCACTTCATCCACGGCGTCATAGATGATGTTGTAGTAGCGCACGTCGATGCCGTTGTTCTCGGCCAGCTTCTTGGCGCTGGCTTCGGCACGCACGTTGAACCCGATGACGACCGCGTTCGAAGCGATGGCCAGGTTGATGTCGGTTTCCGAGATGCCGCCCACGGCCGCGTGCACCACTTGCACCCGGACTTCGTCGGTCGACAGCTTGACCAGCGACTGCACCAGCGCTTCCTGCGAACCCTGTACGTCGGTCTTGACGATCAAGGTCAGGGTCTGTGTGCCTTCGCCCAGGTTGTCGAACATGGACTCGAGCTTGGCGGCCTGCTGGCGAGCCAGCTTGACGTCGCGGAACTTGCCCTGGCGGAACAGCGCGATTTCGCGCGCCTTGCGCTCGTCGGACAGTGCCATCAGTTCGTCGCCGGCGGCCGGCACTTCGGTCAGGCCCTGGATTTCGACCGGGATCGACGGACCGGCCGATTGGATCGGCTTGCCGTTTTCGTCGAGCATGGCGCGCACGCGGCCGAAGCTCGCGCCCGCCAGCACGACGTCGCCGCGCTTGAGCGTGCCGCTCTGCACCAGGATCGTGGCGACCGGGCCACGGCCCTTGTCCAGACGGGCTTCGATGACCAGGCCTTTGGCTGGCGCGTCTTCGGGAGCCTTCAGTTCCAGCACTTCGGCTTGCAGCAGCACGTTTTCGAGCAGCGCATCGATGCCTTCGCCGCTCTTGGCCGATACACCCACGAACGGCACGTCGCCACCGTATTCTTCCGGCACCACTTGCTCGGCAACCAGTTCCTGCTTCACGCGGTCGGGGTTGGCCGAGGGCTTGTCGATCTTGGTGATGGCAACCACCATGGGCACGCCGGCAGCCTTCGCATGGTGGATGGCTTCGCGCGTTTGCGGCATCACGCCGTCGTCGGCAGCCACCACCAGGATGACGATGTCGGTCGCCTTGGCGCCGCGGGCACGCATGGCGGTGAACGCTTCGTGGCCCGGGGTGTCAAGGAAGGTCACCATGCCGCGTTCGGTCTGAACGTGGTAGGCGCCGATGTGCTGCGTAATGCCGCCGGCTTCGCCCGCGGCAACCTTGGCGCGGCGGATGTAGTCCAGCAGCGAGGTCTTGCCGTGATCGACGTGGCCCATGACGGTCACAACCGGGGCGCGCGGCAGCTGTTCGGCTTCCGACACGGTCGCGGTTTCGTCCAGGAAGGCTTCCGGATCATCCAGCTTGGCGGCGATCGCCACGTGGCCCAGTTCCTCGACCACGATCATGGCCGTTTCCTGGTCCAGCACCTGGTTGATGGTGACCATCTGGCCCAGCTTCATCAATTGCTTGATGACTTCGGCGGCCTTGACGGACATCTTGTGGGCCAGGTCGGCCACGCTGATGGTTTCCGGTACGTGGACTTCACGCGCGATGAATTCTTGCGGCGCCGGCTCGTTGCGGCGGTCGTTCTGCTGGTTGCGGCCACCACGGCCACCACCCTTGCCACCGCCCTTGCCGCCCGCACGCCAGCCGTCACGGCTGGCGGGAGCCGCCGGCTTGTCGGCCGGCTTCTTGCGCGAGGCGTCATCCGACCAGGTCGAAGCCACTTCGGCCGTCTTGATGGTCTTCTTGGCGCCGGGGGCGGCGGGCTTGGCGTCCTTCTTGGCGCCAGGCGCGGCACCGGGCTTGCCGGCCGGCTTGTGCAGCGTGCCCGAGATCGGGGCTGCGGGAGCGGCGGCCGGCGCTTCGGGCTCGGGTGCGCGCAGCACCTTGCGCGGACGGTTCAGCATCTCGCGCAGGGCAGCGGCTTCGGCCTCGGCGGCACGGCGGGCCTCGTCGCGACCAGCGCCGGTGGCGGAGGCGGCAAGCGGGGGACCCGCGCGGCGATTGTCGGCGCGGTTGCCAACCTTGACGGCGGGCGCGGCGGCTTCGACCGGCTTGGCGGCGGATTTAACGGGTTCGGACTTCGCGGCAGGCTGAGCCTGGGCGGCAGGCGCAGGGGCCTGGGAGGAAGATGGTTCGGACGTATTAGCTAGCACAACGGGTTCCGGCTTGGCTTCTTCAGCCTTGGGCTCGGTGGATTCAGTCTTGACTTCGGGCTTGGCCACATCGGCCACGGGCTCGGCAGGAGCGGGCGCCGGCGTCGGTTCGGGTTCAGGCTGAGCCTGGACTTCGGGGGCTTTCACCTCGACGGGGGCGGGCACTTCGGCCGCGACGGATTCAACAGGCGCGGGCGCTTCTACCGGCGCGGGCGCTTCAACAGCAACGGGCGTTTCCACCGGGGCGGGGGCCGCAGCCTCTGCCTGGACGGGCGCGGTTTGGCGCGGCTCGACCGGGGCCTGGGCCTTGGACACGACCGGCACCGACACCTGCTGCGATTCTTCGACGGCCGCGTCGTCTTCGGCGCGAGCGCCAGCGGCCTGTTCCAGGGCGATTTCGGAGGGATCACGCTTGACGAACACGCGCTTCTTGCGAACCTCGACCTGGATGGTGCGCGAGCGGCCGGTGGCGTCAGCCTGCCGGATCTCGGAGGTTTGGCGGCGCGTCAGGGTGATCTTCTTGCCTTCGGTCGCGCCATGAGCGCGACGCAGCGATTCGAGCAATTTCGCCTTGTCGCTGTCGGTGACGGAATCGTCAACCGATTTGAGGTCAACGCCAGCCGAGCGCAGCTGATCCAGCAGCACATTGGCAGGCATTTTCAGCTCGGTAGCGAACTGGGCGACGGTGTTACTCGACATTAGGCTCTCTCTTCCCTATATGCAGCTATTACAAACAACGTGAACTTGCGGCGGATATGACGGCTATCCGCCGCAGACCCGTGTCCTTTTGGTTATTCTTCGTCGAACCAATGGGCGCGGGCACGCATGATGAGGTCGCTGGCTTCCTGCTCGGTCACGCCAGCGATTTCCGCCAGCTCGTCCGTTGCCAATTCGGCCAGATCATCACGCGTATGCACTTGACGCTCGGCCAGCTTGGCGGCCAGTTCCGGCGTCATGCCTTCGAGTTCAAGCAAATCCTGTGCGGTTTCAAGGCGCTCTTCCTGGGCGATGGCCTCGGTCAGGAGCGCATTGCGGGCACGGGCGCGCAACTCGTTGATGGTGTCTTCGTCAAAGGCCTCGATTTCCAGCAGTTCCTGCATGGGCACGTAGGCGATTTCCTCGATACCGGTGAAACCTTCGTCGATCAGGATGTCGGCGACTTCCTCATCGACGTCCAGCTTGTTCATGAACGTGGCACGCAGGCCCGAACGCTCGACTTCCTGGCGGTTCAGGCTTTCTTCCGGCGTCATGATGTTGATCTGCCAGCCGGTCAGCTCGGAAGCCAGGCGCACGTTCTGTCCCTTGGCGCCGATGGCCTTGGGCAGGTTTTCCTCGTCCACCACGACGTCCATCGCGTGCTTGTCTTCGTCCACCACGATGGACTCGACGTTGGCAGGTGCCAGGGCGCCGATGACGAATTGCGCGGGGTCTTCGGACCACAGCACGATGTCGACCTGTTCGCCGCCCAGCTCGTTGCGCACGGCGGTCACGCGGGAACCGCGCATGCCCACGCAGGTGCCGATGGGGTCGATACGCTTATCGTATGCCACCACGGCGATCTTGGCACGCACGCCGGCATCGCGCGCGGCTGCCTTGATCTCGAGCAGGCCCTGCTCGATCTCGGGCACTTCGTTCTCGAACAGCTGGCGGATGAACTCGGGCGAGGTGCGCGACAGGATCACCTGCTGGCCGCGGGCGGCGTGGTCGACGCGCAACACGAAGGCGCGGACACGGTCGGCGACCCGGAGGTTTTCCTTCGGGATCATTT
The DNA here is from genome assembly GCF_016428805.1 of Achromobacter sp. ASV32. Taxonomy (GTDB): domain Bacteria; phylum Pseudomonadota; class Gammaproteobacteria; order Burkholderiales; family Burkholderiaceae_B; genus Achromobacter. The sequence continues at coordinate 21,989 of NZ_JAELTJ010000094.1, forward strand.
CGGAGCGCGGCAGGCGCGCTTCGATCTTGCCCGTTTCGATGATGGCGTCGCCCTTGTCCATGCGCTTGATCGTGCCGGACACGATGGTTTCGCCACGGTCCAGGAAGTCGTTCAGCACCTGTTCGCGCTCGGCGTCGCGGATCTTCTGCAGAATGGCCTGCTTGGCCGCCTGGGCGCCGATACGGCCGAATTCGATGGGCTCGAGCGGCTCTTCGATGTACTCGCCTTCCTGGATGCCAGGGACGATTTCGATCGCGTCGGACAGCATTTCCTGCTTGTCCGGCTCTTGCAGGCCCGCTTCGTCCGGCACCACCAGCCAACGGCGGAAGCCTTCGTGGTCACCGGTTTCACGATCGATGGCGACACGAATGTCCGCATCATCCTTGAAGCGCTTTTTCATGGCCGAGGCCAGCGCACTTTCAAGTGCCCCGAAAACGACATCACGCGTGACGTTCTTTTCACGCGCCAAGGCATCGACCAACAGAAGAATTTCGCGACTCATCGCTTTTTGCCCTTGAAATCCAGAACGGGATCCAGTTTTGCACGCTCGATATCATCGACCGTGAAATTCAACACCTGGACTTCGTTCTTTTTTGCCTCAAATTCGAGACCGAACACGGTCTTGTGCATACCAGCCGCGGCATCCGGGGCTGCGGGCTCGCCCTCGGGCACGGTCAACGTGCCGGAGAAGACTTTGCGCCCGTCCAATGCCTCGCGCAGCTTGATCTCGATGCGCTCGCCTGCGAAACGGCGGAATTCGGCCTCGTTGCGCAACGGGCGGTCAATGCCCGGCGAACCGACTTCCAACCGCTTGTAGTCGACATTCTCGACCTCGTACACCCGCGACAATTGGCGGGACACCTGCTCGCAGTCTTCGATGCGCACACCGCCGACCCGATCGATCGTGACGCGCAAAAGGCCCAGCGCGGCACGCTCGACGTCGACGAGTTCGACGTCCATGCCGGCAAGAGCCTCTTCGGTCAATGCGAATAAATCAGCCATATACTCAAAAAAAATGGGCTGTACGCCCAGCCCACCGTATTGCACAGTGCCCAGCCGCCACCCTACTACACGTAAGGAGCAATGCTGGGCAGTGCCCTATATTGCGACCTAAAATTTCGGCTTGCATTGTCGGGCTTGCATCGTTCGGGTTGCAACGACTCAGGTCTGCACCAACCTGCAATGCACCCGGCCCTGCAACACCCTTGGACACACCCGCCCGCCCCACATAACCTTCCGTACCCCAAGACCTGTATGAAGAAACAGGCGGCCCAAGCAAAAGCCAAGGCGCAAGGGCAAGAACGCGAAGCCATGAAAACCATTGATTTTACCAGATAAACTGGAAAAACGCCTGATTCGTCACGGGCTTACGTTTATGTGGGACACATCCGGCAAGCGGCGCCACCTTGGCGCCGCCCGGCAAGCCGCTTAACGCCCTCTTCCGCCACGTCCGCCCATCACGCCCAGGCGGGACTCGTGGGCCGAAGCGCCACGCGGCTGCCAGTCGTCGCCACGCGGCGAAGACGCGGCGCTGCGCGGTGCGCGCGGCTTGCCGCCCGCGCCCGGACCCTTGCTATTGCCCCCCCCGGCGCGGGAGCCTTCCGGCTTGCCACCACCACCGGCACGGGAGCCTTCGGCTTTATTGGGGCCACGGCCCGCGCCCGCAGACTTGCCGCCACGGCCGGCGTTGCCGCCGCGCGCACCCGCCGGCTTGCCGCCGGGCTTGCCGCCCGAAGGCTTGCGGCCGGCGCTTGCCGGCGCCTCGGCGACATTGCCGACCGCAGCCGGCGCCGCCGGGCCTGTCTCTTATACACATCTCCGAGCCCACGAGACCTAATAAAAAGGGGGGGGGGGGGGGGGGGGGGGGGGGGGGGGGGGGGGGGGGGGGGGGGGGGG
>NZ_JAELTJ010000917.1 GCF_016428805.1 Achromobacter sp. ASV32
AGACTGGACATCAGATTGCGGTCCATTACGTTGCCTTCCTGATGAGACGACGTGAAAGAGAGGTGATGGTTTCTGGAGATTGAGGGATCGCCAGGTACTGATAGTTGCTGGAGGCAGTAACTAAAGGCGGGCGCCTAACCAGGACCGGCACCAAAATAGGATTAGCGCGCCGAATAAACACAGAGCGCGCGCCTTGTCTTTGCACAGTCTCGCCAACATATCCGCACAGCCTTTTCACCCGAACTCGACACCAACGCCTAAAGTTACTGACCTTGTTTGGTATTTTAGAGGCCATCAAAGTCCCTGAAGAGGGCATCTACAGCTCTTACATCGAACTTTTTGAGGACATCAGCGGACGGATGCAAAAAGATGGCTACAAGATTGTTAAAGAG
>NZ_JAELTJ010000918.1 GCF_016428805.1 Achromobacter sp. ASV32
TCTCGAGCCATCGTCGTTGGCGATGAAGTTGGTTGCTGTATCTTTTCTGACGTTGGCGCTGGCGCTGCCGCTGCCGCTGCCGCTGTCATCGGCATTCCTATCCTGGTGGACTTGGCGCAGCATGCCTTCTGGATCAAAAGACCTGGGCTCCTGTCTGCTGGCCGATGCGCACCCTGACGCGAAATAACTCGAGTTGTTTTGCTGTGACGGCGCAGGGGACCTTGGCGAGATGTCGGAGCTCGAGTTACTCATGAGGTGTGGTGATTCCATCTGGAGCATTTCGACGGCTGATTATGCTAATAAGCCCCCTTGATTGGGGCAAGAAGAATGCGACGGGCGCAATGGCACCTCTTTTTGCGCGGAAGTATGCGAATAATACCCCGTACAATCG
>NZ_JAELTJ010000919.1 GCF_016428805.1 Achromobacter sp. ASV32
GTTCAATAGCAATATATGAGCTTCCAGAGGGAGGCCACAACTGGATCCGTCTGTGGAGAGCCGAAAATACCCATCTACTTATGGCTTGGTGGCGGCCTACATCCACGCCTCCACGTCCTTGTGAAATTCAGAGGTGAGTCTCCTCCGCTTTTATTACGGCGCTGATCAATCCAGTCATGTTGAGCGTAAAAGACGACATCTTCGGACAGCTATGTAAGCGTATACAATCCTTTGTAGGCCATATAGAACGATACTGAAGCATTCTTTACGAGCATCTCGTACATTTGGCCTTGTCGTATGATTGCAACTGTGCTGTATTTAATCTGCCAATGACTCATTCATTCCAATTCGGATGCTGGCAGACAAATTGATCTTGACGGCATAATTTAAC
>NZ_JAELTJ010000920.1 GCF_016428805.1 Achromobacter sp. ASV32
CACGACGCCATACGAGATCGGTTATTAGGTCTCGTGGGCTCGGAGATGTGTATAAGAGACAGGCTCCAGGCCGTCAAAGAAAAAGAGGAAACCATTGATCCAGAATATGCCAAATATCTCGACAAGTTGCTCGATGAGTACCGACAAGCTGGGCACGGGGTGCTTAGCGACGAAAAGATTAAAGAGTACTCAGAGTCGGCGACGCATATTACAAACTTGTGTCATGAATTTTCAAGAATTCAATCTGAAGACGAGAGCGGAATATGGATCAGCCATAGTGAGTTGGACGGCGTGCCGCAGTCTGAGCTGGACAATTTCCAGCAGCGCAGCGACGACGGCGAGAAGGAATACTTTATCCCCAATACAGACGCAGGCCGACCCATTACCAAAT
>NZ_JAELTJ010000921.1 GCF_016428805.1 Achromobacter sp. ASV32
CCCCCCCCCCCCCCCCCCCCCCCCCCCCCCCCCCCCCCCCCCCCCCCCCCCCCCCCCCCCCCCCCTCCCCCCCCCCCCCCACCACCCCCACCAACACAACCGCATCGTCGTCGGCAGCGTCAGATGTGTATAAGAGACAGGCGTTTGTTTCATTTCGTATCTGAACCGTGAAGTTTCTGTTTTATTGCTCAACTCTGATTCTCATGTTTTTTTCCGTACCATGCAATAGTTCCAGAACAGCAACTTTATCCCTGTCTCTTATACACATCTCCGAGCCCACGAGACCTAATAACCGATCTCGTATTGCGTCTTATGCTGTAAAAAAGGGGGGGGGGGGGGGGGGGGGGGGGGGGGGGGGGGGGGGGGGGGGGGGGGGGGGGGGGGGGGGGGG
>NZ_JAELTJ010000922.1 GCF_016428805.1 Achromobacter sp. ASV32
TGACAGGGTGATGCAGTTGGCCTTACAAGAAACAATAGAAATGCGCTCAAGACGACTGGGTTCGAAGTATGCAGAAAACCGGCATTGACGAGCGCCTGTCGGGCTAGTGGCCTTGATCGCGCGAAAACAGTTGATTTTGATTCACCAAAGATATTTTTACTTTGATCTTCGTCTAGGACGCTGATTGCAGCCAAGCTAAAACAGAATACAGCTGCTTCCAAGCTTCTCGGCACTTTATGCGGATTTTGTACCGCTCTGACAGCATCTGGCCAAAAAGTTGGAATATGCAAAACCTTTATGAGAGGATCGATTCTCTCTAGGAATATATCTTTGAGCTTCTGGAAAGTTTGCAATGACGGATAGTGTTCACGCAGCCGTGATTGTGGTGAGG
>NZ_JAELTJ010000923.1 GCF_016428805.1 Achromobacter sp. ASV32
CCCCCCCCGCCCCCCCCCCACCCCCCCCCCCCCCCCCCACCCCCCCCGCCGCCCCACAATCCTTTTTTTATGTTACGACGCCCACCTATATGTACCCTACCGCTTCGTCGTCGGCAGCGTCTGTTGTGTATAAGAGACAGATCCCGCCCCGGCCAGCGCCGCCGATGCCGTAGCCTTCGTAGCGCACTTCTTCGTAGGCGTCGCCGTCGGCGCCGCCCGCGCCACGCTGGATGGCGCGCTGGATGTTGTGCCTGTCTCTGATACACATCTCCGAGCCCACGAGACCTAATAACCGATCGCGTATGCCGTCGTGGGGTTGTAAAAAGGGGGGGGGGGGGGGGGGGGGGGGGGGGGGGGGGGGGGGGGGGGGGGGGGGGGGGGGGGGGGGGGG
>NZ_JAELTJ010000924.1 GCF_016428805.1 Achromobacter sp. ASV32
CCCCCCCCCCCCCCCCCCCCCCCCCCCCCCCCCCCCCCCCCCCCCCCCCCCCCCCCCCCCCCCCCCATTTTTCACGCCGATGAGGGCATACGAGATCGGTTATTAGGTCTCGTGGGCTCGGAGATGTGTATAAGAGACAGGCATAAGGGCGTCTGCTCCCGTGGGCAGTGTTTCAGAGAGCTTGCTCCTCTCTGCATCAGACTTAATTGCAAAGAGCCTTAGATATTTGCCAACCATGTAGAGAGTTGGAAGGGGGTCTTATACACATCTGACGCTGCCGACGACGATGCGGTTGTGTAGATGTCGGGGGGCGCCGTGTAATTAAAAAAGTGTGGTGGGGGGGGGGGGGGGGGGGGGGGGGGGGGGGGGGGGGGGGGGGGGGGGGGGGGGG
>NZ_JAELTJ010000925.1 GCF_016428805.1 Achromobacter sp. ASV32
AGCGAAGGATTTGAATTCCTTAAGGACATCGCGCTCCACAGTTGATGTAGCACTTGGAGTCTCGTTTGTACCGGCACTGGTTTTTCTTGTCGTCGATGCCTCAGCTTGAGGGGGAGTCGCTGGCTTGCTGCCACCACTCGCCTCTGGCGCCTTTGAATCCTTGGGTTGCGCGGCCTTGCTCGCAGGCTGCATAACTTCCTCTGTAGCCTGGTCTTCTGCGGGCTTTGAAGTATCTGCCTTGGCCACGCCATTTTTAGTCGGGTCGGGGGTCTGCCCTCGAGACTGCTCAGATGGTGTGGGGGTCTGTCGTTTGCCAGGGGCCCTGATCTGTGACGAAATGATGGCAGGGTCAACGGGGGCTCCCTTGACCGTAGACTGCGCGGCTGGTGCT
>NZ_JAELTJ010000095.1 GCF_016428805.1 Achromobacter sp. ASV32
GTTCGAGACCGAGCCGCGGCTGGCCCAGGCGCAGGCGATCTCGGCGGCCCTGGCCACGGGCCTGGCGCCGTGCCGCGAGCTGGATTGGGTGCGCGACGTGCGAGTGCTGGGCGCCATCGGCGTGGTCGAGCTGGACGGCATCCAGGACCGCGAGGCCCTCAAACGCCGCCTGGTCGAGGCGGGCGTGTGGGTGCGGCCGTTCGGTAACGTGGTTTACCTGACGCCGGCCCTGACCATCGAGGCGCAGGAGCTGGATACGTTGATGCGGGCGGTGGTGGCGGTGCTGCGGGTGCAGCGGCCTTAGGGGGGCGGGCCTGGGAGGCCGCCTCTCCGCCTTGATCCACATCAAGGCGGAGAGGGGGGGGCGCGGCCTACCATCGGCGCATGCGAGCAAAATCGATCTTCGCCGTCCCGGCGACCCTGTCCGACGCCGAACGCCAGCAGCGCCGCCATGCGCTGGTGCGCCTGTCGCTGGCGTGGCTGGCGATGATGCAGGTGATGATGTTCGCCTGGCCCGGGTATCTGCGCCATGAGGGCATCCCCAAGGATGCGCTGGACACGCTGGACTGGGCGATCGTGCTGATGAACTGGGCCAGCCTGGCGCTGACCGTGCCCGTGGTGTTGTATTCCGCCTGGCCGATCTGGCGTCACGCCGGGGCGAATCTGCGGCAGGGGCGCGCCGGCATGGACGTGCCGGTGGCGCTGGGCATCGTCGCTGCCTTCATTCCCAGCGTCCACGCCACGTATACGGGGCGCGGCGAAGTCTATTTCGATTCCGTCACCATGTTCGTCGCGTTCCTGCTGACGGCGCGTTATCTGGAACTGTGCGCCCGCCAGTCGTTCGGCGGCGCCGCGGGCGGCCTGCGCCACGCGCGGGTCGAAACGCAGCGGCTGGCCCTGGGCGCCAGCGCCGACCGCCTGGCCTCGCGCTTCGTCCTGGCGCAGGTGGCGTTGGCGCTGGGCGCGGGCGCGGTCTGGGCCTATATCGACCCGGCGCACAGCGTGCCGGTGATGGTGGCGTTGCTGGTGATGAGCTGTCCCTGTGCCATGTCGATGGCGGTGCCCACTGCCATGGCCTCGGCGCATGCCGCGCTGGCGGCCGACCCGGCCATGTCCGATGCGGCGCTGGACGCGCTGCTGCAACGCGCCCGCGGCAAGGCGCGCCAGAATCTGCACGGCTCGCTGGCCTGGCACCTGCTGATGACGCCGCTGGCGCTGGTGGGCTGGGTCACGCCCTGGCTGGCCGCGATCACCATGCTGGTGTCGTCGCTGGCTGTGGCGTACAACTCGTGGCGGTTGACGCGCCATGGCGGTAGCGTCCACGAGGCCGCCGACGGCGCGCTGGAAGCCGCGCCATGACCATCCTCTACCTGCTCTTGCCGCTGTCGCTGCTGTTCGTGTTCGCGATCGGCATTTTCCTCTGGTGGGCCGTATTCAACGGCCAGTACGACGATACCGACAGCGCCGGCGCCGCCATCCTGCGCGACGACGACAGCGGACCCGCGTCGCGCGGCTGACACGCGTTGTTGCGCGATTCGCGCAGGTTCCCCGCGCTTGCTGTCGCGCTTGACGCATATCAACACCCGTTTGCGCGCCTGCCCCCATCATTGAAACCTGGAGCTATTTGTTTCTTTTAGGGGAAGGGTGATGAACGATTGCGCCGCAATCGCAAGCAAGGCCGATACCTTCAACTACAGGATCGTGAGGCAATTCGCGCTCATGACGGTGGTCTGGGGCATTGTCGGCATGGCTGTGGGCGTTTTTCTCGCCGCGCAGCTGATTTGGCCTCAGTTGAACTTCGATATCGCCTGGTTGAGCTATGGCCGTCTGCGGCCATTGCACACCAACGCCGTGATCTTCGCCTTCGGCGGCAGCGCGCTGTTCGCGACGTCGTATTACGTCGTGCAGCGCACCTGTCAGACGCGCCTGTTCTGCGACCGGCTCGCGGCGTTCACCTTCTGGGGGTGGCAGGTCGTGATCGTGGCCGCCGCCATCACCCTGCCGATGGGCTTTACCAGCAGCAAGGAATACGCTGAACTGGAATGGCCGATCGACATCCTGATCACGCTGGTCTGGGTGGCCTACGCCATCGTGTTCTTCGGCACCATCATCAAGCGCCGGTCCAAGCACATCTACGTGGCCAACTGGTTCTTCGGCTCGTACATCCTCACCATCGCCATCCTGCACATCTTCAACAACATCGAGATGCCGGTGACGCTGTGGAAGTCGTACTCCGCCTATTCGGGTGTGCAGGACGCGATGGTGCAATGGTGGTATGGCCATAACGCCGTGGGCTTTTTCCTGACCACCAGCTTCCTGGGCATGATGTATTACTTCGTGCCCAAGCAGGCCGGCCGCCCGATCTACTCGTACCGTCTGTCCATCGTCCACTTCTGGGCGCTGGCCTTCACTTACATGTGGGCGGGCCCGCACCACCTGCTGTACACCTCGCTGCCCGACTGGACCCAGTCGCTGGGCATGACGTTCTCGCTGATCCTGCTGGCGCCGTCGTGGGGCGGCATGATCAACGGCATCATGACGCTGCAGGGCGCCTGGTACAAGCTGCGCACCGACCCGATCCTCAAGTTCATGGTGACCGCGCTGTCGTTCTACGGCATGGCCACCTTCGAGGGCTCGATGATGTCGATCCGCACCGTGAACGCGCTGTCGCACTACACGGACTGGACCATCGGCCACGTGCACTCCGGCGCGCTCGGCTGGGTCGCGATGATCACGTTCGGTTCGCTGTATTACCTGATTCCGCGCCTGTACGGCCGCGAAAAGATGTACAGCGTCAAGGCCATCGAACTGCACTTCTGGATCGCCACCATCGGCGTGGTGCTGTACATCGCCGCGATGTGGATCGCCGGGGTGCAGCAGGGTCTGATGTGGCGCGACACGGCATCCGACGGCACGCTGGTCTACAGCTTTGTCGAGGAACTGAAGACGCGCGTGCCCTACTACCTGATCCGTCTGCTGGGCGGGGCGCTGTTCCTGTCGGGTGTCCTGGTCATGGCCTGGAACGTCTGGAAGACCGTCAGCGGCGCGCAGGCCGTCAACCCCGCGATTCCGCAAGACGATCCCCACGCTGCCCGCGCGCCGGCCATCGCTGCCGCGCCGGCCACTGTTTGACGAGGACATCATGGCCAACAAGCAACAAGGCTTTTTTTCTCACCAGACGCTGGAAAAGAACATCGGCTGGATGATCATCGCCAGCATCCTGGTGGTGTCCTTCGCCGGCCTGGTCCAGATCGTGCCGCTGTTCTTCCAGCACAGCACGACGCAGCCGGTGGCGGGGGTCGAACCCTACAGCCCGCTGCGCCTGATGGGGCGCGACGTCTACATCCGTGAAGGCTGTGTCGGCTGCCACTCGCAGCAGGTGCGCCTGCTGGCCGCCGAAGTGCAGCGCTACGGCTCGTATTCGCTGGCGTCCGAATCGGTGTTCGATCATCCCTTCCTGTGGGGGTCCAAGCGCACCGGTCCCGATCTGGCGCGCGTGGGCGAGCGGTATTCGGATGACTGGCACCGCATCCACCTGCGCGACCCGCGCAAGGTGGTGCCCGAGTCCAACATGCCGGCCTACCCGTGGCTGCAAAAGACCGTGATCACCGGCCAGAACGTGGACCAGCGCATGCGCGCGCTGCGCGCCCTGGGCGTGCCGTACACCGACGAGGAGATCGCCGCCGCGCCCAAGGCCATCGAAGGCAAGACCGAAGAGGACGCGCTGGTGGCCTACCTGCAAGGGCTGGGTGTGGGCGTACGCAAGGCACAGCAGGCCAGGAAGGCGGAAGAGGCCAAGAAGGCTGAAGAAGCCAGGAAGGCGGCGCAACCCGCTGCGCAGCCGGCCGCACCCGTCGAACCAGTCGCGACGCAGCCCGCCGCCGCTGCCGCGGTACCGGCCGCCACGGGAGGCTGACCATGGCATTCCTGAGCGCAATCGTCACCGCCATTTCGATGGCGACCTTTATCGGCATCGTCTGGTGGGCCTGCTCGCGCGGCCGCCAGCGCGCCAACAGCGAATCGGCCCTGCTGCCGTTCGCGCTGCCCGATGAATTCGGGCCGGCACAACAAGATGGAGCGGATCGGTCATGAGCGATTTCGTCAATGGCTTCTGGGGGTATTTCATCTCGATCGTCGCGGTGGGCGGCGTGCTCTGGTGCGTGTGGCTGCTGTATACGCAGCGCCGCTGGCTCAGCACCAAGCCGGCCAATGGCAAGGTGGAAGACACCGGCCACGTCTGGGACGGCGACCTGACCGAGCTGAACAATCCCGTGCCCGGCTGGTGGACCTGGATGTACCTGCTGGCCTGCGTGTTCGCGCTGGGCTACCTGTTCTTCATGCCCGGCCTGGGCGAATACAAGGGCCAACTGGGCTACAGCAGCGCCGACGAAGTGGCGCGTCAGCAGGCCAGGATGGCCGAGGCGGTGCGCCCCATCTATGCGCGTTTCGACGCCATGACGGTGCCGCAGATCGCAGCCGACCCCGGTGCCCGCGAAATCGGCCAGCGCCTGTTCCTGAACACCTGCGCGCAGTGTCACGGCTCGGACGCCAAGGGCGGCCCCAGTTTTCCCAACCTGACCGACGGCGACTGGCTGCACGGCGGTTCGCCCGAAGCCATCACGCAGACCATCACCAATGGCCGCATCGGCATGATGCCGCCCTGGAAAGCCGCCATCGACGCCAAGACCGCTGGCGACATCGCGCAGTACGTGCGTTCGCTGTCAGGCCTGACGGCCGATCCCGTGCGGGTATTCCGCGGCAAGCGCGAATTCGCCAACTACTGCGTCGCCTGTCACGGGGTCGATGGCAAGGGCAATCAGGCGCTGGGCGCGCCCAACCTGACCGACGACGTGTGGCTGTACGGCAGTTCGGAAGCCACCATCGTCAAGACCATCCTGGACGGCCGCGACAACCGCATGCCGGCTCACGGCGACATCCTCACGCCCGAGCAGATCAAGATCCTGACGGCCTGGGTCTGGGGGCTGTCCAACAAGCCGGATGGGGCGCAGCCTCCGGTTCAGCAACCGGCCTCGGCCCCGAAACCGGCCAATTAGACCGACGGCGCATAGGTGGGGGCGCGGCAGACCGGCAGCCCCCATATCACATGGACTTACCGCAGGGAGCAGCACATGGATGATGGGTCAACCGCAAGCGTCAGCAGTCCGCCTGGCGGCGACCCGCCCCCCTGGCGGCCGCATACGCGCCCGCCGCGGCCCGGCCAGGAAACGCTGGAACAGACGCTGGCCGGCGTGCGCAGCAAGATCTATCCGCGTTCGGTCAGCGGCATCTTCGCGCGTTGGCGCATCGCGTTCGTCTTCCTGACCCAGCTGATTTTCTATGGTCTGCCCTGGCTGCAATGGAACGGTCGGCAGGCCGTGCTGTTCGACCTGGGCGCGCGCAAGTTCTATCTGTTCGGGCTGGTGCTGTGGCCGCAGGATGTGGTGTACCTGGCCGTGCTGCTGGTGATCTCGGCGCTGGCGCTGTTCCTGTTCACGGCGGTGGCAGGGCGGCTGTTCTGCGGTTATGCCTGTCCGCAGACCGTCTACACCGAGATCTTCATGTGGATCGAGCGCAAGGTCGAAGGTGACCGCATCGCCCGCATCCGCCTGGACGAATCGCCCTGGTCCTGGCGCAAGGCGCGCATCAAGGTCACCAAGCATGCGCTGTGGATCGCGCTGGCGTGGTGGACCGGGTCGACCTTCATCGGCTATTTCGCGCCCATCCGGGAGCTGGGCCACGAACTGTTCACGCTGCAGCTGGGTCCGTGGCAATGGTTCTGGATGCTGTTCTACGGTTTTGCGACCTGGGGCAACGCGGGCTTCATGCGCGAGTCGGTCTGCAAGTACATGTGCCCGTACGCACGCTTCCAGAGCGTAATGGTGGACCCGGACACCTTCGTCGTCACCTACGACAAGCGCCGCGGCGATCCGCGCGGCAGCCGCTCGCGCAAGGTCGACCACAAGGCCGCCGGACTGGGCGATTGCGTCGATTGCAGCCTGTGCGTGCAGGTGTGCCCGACGGGCATCGACATCCGCGAGGGCCTGCAGTACATGTGCATCGGCTGCGGCGCCTGTATCGACGCCTGCGAGCAGGTGATGGACAAGATGCAGTATCCGTCGGGGCTGATCCGCTATACCTCCGAGCGGGCCATGCTGGACGGCTTGTCGACGCAGCGTGCGCGCGCGCACCTGCTGCGGCCGCGGGTGCTGATATACGGCACGCTGATCCTGGGGCTAGCGGTGGCGTTCGTGGTGTCTCTGGCGCTGCGCAATCCGCTGCGGGTGGATGTGATCCGCGACCGCGGCTCGCTGGGCCGCGAGGTCGCCGGCGGCATGATCGAGAACGTGTACCGGCTGCAGATCATCAATACGTCGGATGCGCCGCTGCGGCTGCGGCTGTCGGCCGAGGGCATGCCCGGGCTGGCGGTGTTGGCCGGACAGAACGGATCGGACGTGGTCGAGGTCGAGGCGGCGGCCAACAAGCTGGTGCCGATGGTGATTCGCGCGCCAGCGGGCGCCGAGCCGGGCGCCCACGCGATCACGTTGCGAGCCCGCGCCCACGATGCCGGGAACCGGCCGGTCGAGACCGACGAAGCCGCAAGTTTTTACGTACCCGATTGATGGATGTGCCTTCTGGAAAAGGATGCCGACAATGAACACTGTTGCCCCGCTTGCTTCTGCTCTGTCCGCGACCCGCGTGGTCAAACCCTGGTACCGGGAGCCGTGGCCCTGGCTGCTGATGGCCGGCCCGTTCGTGGCGGTGGTGGGCTGCGCGATCACGATCTACCTGGCGTATACGCAATTCGGCAACCAGCCGATCGTTGAAGGGGTGGTCAAGCGCGGCCTGGTGATCGAGCAGGCCGATGCCCCGGACGGAGCCGGACCGGCCGCGGCGCCGGCGCGTTGATGATCTTGCGAGGGAGCCATGCCATGGGGTTGAAGTCGCTGATGTGGATTCTCTGGCCGTCTTTCCTGGCGGCGGCCATTGGCAGCGGGGTGGTCTTTGCGCTGATCGATCCGTTGGATGTGGCGGTGATGGGGTATGTGCCTTCGGGGCGGGTCGGGTTTTATACGGTGTCGTTCTTTTTGTTTTGGGCGATGGCGGGGGCTGCTAGTGCGTTGACGGCTTATTTGATGCCTAAGGTGGAGGAGGATCAGGATCTTTAGTGCTTCGTCGGGGGGGCGTGGATAGCGCTTCGTAGGCCGCACCGGGAGCAGGGCGATGCAACGTCGGGCGCCCACGATTGCGGTCCGGAGCCTTCGCTCCGGACTTCCCCCTCGTCATCTTCGTTGGCGCCTTCGGCGCCTGCCTTCAGATTCCCTCGGGCGCATCGAGGTTGCCCACCGCTGCATCGCCCTGCTCCCGGTGCTACGGGTGTCTAGGTTTGTCGCGTTGCCAGACCGAGTGGGGGGGAGAGGTTTGCGGGGCCCGCCCCAGGCCGGCCGCGCGGGCGGCCTTTTGGGGCTTACGCGGTGTCTTGCGTCGGGGGGGGGGCGGGCGGGTGGTGGGCGGTTGGGCTGCGCCGGGTGGGGTAGTTCTGGTGTTGTTGTTGTTGTTGTTGTTGTTCACCTGTGTTTTCTGCTGCCCCGATCGGGTGATCGGGGCTTTTTGTTTTTGTGGCGGGGATTTTTTGTGTTGGGGGATCAGCGGGTTTCGTGCAGCAGGTCCACGAAGTGGCTGGCGGCGGCGCTCAGGGGGCGGTCTTTGGGGATGATGCTGCCGAAGGCGGTCAGGGAGTGTTGGAGTTGGTAGGGGATGATGGCCAGCAGGCCGTGGCGGGCATAGCGGCTGGCGACGGATTCGGGGATGACGCCCAGCATGTCGGATTTCATCGCCAGGTTGGTGGTGGTCAGGATGGATGCGGATTCGATCAGGCCCTTGGGGATCGGGGTGTTGTGGGCGTGGAATTCCTGTTCGATCACGTCGCGCATGGGGCTGCCATGCGGTTGCAGGATCCAGGGGTAGGCTTGCAGGGCGTCGAAGGTGACGCGCTTGCGGCGGGCCAGGGGGTGGCCGGTGGTGGCGATGACGCAGAGGGCTTCTTCGCCGATGGGACGAAAGACGTAGTGGCGTTCTGACAGGGTCAGCATGCGGCCGATGACGACGTCGAGCTTGCCTGCGTTCAGGCGCTCGATCAGCAGGTCACTGGTGCCGGTGGCAATCTCCACGGCCAGGAGGGGGTAGGTCTGCTTCAGGCGCAGCAGGGCGTCTGTCAGGTGGCCGGGCGAGGCGGCCATGATGCTGCCGATGAAGAGCTTGCCGGCGCTGCCCAGGCGCAATTCTTCCAGTTCGCGGGCCAGGGACGAGACCGTGCCGCGCATGCCGCGGAAATACCCCATCACGCAGTCGCCCGCAGCGGTCAGGGCCAGGCCGCGGCCCACGCGCTCGAATAGCGGCTGGCCGATGGCCAGCTCCAGTTCGTGCAGCATCTTGCTGGCGGCGGACTGGGTCATGTTCAGCTGGGCGGCGGCGGCGCGCAAGGTGCCGCGTTCTTCTATGGCCAGCAGCAGCACGATCTGGCGCATGCGCAGACGGGCCAGCAGGGCGGGGACGTTCGGGACGCGTTCCATGATTGATCGCCTGAGGTGAACGGTTGGTGCAAAAGTTTCATTTTACGGAAACAGCGCTTGTTTCTAAGATGCACCTATAACAAAGCCCGTCATGGGCCAGAAACCCCCAAGGAGACAACCATGAAGATTCGGCTATGCGCCGCCCTGGCGGCGGGGGCCTTGTGCCTGTCCGCTTTTGCAACCGCACAGGCGCAAAGCGCCGATTGGCCGACGCGGCCGCTGCGCCTGCTGGTAGGCTCGGCGCCCGGCGGCGGTACCGATGCGATGGCGCGGGCGGTGGCGGACAAGCTGGGGCCGCTGCTCAAGCAGACGGTGGTGGTGGAGAACAAGCCGGGCGCATCCAATACGCTGGCGGCGGACCTGGCGGCCAAGTCGGCCGACGGGCACACGATGGTGATGGGCGTGTCGACGGCGCACGCGATCGCGCCGCATCTGCTCAAGCTGGGCTACGACAACGACCGTGACCTGACGCCGGTGGTGTTCGTGGGCGCGGTGCCCAACATCCTGGTGGTGAACAACGCGGTGCCGGCGCAGTCGGTGCAGGAACTCATCGCGCTGCTCAAGCGCAAGCCGGGGGAATACAACTTCGCCAGCAGCGGTTCGGGCAGCACGCAGCATATCGCCGCGGAACTGTTCAAGGATGCGACGGGGGTGCAGATGACGCACATTCCGTACCGGGGCAGCGGCCCGGCGATGGTGGACCTGATGGGCGGCCAGGTGCAGATCGCTTTCGAGACCGCATCCTCGGTCATCCCCCACATCAAGAGCGGCAAGGTGCGCGCGCTGGCGGTACTGAGCGCCAAGCGCAATCCGCAACTGCCCGACGTGCCGACGATGGCCGAGGCCGGCGTGCCGGGCGTGGAAATGAGCGCCTGGTACGGCATCTACATGCCCAGCGCGACGCCCGCCGCCGTGCAGATGCGGGTGCATGACGCGGTCAACAGCATCCTGACGTTGCCCGACACCCAGGCGCGCCTGCAGGCGATCGGCGCCGACATCAACCCGATGAGCCAGGCGCAGTTCGCGCAGTTCCATCAGGCCGAGAACCAGCGCTACGCCGGCATCATCAAGAAGAACCATATTTCCGTGGAATGAGCAGCAGCATGAATCCCGACATCAAACCCGTCATTGCCCTGACGCTGGGCGACCCCGCCGGCATCGGCCCGGAACTGATCGCGCGCCTGCTGGCCAGGCCCGAGGCCGCGCAGCAGGCCAACATTGTGCTGGTGGGCGACGAATGGCTATGGCGCGAAGGCCAGCGGGTCGCCGGCGTGCAGGTGGCCACGCAGGCGGTGGACAGCATCGAGGCGGTGCGCGCGCGGCCGGACACCCGCGCGCCCGCCTGGCTGGGGGTGGACACCGTCAGCCAGCAGGACGTGACTGTGGGCCTGGCGCAGGCGCCGGGCGGCGCGTCGGTGCTGCGGGTGCTGAACGCCTGCATGGACGCGGCGCGCGACGGTCATATCGACGCCATCTGTTTTGCGCCGCTGAACAAGTTCGCCATGAAGCAGGGCGGCCTGCGCCACGACGACGAACTGCACCACTTTGCGCAGTATCTCGGGGTGACGGGCTATTTCTGCGAATTCAACACGCTGGGCGATCTGTGGACCTCGCGGGTGTCGTCGCACATTCCGCTCAAGGACGCGGCCGCGGCGCTCAGCATCGACGGCATCAAGGCCGCGACGCGGCTGATCTACCAGTCGTTGCAGGCCAACGGCGTGGCCGAGCCCCGCGTGGCGGTGGCCGCCTTCAATCCGCATGGCGGCGACGGCGGCACCTGCGGGCGCGAAGAGGTAGACATCATCGCGCCCGCGGTGCGGCAACTGAACCAGGAAGGGCTGCCGGTGCAAGGGCCGTTTCCGGCGGACACGATCTTCCTGAAGGCGCAGGCGGGCGAGTTCCAGGCCATCGTCACCATGTACCACGACCAGGGCCAGATCGCGATCAAGCTGCTGGGGTTTTCGCGCGGCGTGACGGTGCAGGGCGGCCTGCCCATTCCGATCACCACGCCGGCCCACGGCACGGCCTACGACATTGCCGGCCAGGGCCGCGCCAATGTGGACGCGACCTGGCAGGCCTTTCGCATTGCCTGCCGCATGGGCCTGTCGCACCGCGCCGCGCGCGCGGCGGCCTGAACGGGCGGCCCTCGTTTTCCCCCTGAATCGTTCGACCCTTTTTTGCAGGAACCCGACATGAAGATAAAATCCGTCCGCGCGCGCGTCTACGAATGGACCGGCAAGACCGTGCCGCCGCAAGGCAACTTCTGCTCCAACGCCATGGATCTGCTGTATTCGCCGCAGGAAACCATGAGCACCTTCCGCTTTCATGGCTGGACGGTGGTCGAGATCGAAACGGACGATGGCATCGTCGGCCTGGGCAACGTGGCGCTGGCGCCGCGCATCGCCAAGGCCATCATCGACCAGTACCTGGCGCCGCTGGTCGTGGGCCACGACCCCTGGGACTATGAATACCTGTGGCAGCGCATGTACCGCGCCACGCACGCCTGGGGCCGCAAGGGCGTGACCATGGCCGCGATCTCGGGCGTGGACCTGGCCATCTGGGACATCCTGGGCAAGTCGGTGAACAAGCCGGTCTTCAAACTGCTGGGCGGACGCACCAAGGAGAAGATCCCGGTCTATTACTCCAAGCTGTACCGCGGCGACCTGAAGGCGATGCAGGACGAGGCGCAGACCTACCTGGACCAGGGCTTCAAGGCCTTCAAGATGCGCTTCGGCTATGGCCCGGCGCACTTGCAGCACGGCGTGTCCGAGAACCTGAAATCGGTCGAGGCGGTGCGCGAGGTGATCGGCTACGACACCGACCTGATGCTGGAATGCTACATGGGCTGGAACCTGGAGTACGCCAAGCGCATGCTGCCCAAGCTGGAAAAATTTGAACCGCGCTGGCTGGAAGAGCCGGTGATCGCCGATGACATCGACGGCTATGCCGAACTGAACCAGCTCACGTCGATTCCCATCTCGGGCGGCGAGCACGAGTTTTCGTTGTACGGCTTCAAGCAGCTGCTGGAACGCAAGGCGGTGTCGGTCGTGCAGTACGACACCAACCGGGTGGGCGGCATCACCGCGGCGCACAAGATCAATGCCCTGTGCGAAGCCTACAGCGTGCCGGTGATTCCGCATGCCGGCCAGATGCACAACTATCACCTGACGATGAGTACGCTGGCCTCGCCCATGAGCGAGTACTTCCCCATGTTTGATGTGGAAGTCGGCAACGAGCTGTTCTATTACATTTTCGATGGCGAGCCGGTGGCCCGCGAAGGCTTCATCGACCTGGACGACAACAAGCCGGGCCTGGGCCTGACGCTCAAGACCGACTACCTGAAAGACTTCAATATCATCGAGTGAGCGCCATGACGACGACAACGACGGCGGCTGCGATATCCGCAGCCTCAGGCCCGGCGCCCCGCTATCGCGGCATCTTTCCGGTGGTGCCCACCATCTTCACCGAATCCGGCGAACTGGACCTGCCCGGCCAGAAACGCGCGGTGGACTTCATGATCGATTCCGGCGTGGATGGCCTGTGCATCCTGGCCAACTTCTCCGAGCAGTTCTCGCTGTCGGACGACGAGCGCGAGACGCTCACGCGCACGCTGCTCGAACACGTAGCCACACGCGTGCCGGTCATCGTCACCACCACGCACTACGGCACCCGCGTCTGCGCGGCTCGCAGCCGCCGCGCGCAGGACCAGGGCGCGGCCATGGTGATGATCATGCCGCCGTATCATGGCGCCACGATCCGCGTGTCCGAAGAGCAGGTCGCGGGATTCTTCCAGCAGGTCTCGGACGCACTGGACATCCCCATCATGATCCAGGACGCCCCGGTCAGCGGCACGCCGTTGCCGGCCGCGCTGCTGGCCCGCATGGCGCGCGACATCGAGCAGGTGTCGTACTTCAAGATCGAGACCCCCGGCGCCGCCAGCAAGCTGCGCGACCTGATCGCGCTGGGCGGCGCGGCGGTGGAAGGGCCGTGGGACGGCGAAGA
This sequence comes from Achromobacter sp. ASV32, assembly GCF_016428805.1. Classification (GTDB taxonomy): domain Bacteria; phylum Pseudomonadota; class Gammaproteobacteria; order Burkholderiales; family Burkholderiaceae_B; genus Achromobacter. The sequence continues at coordinate 12,573 of NZ_JAELTJ010000095.1, forward strand.
GGCGATCACGCTGTTGCCCGACCTGGACGCCGGCGCGACGGGCTCGATGACGGGCGGCGGCTTTGCCGACGGTATCCGGCCGATCATCCTGGCCCATCGCGAAGGCCGCGCCGACGAGGCCTACCGCCTGTACGAGCGCTGGCTGCCGCTGATCAACTACGAGAACCGCCAGGGCGGCATCCTGACCGCCAAGGCCTTGATGAAGGCGGGCGGCATCATCGCTTGCGATGCGCCGCGCCATCCATTTCCGGCGATGCGGCCGGAAGTGCGGCAGGGGCTGCTGGACGTGGCGCGGCGGCTGGACCCGCTGGTGCTGCGCTGGGGGCGCTAAGGCAGTTTGCACCGTCAGCAGCCCCGAGGCGCATCGATGGCCAGGATCGCAATGGATGCGTCTCGGGGCCTCGTCGCGCGCGTCAAGGCACCAGCGACAAACCGATGCGGAACTGCGATTCGTTGCGCTGGTTGTAGCCGAGCAGCGTTTCGCCGTAGCCGTTGAAGTACTGCAGGTGCAGGTACCCGTTCATGTTCAGCCAGGTGCGTTGCAGCGGCCACGCAAAGTCCAGCTGGGTGGTGCGGCGGCGCTGATCGCCCTGGCGGTACATGGCCGAGACGACCGCGCCGTTGTCCTGCGCCCAGCGCAGGTTCCAGTCGACCCGGCCGGCGTAGTCGGCGTAGTCCGAGTTTTCGCTGGCCACGCCGAAATAGGCTTTGACCTTGGGCGCGAAGGTCAGCGTGCTGCCGCCGTCGAAGCGGTAGTTGAACTGCGGCTGGATATAGGCGTTGTTGACCGAGCGGGAATCCTCGCCGGCCTTGCCGTTGGAGTTGTGTTCGACCCCGGTGTTCAGGCCCAAGCGCCAGCTCTGGTTTTGCGACTGCCACATGTTGTCCGACAGCCAGAACAGGCTGGGGTTGAAGGTGGTGTCGATGAAGGGCATGGAATCGCCTTGCAGATCCCACAGCGAGGTCTGGGTGTAGCCCAGGTAGAAATTCTCGCCCCAGGTCGCCGGGCGGTTGCCGGACGGGCTGAACAGGCGGTATTTGGCGCTGATCTGAAAGCGCGCGGTGGTCTGGCCGCGGGTGCCGATGTCGAAGTACACCGGCTTGTATTCCGAGATCGCGCTGCGGAAATGGTCGAACGCCGATTGCTGGTAGCTCGACACGGCCACCGCGTCCGGCGCCGGACCGCCTTCGGGCGATGCGCCGGCCGCGGCCACCACGGCCGGCGGCACGGGCTGGCCGGTGCGCGGGTCGACCACGGGACCGGGCGCGGGGGTACTGGCCAGCGTGCCGCTGTCGCGGCCGGTGGCGTCCAGCGCCATCATGGCCGGCTGGCCCTCGATGGCAATGGCCTGCAGGCCGCGGGCCATGGCGGGCACTTCCGCCGTCCAGGCCATCCGCGCGAAATTGTTGACGGGCACGCTGTAGTTGGCCTTGCCGCCTTGCAGCTTGGCCAGGCTGCGCACGATCTGGCCGTCCTGGCCGCGCCATTGCAGGACCAGTTCGGGCGGCGCTTCCCAGGTGGCGCGCGCGTTGCCTTCGTTGAAATACACCGCTTCGATGGTGACGGTGTCGCCGGGCGCGGCGGACGGCCTGTCCAGGCGGTATGACACGCCGGCGGTGGCGTTGCCGGCCAGGCCCAGTGCCAGGGCGGCGGTCAGGGTGCGCAGGGAAAGGGCGATGCGTCGAGGCGTAGACATGAGAAGCCGGGTGGATTTGTGACGAAGAAATGTAGCATCCACCCGGGCAACATTTTGTAAGTTTATTCGCCGAACTTGATGCCTTGCGCCAGCGGCAGGTTGCGCGAGTAGTTGATGGTGTTGGTGGCGCGGCGCATGTAGTTGCGCCAGGCATCCGAGCCGGACTCGCGGCCGCCGCCGGTTTCCTTTTCACCACCGAACGCGCCGCCGATCTCGGCGCCCGACGTGCCGATATTGACGTTGGCGATGCCGCAGTCCGACCCCGATGCCGACAGGAAGGTCTCGGCCTCGCGCAGGTCGTTGGTGAAGATCGCCGACGACAGGCCTTGCGGCACGCCGTTCTGCAGCGCCAGCGCCTGGCTGAAGTCGGTGTAGCGCATCACGTACAGGATCGGCGCGAAGGTTTCGTGGCAGACCACGTCCGTCTGGCCGGGCATTTCGGCGATGGCGGGGCGCACGTACCAGGCATCCGGGTACTGGTCGGCCAGCACGCGTTCGCCGCCGGTGACCTTGCCGCCCTGTTCGGCGGCGGCCTTGAGCGACGCCTGCATGGCGTCGAACGAGGCGCGGTCGATCAGCGGGCCGACCAGGTTCTTGCCATCCAGCGGATTGCCGATGGGCGCGCTGGCGTAGGCCTTGTGCAGGCGCTGCAGCAGGTCGTTGGCGACGCTTTCGTGCACGATCAGGCGGCGGGTGGTGGTGCAGCGCTGGCCGGCGGTGCCGATGGCGCCGAACACGATACCGCGCGCGGCCATGTCCAGGTCGGCGGTCGGGCCGACGATGATGGCGTTGTTGCCGCCCAGTTCCAGTAGCACGCGGCCAAAGCGCTGTGCCACGCGCGGGCCGACCTGGCGGCCCATACGGGTCGAGCCGGTGGCCGACACCAGCGCTACGGCGTGCGAGTCCACCAGCGCTTCGCCGACGTCGCGGCCACCGATCAGCACTTCGGACAGGCCGGCCGGCGCGTCGCCGAAGCGTTGCGCGGCCTGGGCGAACAGGGCCTGGCAGGCCAGCGCGGTCAGCGGCGTTTTCTCGGACGGCTTCCAGACCACGGCATTGCCGCAGACCAGCGCCAGCGCGGCGTTCCAGGACCACACGGCCACCGGGAAGTTGAACGCGCTGATCACGCCCACCACGCCTAGCGGATGCCAGGTTTCCATCATGCGGTGGCCGGGACGCTCGGACGCGATGGTCAGGCCGTAGAGCTGGCGTGACAGGCCGACGGCGAAGTCGCAGATGTCGATCATTTCCTGGACCTCGCCTTCGCCTTCAGCCAGGATCTTGCCGGCTTCGAGGCTGACCAGGCGGCCCAGTTCGTGCTTGTGCTGGCGCAGCGTCTCGCCCAACAGGCGCAGCAACTCTCCCCGGCGCGGCGCCGGCACGTCGCGCCAGGCCAGACTGGCCTGGCGGGCGCGGGTAATGGCCGCGTGCGCCTGCGCCACGGTGTGCTCGTGCACCCGGGCCAGTTCGGCGCCGTCGATCGGGCTGCGGGCGACCAGCGTGCCGCCGGTCAGGGTGTCGGGGTTCAGGCCCAGGGCGCGCAGGATGTCTTGGGGAGTGTCCATACCGGTTCCTCGGAGATTGCCGGCGAAGGAAAGCCTTCGCTTAAGGGTTATGCCTAAGTGGCGATTCTGGAAATAAATTTACTATACGAAACTCCAGCGCGAATTGCGAAACCTTTTTTTGAAGGCCATGCTCGTGTCAGAACCTTTGCTGCTAGTCCAGGGGGTCACCAAGACCTACCAGCGCGACGGCCAGCCGGACCACCTGGCGCTGGCGGGCATCGATTGCCAGCTGAACCGCGGCGAGGTGCTGGTGGTGGTGGGGCCGTCGGGTTCCGGCAAAAGCACCTTCCTGCGCACGCTGAACGGGCTGGAACGCATCGACGGCGGCACCATCCGCGTCGACGGCGTGTCGCTGACCGACCCGGCCACCGACGTCAACCGCTGGCGCACCGATGTGGGCATGGTGTTCCAGCACTTCAACCTGTTCCAGCACCGCACCGCGCTGGACAACGTGGCGCTGCCGCAGCGCGTGGTCCGCGGCCGCGACCGCGTGCAGGCCGAACGCTATGCCCGCGAGCTGCTCGACCGCGTCGGCATGGGCGAGTACGGCGCCCGCTACCCCAGCCAATTGTCCGGCGGCCAGCAGCAGCGCGTGGCCATTGCCCGCGCGCTGGCCATGGACCCCAAGCTGATGCTGTTCGACGAGGCCACCTCGGCGCTGGACCCCGAAACTGTCGGCGGCATCCTGGAGCTGATGCGCGCGCTGGCGCGCGACGGCATGACCATGGCGGTCGTGACCCATGAAATGGGCTTTGCGCGGGACGTGGGCGACCGCGCCCTGTTCATGGACGCGGGCCGCATCATCGAATCGGGCACCCCCGACGCGGTTTTCTGCCACCCCAAGGAACCGCGTACCCGCGCCTTTCTGGAAAAGATTCTGTAGTTCCCGCAGCACGCAGTACGCAGCACAGGCAGCAACCAGGTCCCGCCGGCGCTTCTGGCACGCGGCGCCTGGCAGTACCCAGGGCCGGCCCGGCCTCTCCGGGCGCCGCCGGCATCAGGCACTTGCCCGGAACGACATACGTCCATTCTTATCTTGAAGGGGAAGCAAATGCTGAAAATCAAACAATGGCTGGGAGCCGCCGGCCTCGCCGTGGCGGCGGCCGCGGTGGCGCTGCCGGCGCAGGCCGACGAGCTGGGAGACATCATCAAGCGCGGCGAACTGAGGGTGGCGGTGCAGACCTCGGGGCCGCTGATGAGCTTCATGGACAAGAGCGGCAAGCGCACCGGCCTGGCGGTGGAAGTGGCCCAGCGCATGGCCGACGACCTGGGCGTCAAGCTGGTGCTGCAGGACTATGAATGGAAGGGCCTGATCCCGGCCCTGCTGTCGGGCAAGGCCGACATGGTGGCCGCCGACATGACGCCGACCCCCCAGCGTGCCGCCCAGGTGCTGTTCTCGGCGCCCATGTTCTACGCCGACACCGTGGCCGTGGTGCCCAAGGATTCGCCCTACAAGTCATACAGCGAACTGGACAAGGCCGGCGTGACCGTCGGCGTGCTGGGCGCCAGCACGTACGCCGAAGTCGGCAAGAAGATGTTGCCCAAGGCCACCCTGAAGGAATTCTCGGGCGGCAGCGCCCCGGTCGGGCAGGCCCTGTCCAGCGGCCGCCTGGACGCCGGCATCATGTCGCTGTCCACCGCCAACCAGTTCCTGGTGGACTTCGGCAACCTGCGCGTGCTGGACGGCATCATGGTGCGCGAGCCCCTGGCCTTCGCCGTCGGCCCCAACGCCTTCCGCCTGAAGTTCTGGCTGGATAACTGGCAGACGCTCAAGACCGCCGACAACACGCTGCCGGAACAGGTCAAGTACTGGTATTCGACCGACTGGAAGAAAGAGCACTGATCGCCTCCCGATAACCGGCCGCGGCAACGGGTCTTCGGACCCGCGCCCGGCCCCCTAGCGTTGACAGGCTCTCGCCCATGGATTGGTTGATCGACTACTACAACTGGCGCATCGTCAGCCAGTACACGGGCCAGTTCGCCACCGGCCTGGGCAACACCCTGATCGCGGCGGGCGCCAGCCTGGTGCTGTCGGTGCTGGCCGGCATTCCGCTGGCGCTGGCCCACATGTCGCCGCGCGCCGCGGTCTGGCGTCCCGTGGCGGGCTACGTGCAGTTCATCCGCTCCACGCCGCTGCTGGTGCAGATCTACCTGGTGTATTACGCGGTGCCCATGCTGATCCCGGGCGCCAAGGGGTGGAGCGAAATGGTCCTGGGCATCCTGGCCATGACGCTGCATCACGCGGCCTACATGAGCGAGATCATCCGCGTCGGCATCGAGTCCGTGCCGCGCGGCCAGATCGAAGGCGCCAAGGCCTGCGGCATGAACTACCACCAGCGGCTGCGCTATGTCGTGCTGCCGCAGGCGTTCGTCAACACGCTGCCGCCGCTGCTGGGGCAGACCGCGGTGCTGATCAAGGACACCTCGCTGCTGTCGCTGATCACCGTATTCGAACTGGTGGCCGCGGGCGTGCAGATGAACAGCGACCGCATCGTGCCCAACGAGAGTTTCCTCACCATCGCCGCCGGCTATCTGCTGATCTACGGCGTGATGCTGCTGTTGTCGCGAGGGGTGAGCCTCTGGCTGGCGGGTCCCGCCTGGAACGCGAGGTAAGCATGCTGGATTCCTATCTGTCCACCGCCGGCGTCGTGCTGCCGTTCCTGCTCAAGGGCTTCTGGGAGACGCTGAAGATCTCGTTCGTGGCCATCATCGCCGGTTCGCTGCTGGGTTTTGTGATCGGCGTGATCCGCAGCTACCGCATCCGCGGCGTGCACCAGTTGTTGGGGCTGTACATCCACGTGCTGCGCGGCACGCCGTTCCTGGTGCAGCTCTATATCTTCTATTTCGTGCTGCCCAGTTCCGGCATCGAGATGTTGCATTGGGACTCGGGCACGGCGGCGTTCGTATCGCTGTCGGTCTACACGTCCTGCTATGTGGCCGAGATCGTCATGGGCGCCATCCAGTCGGTGCCGCGCGGTCAGACCGAAGGCGCCATGACGCTGGGCCTGCGGCCCCTGCAGATCCTGCGGTTGGTGATCCTGCCCCAGGCCATGCGCCTGATCGTGCAGCCCATGAGCGGCGTCTACGTCATGCTGATCAAGAGCACCGCCATCCTGTCGGTGGTCGGCATCACCGAACTGACGCGCCAGGGCGAGGTGTTCATCATCACCTTTCCGGCCAAGTCGCTGTTCATCTACGGCATGATCGCCGTCATCTATTTCCTGTACTGCTACCCGCTGCTGCGCCTGGCCAATTGGCTGGAAAAACGCCTGACCGGCGGCCTGCAGGGCGCCGGGCTGAATTGATCCAAGACCATGGCCACCGAGTACATCGATACCTACTACAAGCGCACCCTGAGCGACGCGCAAACCTATTTCGCACCGCTGGCCGGCGCGGCCGATGCCGACATCTGCGTGGTGGGGGGCGGCCTGGCCGGCCTGTCCACCGCGCTGGAACTGGCCCGGCGCGGACGCAGCGTCACGTTGCTGGAGGGCCGCCGCATTGCCTGGGGCGCCTCGGGCCGCAACGGCGGATCCGTCTCGCCTGCGTTCTCGGCCGGGGCCGACGCCATCCGCAAGCACGTCGACGAAGACCACTACCGGCAGCTGTACCGGCTGTCGATGGAAGGCGTCGAGATCATCCGCGACAACATCCGCGACCTGCGTATCGCCGACGCCCACAAGGTCGACGGCCGCCTGCGCGTGGTGCGCTACGAGGCCACCGACGCGCTGCGGCGCCATTGCGAAGACCAGTGGCGCGAGTTTCGCCGCGACGTGCGCCTGCTGTCGCGCGCCGAAGTGCGCGAACGGCTGGTGTCCGACGTCTACTTCCAGGGGATTGAAGACCTGGCATCGTTCCACTTCCATCCGCTGAACTATGCCCGCGCCCTGGCCCGCGAATGCGCGCGGCTGGGCGTGACGATCCACGAAGACTCGCCCGTGACCCAGGCGAAGCTGGATGGCCCGGTCAAGCAGCTCAAGACCGCCACCGGGCAGGTCAACGCGCGCACCGTGGTGCTGGCCATGGGGGGCTACACCGGCGACGCCGTGCCGGCGTTGCGCCGGGCCATGCTGCCTATCGCTACCTACATCATGCTGACCGAACCGCTGGGCGACCGGGTGCTGGACGCCATCCGCACCACCGCGGCCATCGGCGACGACCGGCGCGCCGGCAACTATTACCGGGTGCTCGATGGCGGGCGCATCGGCTGGGGCAGTAGAATCACCACCCGTGTCGATGATCCGCCCGACCTGGCCGAGTCCCTGCGCCGCGAACTGCTGTCCGTCTACCTCCAATTGCAGGGGCTGCGAGTCGAAACCGCATGGTCCGGGCGCATGGCCTACGCGCGGCATCTGATGCCGCAGATAGGCCGGCTGGCTCCCGAGGTCTGGTATTGCACGGCGTTTGGCGGGCATGGCATGAACACCACCGCCATCGGCGGCCGGGTCGTGGCCGAAGGGATCGCCGGCGACAGCCAGCGCTACCAGCTGTTCGCCCCGTTCGGGCTGGCCTGGAATGGCGGCGGCTTCGGCACGGCGGCGGTTCAACTCACATATTGGTCTTACCAGGCGCGCGATTGGTGGCGGGAGCGGCAGTCGCGCGCATGACAGGGTGTACAGATGCAAGGCAACAAACAGAGCGTGTTGGCACAACGGCTGCGAGCCCTGCGCCAGGCGCGGGAGTGGACCCTGAAGCAGGCGGCGCAAGCCACCGGCGTGTCCGCGTCCACGCTCTCGAAAATCGAGAACAGCCTGTTGTCGCCCACCTATGACAACCTGATCAAGATCGCGGCGGGCCTGGACCTGGACGTGGCCGAGCTTTTCACCACGTCGGACGCGCACATGGGCACCGGCCGCCGCAGCCTGTCCCGCCTGGGCGAGGGCCGCCAATACGAAACCCCGTACTACGACCACCGCCTGCTCTGCACCGCGCTGTCGCACAAGCGCATGATGCCGTTTCACACCCGGGTAAAAGCCCGGTCATTCGACGAATTCCAGGACTGGAGCCGCCATCACGGCGAGGAATTCGTCTACGTGCTGGAAGGCGAGGTCGAACTCTATACCGAGTTCTACGAACCGGCGCGCCTGAAGGCCGGTGAAAGCTTCTATATCGACAGCCGCATGGGCCACCGGGTGATCAGCCTGAGCAAAAAAGACGCGCTGGTGCTGTGGGTGTCCACGCACGCGGACATCGGCGAGGAATAATCGACGAGGAATCGTGCGCGGCCCACCGCAAGGCCGCAACAGGGTAAAATGCTGCGCCCGGACCGGTTCCGGGCGTTCAAACAACACGCGGCAGTAGCTCAGCTGGATAGAGCACGGGCCTTCTAAGCCCGGGGTCGGGGGTTCGAGCCCCTCCTGCCGCGCCAGTAGCTCCCCCACGCATTCAACGATTCGTGACGCTGGGGATCGGCGACGTCATCTTCCTGTACAAGATCCCTGCGCACGGCATGACCCGTACCGGGATCGCGGACGTTGCGATCTGACCGGGGTATTTCACCGTGACTGGCCGCCTTCGGGCGGCTTTTTCATTGGTATCGCGTGGCCAGGATGCCGGGACGGCCGCGCTATCGCGGGTGAAACCAGGTATGGAGCGCCACGTTGAACAAAACCGTGGCGCTGAGCACCCCCGCGACCCCGCATAAGAAATAGAGGGTGACAAAGCGCCGGGCCGATCGGTGGTCGCGCCCGGCGGTGCGCTTGAACAGCCCGTGCCGCAGGTGCCAGCAGGGGATCGGCGCCACGAGGGCGGTGACGAGCAGCATGAGCCAGACGGACGACGGGCAGATGCCCCAGCGGCAGATCAGGGCGCGGCAAGACCGTACCCAGACCAGATGCACGGCCAGCTCGCAAGCGAGCGTGACGCACGCGTAGAAGAAAAGCCAGCGCCAGGGGCGGGCTTTGGGCAGGGAGTGAAGACGCATGGCGGGTGGACGGCAGAGGGTTACGCAGCGGCGAAAGTGCTGGCGTCCAGGAGAGCGGGGGCGTTCGATGAAGGCCGCCTGGGCAAGCCTGCATAGCTTGCCCGCCGGACAGGTGTCCGGGTATTGGAACTTTCTGAATCTTCTGGCGAAAACGTCAGAGCAGGCGCAGGTCGCGCAGGGCGGCGTGCAGTTCGGAGTCGTTCTTGACGCCCAGCTTGCGCATGGCCGACACCTTGTGCGCGCTGGCGGTCTTGACGGTGCGGTTGACCTTGAGCGCCACCTCGGTCATGGACATACCCGCCGCGAACAGGCGCAGGACCTCCAGCTCGCGCCCGCTCAGGGCGCCGCCGGCCGCCGCGTGGCGGCTTTCGTCCAGCAGCGATTGCATGGTGGGCGATCGGTAGGTCAGGCCGCCTCGCAGGCTTTGCAGCGCGATGGAGATATGGTTCAGGGGGTCGCGCTTGCTGACCAGCGCGGCAACGCCGCTGTTCATGATCACGCGGATGACCGCGGCATTGTCCAGCATGGTCAGCACGATGATCTTCAGGTCGGGATACTGGCGCTGGATCTGGCGCAGCAGCGACAGACCGTCCGCGGCGTCTTCGCGCGGCAGGGAATAGTCGGCGATCAGGACATCGCAGGCGGTGGTGGCCAACAGACCGTGAAGATCGGCGATGGTCGAGGCGCGCCCCACCATCTGGGTGTTGGGCTGGTCATTGACGATCTGTTCGATGCCGGCAAGGATGAGGGGGTGGTCGTCAATGGCAATGACTCGCATGATATGCAGGCCTTTCAGGGGATGTGGTCCGACGATATTATGCCGCTCGCCGGGCCTGAATCGGCTTGTTCCCGCATTTTTGCCATGATCTGCCGGCATTCGGCGATGAAGGCGGCGCCGATTGTCTCCCGGCCGGCGGCATCCGCCGTGCGGATCGCGCCCGAAAACCTGGCCACGCATTCGATCAGGCCAGGGTGCTGGACCGCATGGGTGGACCCCTTTGCGCGGTGGATCCAGTCGTGCAGTTTGCCGTCATGGTTCAGGGGAAGCTGGGCGGCCAGGTCTTGCAGGTCCTGGTTGAACAGGTCCAGGAAGGTGGCGACGAATTGCCTGGCCTTCTCGGGGGTGCCGAACACCGTCACCAGGTTGTCGAGGTATTCACTGGAGGGCGAAACGGCGGGCTCCTGGGACGGCGCCGCGGGGGCGTGGGCGGGTTCCGCGGCAGCGGTTTGCACAAGGGTTTCGGGCGCCCCGAGCAGCGCGGCGCGCAGCGTATTCAGTTCCACGGGCTTGACCAGCAGGCCCAGCATGCCGGATTCCAGGCAGCGGCGGTGGGCGGTGGAGGTGCCGTCCGCCGAATAGCCGATGATGGGCGGCTTGCGTAGCCCGCGGGCGGCGGCGCCTGCGGCGATTTCGAGGGCCAGGGTGTAGCCGTCCATGCCTGGCATGGCGCAGTCCGTGATGACGGCGGCGATGCCGCCGGCGCCGTGGTCGTGTTTCCAGGCATGGTGCAGGGCGTCCAGGGCTTGCGGGCCCGACGACGCCGAAATAACTTGCAGGCCCAGCAGGCGCAGCTGTGTTTCCAGCAGCATCCGGTTGGACGGGTGATCATCCACGATCAGCACCGTGCTGGTGGCCGCCAGGCCCAATGCCGGGAATTGTTCTGCGGTGCCCGATTCGGGCGCGGCGGGAACGGACCAGGTGTTGCCATGGCGCATGGGCAGGGTCACGGTGACGGTGGTGCCCTGGCCTTCGGTGCTTTGCAGGGAGATCTCCCCGCCGAAGAGCGCGGCCAGCTTCTTGCTGATGGCCAGCCCCATGCCGGTGCCGCCATAGCGTTCGTAGGTGCTGGCGGTGGCTTGCTGGAATGGGCTGAACAGTTGCGGCACGACATCGGCCGCGATGCCGATGCCGGTATCCTGCACGGCGATGTGCACGACACACCAGTCCTTGCCTTGCTTGCCCAGGCTGGCGGTGACCGTCACCTCGCCTTCCGGGGTGAATTTGATCGCGTTGGCGACCAGGTTGTTGACGATCTGCCGCAGGCGGCCTGCGTCGAACACCAATTCGGCGGGCACGTCGGGAGCGACCCGGGTGGTCAGGCTGATGTGCTTGGCCT
>NZ_JAELTJ010000926.1 GCF_016428805.1 Achromobacter sp. ASV32
CCCCCCCCCCCCCCCCCCCCCCCCCCCCCCCCCCCCCCCCCCCCCCCCCCCCCCCCCCCCCCCTCCTCACCCACCCGCCCCCCCCCGCCATCAACACAACCGCATCGTCGTCGGCAGCGTCAGATGTGTATAAGAGACATTTCATAGATTGATAATTTGCGTAAGAAAAACTGTTATTAGTATAATAAACTAATTGTAATAATAAAATAAGTATAGATATTTTTGCAATTAAAGCTACAAAAGTAGTAACTCTGTCTCGTATACACATCTCCGAGCCCACGAGACCTAATAACCGATCGCGTATGCCGTCATATGCATGAAAAAGGGTGGGGGGGGGGGGGGGGGGGGGGGGGGGGGGGGGGGGGGGGGGGGGGGGGGGGGGGGGGGGGGG
>NZ_JAELTJ010000927.1 GCF_016428805.1 Achromobacter sp. ASV32
GGTCATACTCCTCCAACGGCCCTCCGTTGTCCGGTTTCGAGTCGACGACCGTCGCTAAATGACGCGCTGGCGCGCGACCGCTCTGCGCCGGCAGTCGTTGTAAGCGGATCGACCTACGCCAATACTTTTGTTGCTCCGTCTCATGCGTCGTTTGCGACCGCGTTGAACTCGTTGCTGAGCGGAAAGTCTGAGACGTATGAATTCCGTTGCGCCGTAGCAGGCTCGTGGCTGGGGCCCGACGCAAACGCCGAGCAGCGGTCGCGCCGCCTCGCATGATCGCTCAAGTAGCCAACTAGTGAAAAGATTCGTCAGTATATTCGTTTATATCCGCCATTCAAGGTCGAAGATTCATATCGCCTTGAAAGAGTCAACTTTTGCTTCGGAAGTAGTT
>NZ_JAELTJ010000928.1 GCF_016428805.1 Achromobacter sp. ASV32
CTGTCGCTGAATTTGTGTGGCGATTTCACACTCCATCCTCCATTGCGAGTGGTTTTCCGGAAGATGAACCGCATGTTTTCGTATATTCCACTACCTTTCTCATTATAGTTGTCGGCTTCTGTACAAGTATACATGCGAGCGTTTCCTCCACCATGCGTGACGCCCAGTCGCGTCCAATCGCTGCAGGTATGGGGATCTGGCGATGAGTCGACAACCCTTACTTGAAATCCACGAGCGGCTAAGAACTCGGCTGTAATGAGGTTCATGATGCCTGCTCCCACAAGTAAAACTGTGGGCATACCACTCAGTGTTTTTTTGAATGACCTCGGCGATGACTGCTGAGCGGCAAGGGCTCCTGCATACAATAGTTCGGCGGCCTGCAGGATAGACT
>NZ_JAELTJ010000929.1 GCF_016428805.1 Achromobacter sp. ASV32
CCCCCCCCCCCCCCCCCCCCCCCCCCCCCCCCCCCCCCCCCCCCCCCCCCCCCCCCCCCCCCCCCCCCCTTTCACGCACACCACGCCATACGAGATCGGTTATTAGGTCTCGTGGGCTCGGAGATGTGTATAAGAGACAGGCCAACATCCTGTAAAGGTAGCTTGCGTGCGAGGTAGGTTCTAGGGGGCACTTTCGTCACGTTGGCAACGCAAAGAGTGGATTCGCTGGCGTCGTCGCGAGTGTTCAGCGGGGGGGGGTGGTACACATCTGACGCTGCCGACGACGATGCGGTTGTGTGGATCTCGGTGGTGGCCGGATCATTAAAAAGGGGGGGGGGGGGGGGGGGGGGGGGGGGGGGGGGGGGGGGGGGGGGGGGGGGGGGGGGGGGGG
>NZ_JAELTJ010000930.1 GCF_016428805.1 Achromobacter sp. ASV32
TATTGAATGTGTCTACGTTTCTGTCACGGCCGACGAAACGCCTGCCATGGCAATGAAGCGCGAAATAGAAACGCTAAAAGACGACAATGACAAACTCAAGGAGCTCATTGACGCCTTAAGGACAATGCCCGAGATCGAAGCGATGGATACACTTAGGAGGTTAAGGTTGGCGACTGCGGACCCCTTGACGTTGATCGGCTCTTCCAAAGAAGACTAACCAGGCAGTTCCCAAGGCAGCATTGAGTTTGGATTGATGATCCGCCATGCTATCTCATATCCTACATTATTGCCTTTGGATAGTGGCATTGTGGGCCTGCTGACACTGCCCACAAGAAGCCAAGCGAATGGCATTGTTTCAGATCACCAGTATGATTCCTCTCCTGAGCCCTTC
>NZ_JAELTJ010000931.1 GCF_016428805.1 Achromobacter sp. ASV32
CCCCCCCCCCCCCCCCCCCCCCCCCCCCCCCCCCCCCCCCCCCCCCCCCCCCCCCCCCCCCCTTCTTTACTGCCCCGCCCACCCCCCACACCCCCACAACCGCATCGTCGTCGGCAGCGTCAGATGTGTATAAGAGACAGCGCTGGGGTTGATGCAGCGGCCGGACGTGATCTGCCTGGATACAGGCTGCGTGTGGGGGGGGCGTTGACGGCGTTGCGGTTGCAGGATCGGAGGCTGGTGCAGATCAAGTGCTGTCTCTTATACACATCTCCGAGCCCACGAGACCTAATAACCGATCGCGTATTCCGTCTTCTGCATGAAAAAAGGGGGGGGGGGGGGGGGGGGGGGGGGGGGGGGGGGGGGGGGGGGGGGGGGGGGGGGGGGGGGGGGG
>NZ_JAELTJ010000932.1 GCF_016428805.1 Achromobacter sp. ASV32
CCCCCCCCCCCCCCCCCCCCCCCCCCCCCCCCCCCCCCCCCCCCCCCCCCCCCCCCCCCCCTTTTTTTCATTCTCCGCCTCCCCCCCTTATCTACACAACCGCATCGTCGTCGGCAGCGTCAGATGTGTATAAGAGACAGCATCAGTTGCGTCATATGGGCCAGACGCTGCTGGGCGTGATCGCGGGCTATGCGGATCTCGCCAGCCGGGGCGTGGTCGGCGATGGCGCCGCCCGCGGGCTGGCGCGCGCCCTGTCTCTTATACACATCTCCGAGCCCACGAGACCTAATAACCGATCGCGTATGCCCTCATGTGCGTGAAAAGGGGGGGGGGGGGGGGGGGGGGGGGGGGGGGGGGGGGGGGGGGGGGGGGGGGGGGGGGGGGGGGGGGG
>NZ_JAELTJ010000933.1 GCF_016428805.1 Achromobacter sp. ASV32
GCTAAGTCTTGTCCAGATACATGTCACTGACTTCCAGTTGCGGCCAGGCATGTCAATTTTCTTCCAGTTGATTGTCTTTCCATCTTTGAAGTAGAGAAAGACACGATAAAAAAGCTCATTCTAAGTCTGGTCAGTAATCCCATCTCATCACGAAGATTATGCACGACGCTTGCTTTTGTCGCACCTTTTCTTCCTCCGTCCATGGACCAGTCTTTTCGGGCACAGAGGAAGCTTTTTCCTTTTTACACATTCTGTATTGTTTGGGAAAGATTGAAAAAAGAGAATGGAGTGTGGCCAAGAAGTGTGTCAGGTGCAGAAGGCAAAGGAAGTCAATACGGATGATGCGATTGGAGGCCAAGGAGACGGGGGAACCCGAGAATAAGAGTTGCTT
>NZ_JAELTJ010000934.1 GCF_016428805.1 Achromobacter sp. ASV32
TAGTTGTATGTATCTGTACCCAACGAAGCATGCACGGTACCAGGAGCGCCTGAGCACATCCCCAACAGCTCTGTCAGTATATTTAACTGCGATTCCATCTAACAGTGCTAAGTTGGACTAGCGCATACATGCCGTCTGCAGTTTACTATGCGAAGCGGCTCCTGATGATACCTGCGGAACCTTGGGCAGACCTCGCCTGCTCTAGTTTTCTTGCGCTTGCCTGTCAGCCATTTTTGGAACTGGATTTTGTTCTTGCAGGAATCACAGAGCGCAGCCTTAGTTATCGATGCCGTTTCGCCAACGGTGTGTGTGATTTGGATGTAGGCCCCAGGCTTGACGTCGTATAAAACTGAACACGGCTCAGGGTAAACTCTGCCATTCTCGTGGCATG
>NZ_JAELTJ010000096.1 GCF_016428805.1 Achromobacter sp. ASV32
GTTCTGCGCCAGGTGCACGACCCGCAGGCGCGGATGCCGGGCGGCCAGGCGGTCGAGCATCGGGCCGGTGTCATCACTGGAGCCGTCGTTGATGGCGATGACTTCGATGTTGGGATAGTGCTGGCCCAACGCGGCCAGCAGGGTTTCTTCGCCGTTGGCGGCCTCGTTGTAGCAGGGCACCAGGATGGAGACCAGCGGGTCGCCGGCAAGCTGGGGCGGCGCGTGGCCGGGCCCCCAGTCCCAGCGCCTTTCCCAGTGCCACCAAAAATACAGGCCGCCGGCCATCCACATGCCGGACATGAACAGCGGGTAGAAGAAGACGAAGCCCAGCAGCGCCTGGCCGGTCAGCATCATGGTGAAGCCGAACGGCGCGCCCAGCACCGCCAGCAGGATAATCAGGGCAATCAGTCGGTCGATCATCGGATGGGATACCAGGCTTCGGAGAGGGCGGGCCGGATGCCTTGCAACCGGGGCTGGTCTTGCGAGAAGTCATCGGGGTAGTAGCCGAAGCTGCGCGCGCCGCGCAGTTGCAGGCGCTGCATCCAGCCGGCCAGGACGGCGGTGTCCACCGGCGTGGGCTCGGGGCGGCCGGGGCCGGTACGCCAGTCGCGCGCCTGCAGTTCGAACACGGTGCGGTCCAGTCCGCCGGGGCGCTGGGCGACCTTGTCCACCAGCTTGTCCAGCCAGGCGTTTTCCTGCCCCTTGGGCACGTTTTCCATCAACGGCATGGCCATGGGCGCGGTCCAGTCGTAGGCGCCCAGGAAGTCGTCCAGGTTCTGCGCGAACCAGGTTTCGGACTGCGGCTCCAGGATCGGCATGGCGAAGAGGTTGCGCGCGGTCTTGATCTGCGGGCCGCGCACGGCGCGCACCCGGGCGGTCAGCTCGGCCGTGAAGTCGACCAGCGCGCGGCTCTTGTAGCGGGTCCAGCGTTGCAACGTGGCCGGGTCGGCGCGCAGTTGCGCGATGTCGCCCGGCAGGCCCGCGGCGCGGTAGGCGGCCAAGGCGCCGGGGCTGGCGTCTTCGAAGTCGGACAGCACCGCGTCGTCGTGAAAGAGGATGCCGTCGAAGATGGCGTGGCGCGCCAGGTCTTCGTACAGGTCGCCGATGCGGGCGCGGGCAGTGGCGTCAAAGGGAGACAGGCGCTGGTACTGGTCGGGGTCGGGCCGCAGGGCAGGCTGCGAGCCGGACGGTGCCTCCCGCTGCGACGCGGATGAGGCTGCCGCCTGCGATCCCGGCGTGTCCGGCTGCCAGCGCGTGACGCGCGGGATGGCCGGATCCAGGTCAAACGCCAGCACCGGCATCCAGGCGTAGACCATCACGTTCGCCCGGTTGTGCAGCTGCCAGGCGGCGCGGTTGAACAGGTCGGCGCGCATGGGCAGCCAGCGGTTGGGGAAATAGACGGCGCGCACCAGCCCGTCGCCCGTGGGGTCCGAGTAGGCCTGCAGGAACACCGTGTTGATCTGCATGTCCAGGATGCGCTGTACCAACTCGCCCAGGTTGCGGTCGGTCTGGGCCGGATCCGGGTCGTAGACGTAATCCAGGTCCACGTGGGCCACGCGCATGAACGGCGTGGCTTCCATGCCCACGACGCTGTTGGCGAAGGACTTGAGCGCCGGGTCGCTGGCCAGCAGCAGGCGCGGCGTGGACATCAGGCGGTCGAGGCGGCCCGCGCCATCTTCCAGCGTCAACGCCAGCTGGTAGCCATGCTCGCCGGCGATGCGCAGGGTGGTGCCGCCTTCGGCGCCATAGGGCCAGACCCACACGCGCGGCGCCTTGCCGGTGACGCGTTCGATCTTGCGGCTGATGGCGGCCACGTCCGCGCCCATGCGGGCATTGAACTGCGCGTCGGTTTCATACCGGCCGGTGGCGGCGTCGTAGGCGCGAATGGCGGCGGCCGGTTCGGTGTTGCCCTGCGGATTGGCCAATGCGCCGTAGTGCGAGGCATCGGTATGCGCGGCGATCTCGACCAGGCCCGATTGCGAGATCTCGCGGATCTCGTCCCAGTTCAGGAAGCGGTTGCGGGGTTCCGGGCTGCCGCCGAAGTCCACCGGTTTGCCGGCCGGCGTGTCCATCCAGGTGCCCACCGGCGCCAGCAGCGCGGGCCAGCGATAGGCCTTCAGGATCGGCAGCACGCGGGTATAGAAGCTGCGATAGCCGTCGTCGAACGACAGCAGCACGGCGCGGTCAGGCAGCGGCGCGCCGCCCTGGCGCGCGGCCAGGATCTGGTCGACGGTGACAGCCTGGTAGCCGTTTTCGCGCAGCCAGGCCAACTGGTCGACCAGGCGGTCGGTGCGCACGCTGAGAAAGCCCTGGTCGGGGTCTTCGTCTTCGACGTCGTGGTAGGCCAGCGCCAGGAAGTGGCCGCTCTTCCACGGTTGCTCGGCGGCGGCCACGGGCCGTTCGGACGGCGGCGTGTAGACGGGAATGTCCTTGGCGCAGGCGGTCAGCGCCAGGATGAGCAGCAGCAGCAAGGCCGCCAGGAGAATGCGGGTGGGTAGCTTGAGCAGCATGTCGGTCTCAGAAGCGGTAGGCAAGGTCGAACGTGATGCGCAATTCGCGCTCACGCTGGCCGTCGTACGGGCGGCTGATGCCGGTGACCATGGCGCCCATGTCAAGCACGTCGTTGGCCCGGTAGCGCTGGCCGTAGCCCAGGGCGATGACGCCGCCGGTGCCGTAGCCTTGCTGGGTATAGGTGCCGGCGCCGACCGTGCCGATCTGTTCCCAGGCGGTTTCGTAGCGCCGGTACAGCGTGTGGGTCACGCGGGCGCCGGGCAGCAGCATCAGGTCCGAGCGCGGATTGAAGTAGGGCGCGTCCTCGCGGCTGTTGCGCTGGGTTGACAGGTCCAGCGTCAAGTCGGCTTTCAGGTGCGGCGCGGTGTAGACGCGCTCGCGGCCGGCCAGCCCCAATTCCCAGCGCTGGTTGCCGTCGGAAAAGCGCGACGGCGCCAGCGACAGCGTCCATTCGCGTCGTTCGTTGGCGCGCCAGCGCACGTAGCCGGACAAGCGGTTGGACGAGATGTCGTTGGTCAGCGCGCGCAGCGGCGTGTCGCGCGACATCACTTCGCCGCCGCCGCCCACTTGCCAGTGGTCGTCCAGGTCGTAGGCGGCCGACACACGCAAGCCCGGCTTGACGCCGTAGCCGTAGCTGTGGGTGGAAACTTCGCCTTCGACGGTCAGGTCGCGGCCGCGCCACTCGATGCCGGTGCGCAGCCAGCGGTAGTTGCCGCGGCCTTCCTCGAAGTCGCCGGTGGCATAGCCACCGCCACCGAACGCGCGCCAGTTGTAGTCGATGGGCGGGGAATACAGGACAGCGTCGATGCCGAAGTCGCCGTTGCCGTTCACGGGGCTGTCGGAGGCCAGCCCGCGATAGCCTTCGATGCGCAGTTCGGCCTTGTTGTGGACTTCCCATTCGCGGGCCAGGCGGCGGCTGGTCAGGTCGTCGGGCGCACGCGCCAGCGTGTCGGCGGACAAGGCTTCGGCCTGGCGCCATTCCTGCAGGTCCAGGGCTGTGAAGCCCTGGCCGTTCTCGACCGACAGCGCGCGCGGCGCCAGCGTTTCGGCCAGCTTCAGCTCGCGCTCGGACGCGCGCGGCTGGTCGCGCTTGCGGTAGGCCGATGCCAGGTCGGCGCGCAGCGTGGAGTTGTTGGGCGCGTTGGTGACCATGTCTTGCAGCTGTTGCTCGGCGGCGACGGTGTCGTCGGCCTGGAGTCGGGCGCTGGCCACGGTCTGGGCGCTGGCCAGCTTCAGGTCATTGGGGTTGCGGGTGGCCTGGCCCTTGTAATACAGCCACGGCGCATAGCCGGATGCGACCGCATCGGTGACCGGTGCGGCCTGGTCGAACTGTTCGGCTTCGGCCAGCGCGTAGTACAGGCCGGTCTCGGTGCTGAGGCGGTCTTCGGGGTCGTCCTGGCGCCAGGCTTGGTCGGCGGCGACCTGGCGGTACAGGTCGCGCGCCTTTTCGGGCTGGCGCAGGTACAGGTAGGCCGAGGCAACGTCGTTCAGCGCGTAGCGCGGCACGGCCACGCCCTGCGCCTGCAAGGCTTCGTATTCGGTCACCAGCTCGGCCATGCGGACCCGGGCATGCAGGGCGTGCAGGCGGTCGATGCGGGCGCGCACGACGTCGGCCTGCGCCGGCTCGCCCAGCGCCCGCCAGGCGGGAATCAGCTCGGCGTAGCGCGCCAGCGCGCGGTCGGCGATGACGAAGCGCTCTGCTTCGCTGCGGGTGGGCATGGACGCCAGCCGCACCTGCTGGGCCACGGCATCGGCCTCGAGGCGTCGCAGCTCGGCCGCGCCATACAGGTCCGGATGCTGACGAGCCAGCGTCAGCGCCTGCCCGGCCATGCGGGCCCGACTGAGGGCGTCGATGTATTCACGCAGCACGTAGGGCGTGCTGGGGGCGATGGCCAGCGCCTGGTCGGCCTGGTACAGCGCTTCGTAGGGCTGGCGCAGACGCACGTGGACGTAGCTCAGCGCCAGGCGCGCGTCGGCGTTGCGCGGTTCGCGTTTGATCCAGGCCTGGCCCGCGTCGCGGGCCGCAGCCGTCTGGCCGGCGTCGGCCAGCGTCATGATTTCGCCGGCGGCGAAGGCCGCCTGGCCCGGATGGCGGCGCAGGCCGGCGCGAAAGGCCGCCAGGGCCTCGGGCCAGCGCCGCAGGTCGCGATAGGCGCGTGCGGCGGCCAGTTGGATGTCGGCGGGCACGGCGAGGGTCGGGGGCAGTGTTTCGTAGGCCGTCACGGCTTCGGCCGGGCGGCCGGCCCACCCGGCGATGACGATATGGTCGTAGACCGCCTGGCGGCCGGCCTGCGGTCCCTGCAGGCGCAGCATGGCCATCGCGGGCTCGTAGTCGCCGGCCCGGGCGCGCGCGATCAGCGCGTCGTAGTCATTGGCCGGGGCGGCCCTTGCCGGGGCGGCCCATGCCGGGGCGGTCCATGCCAGGGCCGGCGCCAGGACTGCGCAGGCCGCCAGCGCCTGCCAGCGGGCGCTGGCGGCGCGTAAACGCGGCGGCCGTGCGAGCGGGGCATGGCGGGCGTCCTCGCCCCGTCGGGGCGTTCCTTTCTTCAGCATCTGTTGTACTTCCGCAGTTGCGATATGGGCGCTCGTGGCTCCGCCGGCCGGGCGCGCGGGCGCCGCGTTGCCGATCATGCGCAGCGCAAGCGCCAAAGGCGCCGGCGGCGAAGAGGATGAGCGTTCAGGTTTTCACTGCGCGGCGCCCGCTACGGGGACCTTCGCACTCGCGCTGGAGTGCATGGCTAGTACGCGCCACACCCGTGGGGTGCGGTCTCGGTGCTTCGGATGGCGCCGTCGACAGTCGAACTTTATGGGTTTTCAGCCGATCCAACTGTCAATTAGTGCAAAGGACGGGCCGCTGCCCAAGGCCTTGGCGTATTCTCTGCCGCATACCGTGCAACCGTCGTGGCCGGTAGCCCGCCAGCTGGCACACCCGGCACGGAACGTTTCAAGCGGCGGAGGTGGCAGGATGGTTTGCCATGCTGGTAACAAAAAACGTCAAAGATACTGGTGTGTAACGCGTCTCCGGCTGTGATTCCGGTGCAACAGATGTTCCAAGCGACGGCGACCGCCCACGAGGGCGTGAAGCCGCAAACACATGACGACTGCTTTGTTTTTTCTCGTATGGGGGCTGGCGACGGCGCTGGCTCTGCCACTGCTGCTGCCGTTCCATGCGCGCGGTATCGAGGGCGTGCGGACCTTCACGGCCGCCAACGCGCTGGCGGTGCTGTCGCTGCTGGCCTACGCCTCGTCGGCGCTGATCCCTCCCGGCATCTACGTGATGGTGTCCAACGCGGCCTGGCTGGCCGCGATGAGCCTGGTGTACGTGGGGGTGCGGCAGTTCTTTGGACTGCGGCCGCATGCCCGGCGCGCGATCCTGGCCGCCGTGATCGGCACCGTGGCGATGGCCCTGATGCTGTATGCCGCCGACAATCTGAGCGGGCGCATGACGCTGTTTTCCGGCTACACCTGTGTGCTCATGGGCGCCACGGGGCGGGTGGTCTACCGCCAGCGCAAACGCATCCAGACGCCGGGCGTGATGCTGTACGTGATGCTGTCGATTTTCGGCCTGGCGGCGTTGAGCGCGTTGCGCACGGTGGTCTACGGCAGCGGCTGGGTGCATGCGACCTCGCTGCTGGACCCGGCGCCATGGGGCCTGTTCTTCATCGTCTGCGGCTCGGTGACCGTGCCGGCGCTGTTCCTGGCGCTACTGCTCCTGATCCAGACCACCCTGTCCGAGCAGATGCAGGCCGCGCTGACCTTTGACGGCTTGACCGGCGCCTATTCCCGCCGCAGCATCCTGGACGAACTGGAACACGAGTTGCAACGCTGCGAACGCGGCGACGGCCGCTTGGCGGTGCTGGTGCTGGACATCGACCACTTCAAGTCCATCAACGACCGCTATGGTCATGCGGCGGGCGACAACGCGCTGCGTCATTTCGCCCAGGTAGTGCCCCGGGCGGTGCGCGCCAGCGACCGCTTCGGCCGCCTGGGAGGCGAGGAATTCGTGCTGTTGATGTATGGCTGCGATGCCGCGCATGCGCTGGTGCAGGCGCAGCGGGTGTGCGATGCCCTGCGGGATTCGCCGTTGTACCTGCAGGGGCAGGAAGTGCGCATGACCACCAGCGGCGGCGTGGCGACCTTTCAGCCGGGCGACACGGCCGATGGCATCCTGGCCCGCGCCGACCTGGCGCTGTACAAGGCCAAGGAGCTGGGGCGCGACCGCATCGAGATGGCCTGGAGCGGGCGCGGGCCGGGCCGCCAGGCGGCCCGGGGCGAGGCGGACAGCGCCGCCACGCTGGTGCCGGGCACTACGGTTTGAGGTGTTCGGTGAAGAACTTTTCCATCGCCGCGTAGAACTCGAACTTGTTTTCGTCGTTGTGGAAGCCGTGGCCTTCGTTGTCCTTGACCATGTATTCCACTTCGACGCCGCGCGCCTTCAGCGCCTTGACCATCTGGTCGCTTTCGTCCTTGTTGACGCGCGGGTCCTTGGCGCCCTGGGCGATGAACAGCGGCGTCTTGATCTTGTCGGCATGCAGCGCGGGCGAGGTGGCCGCCAGGCGTTCCTTGTCGCGTTCCGGGTCGCCGACCATATCCTGCATCTTGTCGAGCATCGGCTTCCAGTAGGGCGGAATCGACTTCATGAACGTGAACAGGTTGGACACGCCCACGTAGTCCACCGCGGCGGCGTACAGCTCGGGGGTGAAGGTGACGCCCGCCAGCGTGGCGTAGCCGCCGTAGCTGGCGCCGTAGATGCCGATGCGCTTGGGATCGGCGATGCCTTGCTGTACCAGCCATTGCACGCCGTCGGTGATGTCGTCCTGCATCTTCAGGCCCCATTGGCCGAAGCTGGCTTCCCAGAAGCGCCGGCCATAGCCGGTGGAGCCGCGGAAGTTCATCTGCAGCACGCAGAAGCCGCGGTTGGCCAGGAACTGCACTTCGGGGTTGTAGCCCCAGCCGTCGCGCGCCCAGGGGCCCCCGTGCGGGTTGACGATGCACGCCAGGTTCTTGGGCGGGCGGCCCGCCGGCAGGGTCAGGTAGCCGTGGATGGTCAGGCCGTCGCGGCTCTGGTAGCTGATCGGCTGCACCCGGGCCATGTCGGCCTCGGGGATGGACGGGTTGATGTCGGCCAGCTTGTTCAGGGTGTCGGCGCGGGCGTCATAGATGTAGCGCGAGCCCGGGGTGCGGTCGTTGTAGGCGGCGACGATGAATTTGTCTTCTTCGCGGTTGGCGCCCTGGATGGCGAACTGGTAGCCCTCGAGCTTGGCTGACAGCTTCTTGAACAGGGTTTCGGTTTCGGCGTCGAAGAACTTGAACTGCGGCTTGTCGGTCTGGTAGGACGCCACCGTCAGCACGCGGCGCTTGCGCGAGAAACCGGCGGCGTCCAGGTCGACCGTGTCCGGGGTGAAGATTTCGTCTTCCTTGTCGGGCGTGGCCGGGTCGATCACCACCAGGCCGAGCTTGTCGCGGCCGCGGTTGGACAGCGCGTAGAACTTCTTGTCGTCGAAGGTGAAGAAGGCGGGGCTGACGCTGGTGCGGTAGTCGGTGGTGAGCAGCGGGCGGAATTCGGAGGCTTCGTTGTCGCGGTAGAGCAGGGTGGTGTTCAGCCCGTCGCTGGTGACGGCGGCGCGGACCTTGCCGGCGTGGTCGGTCTGCCAGCCGACGATGTTGCCGGGATTCTGGGCCACCAGCACGCCGGCGCCGGTATGCACGTTGACGCGGTAGACGTCGAACACCTGCGGGTCGCGCTGGTTGTGGCTGATCAGGATGTGGTCGGGATCGTCTTCGAGATCGTCTTCGATGCTGGCACGCACGCCTTCATACGGGGTCAGGTCGGTGATCTTGCCGGTCTTGGCGTCCACCGCCAGGACGTGGAAGTTTTCGTCGCCGCCGAAGTCTTTCTGGTAGAGCACCACGTCGGGTCCTTTCCAGAAGAAATTGCTGATGTCGCGGGCCGATTCGCTGGTGAGCTTGCGGGCCTCGCCCACGGGCTTGCTGCCGTCCAGGGCCTGCACGTAGATGTTCATGCGGGGCGGCTTGCCGTCGACGCTGGTGGGCTGCATGAAGCCCAGGGTCTTGCCGTCGTCGGCCAGGCGGAAGAAGCCGCGTTCCGGATTGCGGAAGAAGTCTTTCAGGGGATAGACCCGGGGAGGCTGCGCGGCATTGGCGCCCAGGGAGGCACCGACGATGCCGGCGGCCAAAATGGTGTTTTTCATGAAAGAGAGCAAGGCGGACCTCCGACGGATGCAGCCGGCTGCACCGGCAGCCGGCCAGCCGCGACGGGCCTGGCCAGGCGCGTTGCAGCCTGCGGACGTTGGCCGGCCAGGAGCCGGCGGACTGATCGATAATGCCATAGCCGCGCCCGGGGTGTCGAACCGCAGTGCGACCGCATTGTCCCGTCCGGGCCCGTCCCCGGGATTGCCTCGTTTGCGGGATAATCGCGCCTATCAATCTGGAGAAACACATGGTTAGGAATCTGGTCGCGGCGTCGGCGCTGGCCCTTGGCTTGGCCGGCTGCTCGCTGGGCATCTCGCAGGACAGCGCGTCGCCGCATAGCGAATTCAAGGCGCCGGTGAACTACAAGGACGCCTACGCAACCGTGGTGCGTCAGGCCAATGCCTGCCTGCGCGGCACTGACAATGCCTACCGCGTGGTGTCCAACCTGGACGAAAGCGCGCAAACCGGCGTGGTGCGGGTGCTGGCCCCCTACACCGACAACGAAATGACCCGCGTCGACGTCAAGGCGGCCGGCCCCAAGACGACGGACGCCCGCATCGTGGTGTGGGGCAAGGGCACCTGGGACGTGGCGGCGATGCGCGCCATGCAGGACGCGATCTTCTACAACCTGACCTCGTGCGCGACGTACATGCCGCTGGATCCGCGTCCCCCGGCCAAGCCGTCGCGCGATCTGGGGAAATAGGCCCCAAGGGGAGAGCCCCCACGCTGCGCGCTTCGCGCTTGCTGCCCCCCGAGGGGGCTACCCGGCCTTCGGGCGGCCGGGCGGCCGGGTGACTGTTCTTGCAAGCGCCGCCGGTTCTGGCGGCGGATCAATCGCCGCCGGGGCGGCGGCGGATGATCTTGAAGGTGGCGGTGGCGCGGGCGACCAGTTCGCCGTCGGTGCGGCGGATGTCGCCTTCGCAGAAGGCGATGGACGCGCCGCGGCGCAGGCAGCGCGCTTCGATGATCAGGTCGCCGGTGGCGGGCGACAGGAAGGTGGTGTTCATGTCGATGGTGGCCATGCCTTCGGTGGCCTCGGCCGAGCCGCGGGCGGCGGCGCTGAGGGTGAAGTCCAGCACGCTCATCAGGGTGCCGCCGTGCACGTCGCCGCGGCTGTTGGTCAGGTCCTGGCGCCAGGGCAGCGTGGTCCGGGCGTAGGCCGGCGCAATGCTTTCGGGTACCAGGCCGAGAAAGCGCATGAAGGGAATGGCCAGGCCGAAATAGTCGCCGGGAACGGGGGAGGCGGTTGCAGTCATGGAAGCCGGTATGCGGGGAGGAAATACGACGGGAATTTGCCGGTCATAATAGCCATTTTTCCGGCGTGCGCCTCGTCTGGCGCCCATTTGTGTCCGGTAAGCGTCCGATAATCGTCCGGTCACCGAACCCGTTTCAATGCCTGTATCGCCAGCGCCCGTTTTCTTCGCAACATGAGCGAGCCCAGCCGCAAGATCGTACATATCGACATGGATGCGTTCTACGCGTCCGTGGAGCAGCGCGACAACCCCGACCTGCGCGGCAAGCCGGTGGTGGTGGCCTGGACCGGGCCGCGCTCGGTGGTGTGCGCGGCGTCCTATGAAGCGCGCCGTTTCGGCGTGCATTCGGCCATGTCGGCGATCCGCGCGCAGCGGCTCTGTCCGCAGGCGATCTACGTGCCGCCCGATTTCAACCGCTATCGCGACGTGTCGCGCCAGATCCGCCAGATTTTCGCCCGCCACACCGACCTGATCGAACCGCTGTCGCTGGATGAGGCCTACCTGGACGTCACCGTCAACAAGCTGGGCCTGCCCTCGGCCACCGAGGTGGCGCAGGTGATCCGCCAGCAGATCCGCGCCGAAACGGGCCTGACCGCCTCGGCCGGCATTGCGCCCAACAAGTTCCTGGCCAAGATCGCGTCCGACTGGAACAAGCCCGACGGCCAGTTCGTGATCCGCCCCGCCAAGGTGCTGGAGTTCCTGCAGCCGTTGCCGGTGCGCAAGGTGCCGGGCGTGGGCAAGGTGACGCAGGCGCGGCTTGAGCAGTTGGGCATCCAGACGGTGGGCGACCTGGCCACGCATGGCGCCGAGGAACTGGAACACTACTTCGGCCGTTACGGACGCCGCCTGTACGAGCTGGCGCGCGGCATCGACGAGCGCGAGGTGCAGACCGACCAGCCGTTGCAGCAGGTATCGGCCGAGACCACATTTTCTGAAGACATCCGGCTCGATGCGCTGGGCGACGCCATCGACCGTATGGCCGACAAGGTCTGGGATCAGGCGCAGAAAAAGGGTGCGCTGGGGCGCACGGTGGTGCTCAAGCTGAAGACCGACCGTTTCCGTATCCTGACGCGCAGCCAGACCAGCCCGAATCCACCGGCGTCGGCCGCCGAGCTGGCGGCGGTGGCGCGGTTGCTGTGCGAGCGGGTGGATTTGCCGGCGGACACGCTGTACCGGCTGGCGGGGGTGGGCATGAGCAACTTCGCCGACCCGGCCGAGCAAGCGCGCCAGCCTGATCTGTTCGGCGGCGCGTTCTGAATTGAAAACGGGGGCATGCCTGCCCCCGCTGATGGCGCGTCCTGGCGTGGGCCGTCAGGCCAGGCGGGCCTTGACCTGCTGCGACAGCGCGGTCATGTCGGCGCGGCCAGCCAGCGACTGCTTGAGCAGGGCCATGACCTTGCCCATGGCGGGCGCACCGGTGACGCCCTGGGCGGCCACTTCGGCCAGCGCGGCGTCGATGGCGGCGGACACTTCCTCGGCCGTGGCGGCTTGCGGCAGGAATTCCTGCAGCACGACCAGTTCGGCCTTTTCCTGTTCCGCCGTTTCGGTGCGGCCGGCCTGCTCGAACGCGGCGATGGATTCGCGGCGCTGCTTGACCTGCTTTTCGATGATGGCGGTGATTTCGGCGTCGGTCAGGTCGCGGCGCTCGTCCACTTCTTTCTGCTTCACCGCGGCCAGCAGGAAGCGCAGGGTGGCAAGGCGCTCGCTCGCCTTGGCGCGCATGGCGTCCTTGACGGCGTCGGACAAACGGGTCTTGAGCGTAGCGGTGCTCATGGGGGAACCTTTGTGGTGTTGCGGCAAACCGGAAGTTTAACCGTGCGCAGGGGTGCGTGGGGCCAGCCATCCGGGGAGGACGGCCCTCTGCGGGCCGGTCATCCGGGGATGGCTCCGCCATCCTTACTTCACGTTCGCCAGATCCCCGCGCAGCGCGACGCCCGCCACGGTGGCGCCAGCGTGGCATTCGTAATCGGTCTTGCTGGCGTATTCGTTCTTGCGGTAGTAGCTGACGATGTTGGTGACGGCGTTGGCGCCCGCCTTCTTGGCGGCTTCGTGCAGCGCGATCACGGCGGATTGCGCGACCCACAGGCAGGCTTCTTCGTCTTTCTTGCCGAAGGCGTTGGTCTTGCGGTTGGTGACCACGCCGGCTTCCACGACGCGGCCCTTGGGGCCGGTGCCGGCCAGGTAGAACTTGACGCTGCCGTCGATCTTGCCGGCGGCTTGCGCGGCCTCGACGGCCGCCTGCAGCGGCAGGTAGACCGAGGTATCCCTGGCCAGCGCGGGGGCAGAGCAGGCGAGCGACAGGGCGAGGGCGCCAAACAGCGTACGGGAGACGTTCATGGGATGCGTTCCTGGAGGGAAGGTTGAGGGAAGGGCTTCAGGGCCAGCGGCGGAACACCAATGAGGTATTGATGCCGCCGAAGGCGAAGTTGTTGTTCATGACGTATTCGTGGCTCATGCGGCGGCCTTCGCGCAGGTAGTCCAGCTCGCCGCAGCGCGGGTCCACGTGCTGCAGGTTGAGCGTGGGGGCATACCAGTCGCTGCGCAGCATTTCGATGCTGAACCACGATTCCAGGACGCCGCAGGCGCCCAGCGTGTGGCCCAGGTAGCTCTTTTGCGAGCTGATCGGCATGCGGCTGCCGAACAGGCTGTGGGTGGCCTGGGTTTCGGCGATGTCGCCCTGCTCGGTGGCGGTGCCGTGGCCATTGACGTAGCCGATGGCGTCGGGCGGCAGGCCGGCATCGGCCAGCGCCATTTCCATGGCGATGCGCATGGTGCGCGCCTCGGGCCGGGTGATATGGGTGCCGTCGGAATTGCTGCCGAAGCCGACGATTTCGGCGTAGATGCGCGCGCCGCGGGCTTGGGCGTGTTCCAGCGATTCCAGCACCAGCATGCCACCGCCTTCGCCGATGACGAGCCCGTCGCGGTCGCGGTCGTAGGGGCGCGGGGTCAGTTCAGGCGTGTCGTTCTTCTGGCTGGTGGCGTACAGGGCATCGAACACCAGCGCTTCGCTGGGGCAGAGCTCTTCGGCGCCGCCGGCCAGCATCAGGTCCTGGCGGCCGTAACGGATGGCCTCGAAGGCGTAGCCGATACCCTGGCTGCCCGAGGTGCAGGCGCTGGACGTCGGGATGATGCGGCCTTTCAGCTCGAAGAAGATACCGACGTTGGCGGCGGTGGTGTGCGGCATCATGCGCACGTAGGAATTGGCGTTCAGGTCGTCGGTGACGCCGTTCTGCAGCATATTGCCAAAGGCGCGGATCTCGGCGGTGCTGCCCACGGATGAGCCGCAGGCCACGCCCATGCGGCCATCGGCGATCGTCGGATCGCCCAGCAGGCCGGCGTCGTCCAGCGCCAGTTCGGCGGCGCGCACGCTCAGCTGCGACACGCGGCCCATGCTGCGCAGTTGCTTGCGGGTCCAGTGCGAGGGCACCTGGAAGTCGTCAATGGGGCCGCCCAGGCGGGTGTTCAGTTCGGTATAGCGCGACCAGTCGGGCATGACCCGGATGGCGCTGCGGCCAGATTCGAAGGCGTGCTGGATGGTGGCCCAGTCAGACCCCAGCGCGCTGATGCCGGCCATGCCGGTGATGACGACGCGTTTCATCAGCAGAGTCCTCCGTTGACGGCGATGACCTGGCGCGTGATGTAGGCGGCGCCGGGCGACATCAGGAAAGCGACGGTGGCCGCGACCTCTTCGGGGCGGCCCATGCGCTGGGCGGGAATGGCTTTCAGGATTTCGTCGACGGGCACGTGCTCATCGATCATGTCGGTATCGATCAGGCCGGGGGCGACGCAGTTGACGGTGATCTGGCGTTTGGCGAGTTCCACCGCCAGGGCCTTGGCGGCGCCGATCAGGCCGGCCTTGGACGCGCTGTAGTTGACCTGGCCGCGGTTGCCGACCAGGCCCGAGACGGACGCCATGCAGACCACGCGGCCGGGGGCGCGGCGGCGGATCATGGGCATCGCCAGGGGGCTGAGCACGTTGTAGAAGCCGTCCAGGTTGGTGCGCAGCACCTGGTCCCAGTCGTCGCCGGTCAAGGCGGGGAAGGCGCCGTCACGGGTCAGGCCGGCATTGAGCACGACGCCGTAGTAGGCGCCATGGGCGTCGATGTCGGCCTGCAGCACGGCGGCACACTGGGCGCGGTCGGCCACGTCGAATTGCAGCACGCGCGCCTGGCGGCCGCGGGCGGCGACTTCGGCCTGCACGGCCTCGGCCTGGGCGCGTTGCTGGCGGCAGTGCAGCACCAGGTCATGGCCGGCGTCGGCCAGGGCCAGCGCGATGGCGCGGCCGATGCCGCGGCTCGAGCCGGTGACGAGAATGGGGGCGGCGCTCATTGGGGCGTATCTTCCTGGATGAAAACAGTGGGGTCCTTGGGCTGGTAGACATTCAGCCGGGCGGCCGCCAGCAGGCGGTCGCCGTCGCGCAGTTCACATTCGAAGACGCTCATGCCGCTGTCGTCGATGAACCCGCGTTGCACAGGGATGGTGAGGACGGCGCCGGCGGGCAGAACGTCGACATGGCAGTCGTAGCGGCGCGTGCCCAGCAGGAAACCCAGCTTGACCTCGGCGCCGGCCAGGCGGGCCTGGCAACCGGCCCAGGCGCCCACGGCCTGGGCCATCAGTTCCAGCCCCAGCCAGGGGGGCAGCGAGCCGTCCGGCAGCGAGTAGGGGCCGGGCTTAACCACGGCGCGCGCGGTCATGCTCTCGGCGTCGTACGCCAGCACC
Source organism: Achromobacter sp. ASV32 (assembly GCF_016428805.1). Classification (GTDB taxonomy): domain Bacteria; phylum Pseudomonadota; class Gammaproteobacteria; order Burkholderiales; family Burkholderiaceae_B; genus Achromobacter. The sequence goes on from NZ_JAELTJ010000096.1 coordinate 14,697, forward strand.
TCGTCGAGCAGGATCATGTCGCCGGCGTGCGGCAACAGGGTGGGCAGGGGCCAGGCAGTCATGGCGATACCCCCAGGATCAGGCTGGCATTGTTGCCGCCGAAGGCAAACGAATTGCTCATGGCGATGCGGGGTCGGCCCGCCGCGTAGCGGTGTTCGGCCGTCGAGAAGTCCAGCGCCGGCAGGGCCGGGTCGGGCTGGCCGTCCCACACGTGGGGCAGGAGCCGGCCGTCGGCGTTGGCCGGCGCCAGGGTGATCCAGGCCAGCGCGGCCTCGAGGGCGCCGGCCGCGCCCAGCGCGTGGCCGGTCAGCGGTTTGGTGGACGCGCAGGGCACGCCTTGCGGAAACAGCGCGTGCACGGCCAGGCTTTCCATGGCGTCGTTGTGTTGCGTGCCGGTGCCGTGCAGGTTGACCCAGCCGATGTCGGCGGGCGCGGCGCAGGCCGCTTGCAGGGCGGCGCGCATGGCCTGCAGCGCGCCGGCGCCGGTCGGCTCGGGGGCGGACATGTGCCAGGCATCGGAACTGGCGCCGCCGCCCAGCAGCGCCACCGCGCCGCTGCCGGCGGGTTCGCGCTGCATCAGGAACAGCACGCCGGCCTCGCCGATGTTGATGCCGCGGCGGTTGGCCGAGAACGGCAGGCACAGGGCCTCGTCCACGGCTTCCAGCGTGGCGAAGCCGTTGATGGTCAGGCGGCAGAGCGTGTCGGCGCCGCCGCAGACCACGGCGTCGCACAGGCCCAGGGCCAGCAGCCGCTGCGCGGACAGCAGCGCGCGGGCGCTGGAGGTGCAGGCGGTCGACAGCGTATAGGCCGGCCCGGTTGCGCCCAGCCAATCGGCCAGGAACGCGGCGGGCGACGACAGCGCCTGGCGCCGGTAGTCGTAATCGGCTGGCCAGGCGCCGTCGGCGGCCAGGCCACGGAAGGCGGGGGCGTTGTCGTTGACGCCCGATGTGCTGGTGCCCAGCACCACCGCGACGCGATGGGGGCCATGGCGGGCGACGGCCTCACGCAGCGGGGCTTCGATCTGGCGGGCGGCGGCCAGCAGCAGCTGGTTGTTGCGGCTGCGGTGATGCGCGGGGAGGGTGTCAGGAAGGGCCGGCAGCGGCGCGGCGCAGGCGCCCAGCGTCAGTTCGCGGCCGGCGACCCAGCCGGGCTGCCGGCGCATGCCCGACGTGTCGCCGGCAAAGGCGGCGCGGGCCACGGCGTCGATGCCGGCGCCCAGTGCGCAGACCACGCCGGGCGGGCTTAACCAGGCGGTCATGGCTGCTCCTTCAAGGGCGCGACGTGCCAGACGGTGCCGCCGGCGTCGCGGATATCAAGTTGGCCGGCGGGCGCGCCTGCCTGCCAGCGCACGGTCCAGCGAGCCTGGCCCCGCTGCATCAGTTCGCGTTGCGCGGCGCCGTCGCCGCTCCGCGTGGCGCGCCAGGCGCGGGCACCGTAGGCTGCGTCCAGGTCGGCCTCGGGGGTCCAGGCGAACACCAGCGCGGCGAACAGGTCGCGCGCCTGGGCGTTGGGCCGCAGGAAGCCGTCGTTGCGCCACTTGCCGTTTTCCAGCATCTGGCGCGCTTGCGGCACGCCCATCGGGTCGAACAGCGACCAGCGCGTGGCGCCGGCTTCGCGCTGCACCACCAGCAGCGTGTCCTGGGCCGGCTGGCCGGGGCTGGACTGCACCACGTGAAGCTGGCGCGGCAGGTCGAAGGGCGCCAGCCGCGCGGGCACGGGCGGCGCGCCGGCGCACCCGGCCAGCAGCGCCAGGGCCAGGGTGGCGCAGGCCACGTGGCGGACGGCGCGCGCCAGGCGCGAGGACGGGAAGAAGGCAGTCGTCATGGGCGGATCAGGCGGGCATCGGCTGGGCGCCGGGCGCGCGGCAAAGTTCGCTCAGCATGCGCAGGCGGCGCTGCGGGCTGGCCACGAACGGGTTGGTCTGGTCCCAGGCGTAGCCGGCCAGGATCGAGCTGATCATGCGGCGGATGGCGGGCTGGGCGTTCTCGTAGAACACCACGTTCTGGAATTCACCGGTGTACCAGCCCTGCACGTAGGCGCGGAAGGTCTCGACGCCCACCATCAGCGGCTCGGCGAAGTCGGCTTGCCAGTCGACGGTCTCGCCGTTCAGCTGGCGGTGCAGGGCGTCGGCCGCCAGCTTGGACGAGCGCAGGGCGATGGTGACGCCGGACGAGAACACCGGGTCCAGGAATTCGGCGGCATTGCCCAGCAGCGCGTAGCCGGGGCCGTGCAGTCGCGTGACGCTGGCGGAATAGCCGCCGATGGTGTTGGCGGGCGTGTCCCACACGGCGTTGCGCAGCACGCGCTTCAGGTTGGGCGCGGCGTCGGCCATGGCGCGCAAGGTGGTCATCAGGTCTTCGTCGGCGCCGCCGAACAGATCCTGTCCGCCCACCACCCCGAACGAGCAGCGGCCGTTGGAGAACGGAATCAGCCAGTACCAGATGCCGTTCTGTTCCGGATGCACGCTGATCAGGATTTTCTCGCGGTCAAAGCCGGGGTCGTCGATGCGGTCTTCGATGTGCGTGAAGATGGCTTTGCGCGGCGGCATCGACGACGGGCGCTCCAGGTCGAGCAGGCGCGCCAGCACGCGGCCATAGCCGCTGGCGTCCAGCACGAACTTGCCGCGCACCTGGTATTGCGCGCCGTCGGCGCCGCGCACGGCCAGCAACGGGCCACCGCCCGAGAAGTCGGCGGCGGTGACTTCCTGCTGGTAGCGCACGTCCACGCCCTGGCGCGCCGCGTCGTCGGCCAGCACCTTGTCGAACTGGGCGCGCTGCACCTGGAAGGTGGTGCCGGGGCCGGCGGTGAATTTGTCGCGGAAGTCGAAATAGGTATAGCTGTCGCCGCGGGCGAAGGCGGCGCCGTTCTTGACCTGGAAGCCGGCGGCCTGCACGGCGGGCATCATGCCGGCTTCCTCGACGAATTCCAGGCAGTGGGCCAGCAGGCTTTCACCGATGGAAAAGCGCGGGAACTGCTGGCGTTCGAGCATCAGGACGTCGTGCCCCTGCCGCTTGAGCAGCGCGGCGGCCACCGCCCCGGCGGGACCTGCCCCGATGACAACCACTTCCCGATATTCCATGCCGGATGTTTCCTTGAAGAATCGTTAGAAAGAATGCAGGGCTCAGCCCTTGCGCGGGGGGCGGATCCAGGGCGCCCACAGCAGCGAGAAGGCCACGCCCAGCGCCACCGCCATGCCGAAGTTGGCGATGGCGGGGGTGCTGCTGACGGCCAGCAGGCCGAACGACAACAGGGTCGTGAGCGCGCCCAACAGGATGCCCACCAGGCTGGCCGCCGCACCGGCGACCCGCTCGTACATGAAGATGGCGTAATCGACGCCGATGGCCGACACCAGCAGCAGGCCGAACAGGCTGAACAGCGTCAGCGGCTGGCCCAGGTAGCCCAGCGCGGCCAGGCTGCAGGCGGTGGCGGCCAGCGGCACGGCCAGGATGCGCCACGTGGCCGCGCGACCCAGCGTCAGGCACAGGAGCAGCGCCGCGACGCCGTACGACAGCAGCTTGAGTTCGGCGGCCTCGATGCGGGTGGCGGTGAACATGCGGTTCAGTTCGCCGCTGCGGTCCACCAGCGTCACGCCGGGCGCGGCCTGGGCGATGGCGGCCAGGGCGGCCGGGTCGCGCAGGCCCAGCAGTGTGATCATGCCGGCGGCCTGGCCGTCGTGCCGGCCCAGCCAAAGCGGGCGCCAGCGTTCGCCGGCCTGGCCCTGCATGGCGTCGTCGAGGGTGACGGGGGGCAGCGCCGCCAGGGCTGACAGTTCCTGCCTGATGGCATCAAAAGGCACGCCGATATCCGTCAGGCTGCGCCAGGCCTCGGGCTGACCGGCCAGCTTGGCCAGGGCGGCGGCGGTGGCCTGTTGTTCGGCCACGGGCGCCACGCGCTGGCTCAGCGCGGTGTAGGCTTGCAGGCCGCCCGCGGCGACCAGGGTATCCAGCTGGCGGCTCACCTGTGCTTGCCGGCGCAGCAGTTCGTCGGTATCGGGCGCGCGCACCAGGAAGAACTGGCTGGTCGGCATGAAGCCGGTGATCTCGCCGATCTGGCGCGCCTGTTGCAGCAAGGGCGCGGGCAGGCTGAGCCATTGGCGCAGATCGTCCTGGATGTTGAGCCGCGCGATGCCGCCGGCCGCGGCGGCGGTCAGCAGCAGGGCGCCGGCCCACAGCAGGCCGCGGCGGCCGGCCAGGCGTTCGCGCGCTTGCAGCGCGCCCTGTGCCAAGCGCAGCAGCGGCGGCCAGGGACGGGGGCGGAAATTGCGCAGCCAGGCGGGCAGCTGGCACACGGTGCAGGCGTAGGCGCCCAGCAGTCCGGCGGCCGAGAACACGGCAGTCTGGGTCAGGGCGGGAAAGGGCGTGAACGCCAGCGCGACGTAGCCGACCAGGCTGGCCGCCAGGCTGATGGTCAGGCCCGGCAGTACGCGGCGCAGGGCGGGCCAGGCGCGCCAATCGGGCATGCCATAGCTTTTGCCCAGCCAGTGCATCGGGAAGTCGACCGCCACGCCGATCAGGCTGGCGCCGATCACCAGCGTCAGGACGTGGATGGAGCCGAACACGGCCACGCAGGCGACGGCGCCGGCCAAGAGGCCCACGACGACCGGGACCAGCGCCAGCAGCGCCTGCCAGCGGCGCAGGGCCAGCAGCAGTACCAGCACGATGCCGGCTACCGCGATGCCGCCGATCCAGCTGCTTTCGGCCTCGGCTTGCGCCCGGCCCGCCGCCGCGTACAGAGCACCGCCGGCCACCAGCAGGTCGGCGCCCGCCAGGGCCTGGCGGTCCTGCTCGATCTGCGCGGCGATGCGGGCTGGGGCATTGCTGTCGAAGGCGTCTTCGCGGGTGGTTGCGTGCACCAGTACCCACGAGCGGCCGGCGCTTTCGGCCTGCAGCGTGCCGGTGGCCACGTCGTATTGCACGGCGCCGCCGGGGCGCAGTACCTGTTCGCCCAGCCGGGTCAGGCCCAGCAGGTCCTGGTTGACCGGCACCGCGCTGGATGACGAGAACGGGTCGACCAGTTCGCGGGCGCGGCGTTCGGCGAAGGCGGGCGTGTCCTGCAGCAATTGCTGGCGCTGCGCCGGCGTCAGCAGCGCCAGGCGGCTGGCCAGCAGGCGGGTGCGCAGGTCTTGCATGTCGATGTCCACATCGACCCGCACCGACTCGAACAGGCCGCTGTGCTGCCAGCGCTGCGCCAGCCGCCGCGCCGCACTGACGCCGTCTCCGCCGGCGGGGGCGGCCACCAGCGCCACCAGCTGGCGGCTGAGGGGTTCCTGGATGCGGGCTTCGGCCAGCTGGCGGGTGGCGTCGGCAGGTGCCTGCGGCACCAGTTCCATCAGGTTGGCCGAGACGGGCCAGCCGTTGCGGCACTGCCATGCGCCCAGGCACAGCAGCAGCAACAGCCCCAGCTTGAACAGCCGCGGCAGCCAGCGTTCAATCGGCAAAGGCACGTTGCTCCTCGGGCGTCAGCGCGTCGGCCGCGGCGGCGTCGGTCATCTGCAGCACGCTGCGGTCGCCCTGGGCTTCACGCAGTTCGATGCGGTCGACCAGCTTGCCGCCGTTGATCTGGATGTTGTCGAAGATCTGGCGCAGCAGCAGCGAGCGCGGCTGCAGCATCAGTTGCCAGGCGCCGGCATCGCCGGTCAGGGTCAGGTCGAAGTTCTCGCGCAGGCCGCTGGTGTCGCCGGCCAGCACCGACAGGAACAGGCGGTTCTCGCGGCCGGCGCCGGTGTGTTGCGGCAACGCCTGCCAGGCGCCGTCGGGACCCCGGCGCGCGATGCCGTCGGCGCGGATGCGCAGGTCCTGGACGATGGGGCTGCGCAGCAGCCACAGCAGCCCGTGGCCGGTGGCCAGGGTGAAGTCGCCACGGCTGGTCAGGGGCTGCGGCAGCGAGCGCAGGAATTTCTGTTGCACGAAATGGCCGCGCACGACCGGGGTGGCGCGCAGTTGCTGTTGCAGGTCGTCCAGGCTGAAGGCGCGGGCGGTCCAGGGCAGCACGGCCAGGGCCAGGCAGACCAGCAGGCGCTGCATCAGCGGACGCGTCATCAAAGAAAGGAAGCGGATCATGCGGGCGATTCCTCGGCGTCGAGCTTGCGCCGCACCGCGTCCACCAGGGCCGCGGGCGAGGCCAGCTGCATTTCGCGAGTGGTCATGCAGACGGCCACCTGCACGGAACTGGCCCGGGTCAGGCGCTGGCCGCTGGCGGCCTCGCGGATGAGATAGTTGATCTTCAGGCGGTTTTCCCATTCGACCAGCTCGGCGCGCACCACCAGGCGCTGGCCGAATTGCGCGGCCTGGGCGTAGCGCAATTGCAGGTCGATCACGGGCCACACGTAGCCGCTGGCGCGCATCGCGTCGTAGTTGTAGCCCAGGCTGTCCAGCAGCGCGCAACGGGCCTCTTCAAGGTATTTGACGTAATGGCCGTGCCAGACGACGTTGATGGAATCGACGTCGTAGAACGGCACCCGGATTTCGACTTCCGCGCCCAGGGCGCCACGTTTACGCATCGTCTTTCCAGAAAGGGTAGAAGTTGAACCATTGCAGCGGCGCCTGGCGGCAGTGCGCACCCAGGCGGTCGGCGTAGCGCTGCGTCCAGTGCGCGATCTGCGTCTGGCGCGTGGCGCGGGTCCATTCGATGCCGTCGCACAGGCGCTCCATGGACACGCGGTAGCGCGCGCCATGGCGGGTGCAGAACAGCAGGTTGACGGGGCAGCGCAGCAGGCCGGCCAGCAGCCATGGGCCCTGCGGCAGCAGGGCGGCATCGCCCAGCAGGTCGACCTGGGTGCTGCGGTCGCCGGCCAGCGGCACGCGATCGCCGGCGATGGCCAGCCATTCGCCGCGTTCGAGCCGCTGGGCCAGGTCGAGCATCACGCCGGCGTCCAGTTCGCTGACCTGGATCATGCGCAGGCCGCCGCCGGCTTCGTCCAGCAAGCGGCCGAAGTGGACGGCGTGCTTGGTGTGCACCAGCACGTTCAGTTTGAGCAGGCCGGATTGTTCGGCCAGCGCGCGGCAGACCTCGATGTTGCCCAGGTGCGACCCGACCAGGATCTGGCCGCGTCCCGTGCCCATCTGCGCGTGCAGGCCGTCGGGGTCGGTGATGTCCAGGTCGGCCATGCCGATCTTGCCCTGCCAGACGTCGAGCTTGTCCAGCAAGGCCTGGGCAAACGCCAGGTACTGGCGATAGACCGGGAATGACTTGGGCAGCGGCGCGGCCAGCCCGCCCGCGCGGGCCAGCCGGCGCTGGTAGGCGCCGATGGCGCGCCGGGCGCGTGGGCCGAAGGCGTAGAAATACAGCACCACCACCCACACCACCGGCGCTACCGCGCGGCGGCCGATATTGCGTGCGGCCCAGGCGGTCAGGCGCAGCAGCGCGGGGCTGCCGCGTTCGGGCTGATCGGCCCAGTGGGGATCGGCGGCGGTCATGGACGTGCGCCTTTGGCCTGAGGGCGTGCGCGTCTGGCCAGGCGCCGCAGCAGCAGCGCGGGCGCGCGCAGCAGCATGCCGAAGAACAGGCGGGCGTGCATGCGGCTGATCAGGACGTTGTCGCGCCATGCCTTGAAATGCGAGACGCCGCCTTCGGGGTAGACCACCCGGGTCGGCAGCCAGGCCATGGGCACGCCGCGCCAATGCAGCCGCACCAGGATGGCGATGTCGAAATCCATGCGGCGGCCGACCTGCGCGCCGTCGATGACCTGCAGAACCGGGTCCAGCGGGTAGACCCGGAAGCCGCACATGGCGTCGGGAATGTCGAGCGACAGCGTGTTGATCCAGACCCACACGCGGGTCAGCCAGCGGCCATAGAGCCGGCTGCGCGGCACGTCGTCGCCGTATACCGGCGCGCCGCAGATGACGGCCCGGGGCTGGGCCCGGGAGGCCTGGGCGAAGGCGGCAGTGTCGGTCAGGGCATGCTGGCCGTCGGCGTCGACCTGGAGCGCATGGGTGTAGCCCAGGGCGCGGGCGGCGCGCAGGCCGTCCTGCACCGCGGCGCCCTTGCCGCCGTTCTGCGCGCGGCGCACGAGGTGCGTGCCGGGCAGGGCGGCCAGCGCATCCAGGGCGGCGGCGCAGTCAGGGGCCGAACCGTCGTCCACCAGCACGCAGGGCAGGCCCTGCGCGGCCAATTGCGCATGCACGGCGGCCACGGTGGCGCCATGATTGTAGACGGGGATGACCGCGCAGAGCTTATGGGGCGTCATGACGGCTTGCATGGAGCACGCGGCCGGACGAACAGGGGGCGTCGTCCAGGGTGTAGGTGAAATACAGTTTCTGCTTGCCGGCGTCCCAGCGCAGGGCCAGCTCGGCTACGTCGCCGGGGCGCAGCAGCCGCTGGAACTTCAGCGCCTCCATGCCGGCAAAGCGCAGATCAGGGTGCAGGTCGCGCTGCGCCAGCGACAGGGCCCACGTGATCTGGGCCACGCCGGGCACCACGGGCGCGGTGGGAAAGTGGCCGCTGAAGTAGGCCAGGTCGCACGGAATCTCGACGCGGTAGCGGCGTTCGTCGGCGGTGGCGGCCGGCAGATTGGCCGCTACCACCGGTTGCAGCGGGCGCGCGCCGGCGGCGATGTCGAAGTCGGTCTGCGGCATC
>NZ_JAELTJ010000935.1 GCF_016428805.1 Achromobacter sp. ASV32
GTCCTTGGCTCTGCTTAAACGCCTTGGTCCTCTACGGAGAAAGGATGTTTGTGGAAGCAAGTGACTTGGAATCGCGCGAGTGGTAGGAGTCGCTGGGGATGACTTGCATCCCGTGTCCTTTCCAGCATGTTAACAGCATTGGCGGATCATTCCACTGCGCAACAGTTGATCTTGTGATGCATGAAAAGACTACAGCTTGAATTCGACGGCCTGAAGAGCATCAGCAGCGCGAAGCCAATTATTTTGCCCATTTAGGATCCCAGATCATTTGTCGCCATTAATGAAATAAACATCGCCGTCTAATAATAGCGTCTAACTGTGTACAACCCTCACTCTGACTTTGCGCCTTGTTGCACCAAAATCGAATACGGCTTTTTGTCGACTTTCGAAG
>NZ_JAELTJ010000936.1 GCF_016428805.1 Achromobacter sp. ASV32
GTCCACCACCAGCTTCCGCACCACCAGCCTTCGAATCATCCCTCCTCGCACCGCCCCGAACAGGCCGCGACTGCGCAGCGTCATGCTTCCTCAGCTCCTCGGGCACCTTGGAGACGGAGCTCTTGCTCAGAATCTGCCGCAAGTCATACAATACATCATTATCCTCAGGACCAAGGAACGTAATTGCCGTACCACTCTTGCCCGCACGACCGGTACGACCAATACGATGGGTATAGCTTTCGATGTTCGTCGCCATGTTGAAGTTGATGACGAGCGATACGTCTGGCACATCGATACCACGACCCGCCAGGTCAGTCGCGACGAGGACCTGCGTCTGGCCGTTGCGGACGGATGCCAGCGCAGCCTCACGCTGCTCCTGCGTCCTGGAGC
>NZ_JAELTJ010000937.1 GCF_016428805.1 Achromobacter sp. ASV32
CCCCCCCCCGCATCGTCGTCGGCAGCGTCAGATGTGTATAAGAGACAGGCATCATAAGCCGGCCGGGTTGGATGCCCCAATCATCGTGGCAGCGACAGTGAGCAATTGGATCCCCGGAGCTCGCAAGGGTTTCAGAAGTAACAAGGGATCAAAGACATTAATGAGAGCTGCGGTATAATATCTTGGCAATACTGTTTCATAATGACTCTATCCAATAAACTAAATCACCACGTGGCTTCGGACTCTCAGACCTAGCAGTGCCGCTTAGCCTAGTCCTTTACAAACTAAAGGTTGTTAATAGGTGATGCTCCTCAGTTGGCAGCCTGTTCTAGCAGTTTTTCTTCACGCAAGTACACAGTCAACTCATGCACTTTCGGTCCGATAATAGAA
>NZ_JAELTJ010000938.1 GCF_016428805.1 Achromobacter sp. ASV32
CCGGCACGGCTCACCTACTGCACATGGGACAGTGTAGACCAAATTAACTGTTCGCCAGCGCCCACTCCCACTGATTCGCTTTCTCCGCGGCCACCCCCACCTCCCTGCATCGGGCTTCCTGGCGTCGTTACAGGGATCCGGTTCCCCGTCCAAATATCACCGGACGGCAGCCAACAGCCCAAAACTTGGCGACTTGAGTGCACCTTGACATTGCTGCTTTTTGCATAATTGGCCTGCCGACAGCCTGAACCACCCGGCAGGACGTGGCGTCAATAATAAAGCCAAGTCCCTGTTGACGCTGCCTCAACATCCAATTCTCATTACACGTCGGAGCGTTTTACACCCAGGAGCAACGTCCGTCGCAACCTTTCACCACGGGCATTCTTCATC
>NZ_JAELTJ010000939.1 GCF_016428805.1 Achromobacter sp. ASV32
CCCCCCCCCCCCCCCCCCCCCCCCCCCCCCCCCCCCCCCCCCCCCCCCCCCCCCCCCCCCCCTTTTCACTCCCCCCCCCACCCCCTCCATCTCCACAACCGCATCGTCGTCGGCAGCGTCAGATGTGTATAAGAGACAGACCTCGCCCTTGTTGACCTGCAGCGACACGTCGCCCAGCGCCACCAGCGCCGTGGTCACCGCCGAAAATTGCACGTCCAGCGCCATGGGCATGACGTAGAACGCCCAATAGACTGTCTCTTATACACATCTCCGAGCCCACGAGACCTAATAACCGATCTCGTATGACGTCTTCTGCGTGAAGAGGGGGGGGGGGGGGGGGGGGGGGGGGGGGGGGGGGGGGGGGGGGGGGGGGGGGGGGGGGGGGGGGGG
>NZ_JAELTJ010000940.1 GCF_016428805.1 Achromobacter sp. ASV32
TCCCAGACCTTTCCTTACCAGGTCGCTTGGTTCTGAATACCATTGTGCGCTGAGCACCAAGGCTGACGTTGGCGATATACGAACCACGAACAATGTCTAGAGTCTTGTCACTGTGCTCAGATATATAGTCATGGCCGTCTCGATAGAATTGTATGAGCACGTGATTCAGGGAATGGCCCAAGTGCTTCTCTGTTGCGACTCTTATGGCCTGCACTGTCGGTGTGAAGGCGAGTAAAGGAGGCGACTCATCTGATGGGTGGCGATATATCGGGATGCTGCCATACTCCCCTACTTCTCCTTGCACAGCAATCAAACGCGGGACTTCGCCGCCTTGGTGCGACATACGCTGCCATTGTATTTCCGCACGCAATTTTTCGAAAGCGTCAGCTT
>NZ_JAELTJ010000941.1 GCF_016428805.1 Achromobacter sp. ASV32
GCGTTGTGTCGTGAAACCCTACAGACAGCAGAGTTTGTCCCATTCTGCCTAATGTAGTTTTCCCAGCTCCAGTAGAAGCGCAAATTAAAGGACGTGCATGCAGGGCATGGCGGCATCAGGACACATCTCCTTAGACTTGTACTGGATGTATTCTAATCCTATCTAAGTTCTATTTTCAACACGTGCATTCTTTAATTGCCCTTTGGAGCAAGTCGGGACTGAAGAAAGGCCTCAACGTCATTAAGCTCGTCAAGACAGGCCGAGTGTTGCATACCACTACAAATTTCATTAGCATGGAGGTTAAAAACAAATGTCACGGCATTGAGGGGTACTGACGGGTACGTCTTGAAAGCAACATCATAGCCCAGCTCCTTCAGCCTCTTCTCACTC
>NZ_JAELTJ010000942.1 GCF_016428805.1 Achromobacter sp. ASV32
GCTCATATTCTACTAATGCCTCGTCTAGCGAGTCAGAGAGTGCAGCAAGATCCTCAAAAAGAAGCAAAACTTCAACAAAAAGGCCCACAAACACACCAAACACATACCAGCTACAGCAAAATGACGAAAATCTTGGTGTCGTGGACGGCAAGCCTGCCACGCCACCGTCACGAAGCCATACTCTGGCCTACCACAAACCGCTTCTTTTACACACAAAACTCGGAAAGCAGAAGCGGGATCACTTTTTACAATGGTTTGATTCAGTTAGTAAATCAAGAGCCATGCCCTGGCGAAAGCCATGGATAAACCCGAAAGACGTTGCAGACAAAGGAGAGCTGCGCCAGGCGTTGGAAAGGAGGGCATACGAAGTTTGGATTAGCGAAATTATGC
>NZ_JAELTJ010000097.1 GCF_016428805.1 Achromobacter sp. ASV32
CGGTAATCGGGCGCCAGGCGTCGTTGCGCTCACCTTGCGTGGCACAGCCACGCGGCGGCGACCGCGCCTAGCCTGGCGCCCGATTACCGGCCTGTGCGAGGCGCCTTCTAGTGTGAACAGGCCCTAGTCGGGTTTGGCCGTGGGCAGCGGTTCGCCGGCGCCGGTGCGTTCGACGATCAGGCGGTAGTGCTGCGGGCTGCGATGCTTGGCGAAGTTAAAGACATGGTCGCGGAAGTTCTGGCCCAGGGCCAGGTCGATCCGGGCGGTGATGACTTCGTCTTCTTCGCCGCTGGCGCGCGCGACGATCTCACCGGTGGGCGCCACGATCATCGAGCTGCCGATCATGTGGTGGCCGTCTTCGTGGCCGCATTTGGCGGCGGCGCCGATCCAGACGGCGTTCTGGTAGGCGCTGGCCTGCAGCACGATTTCGTGGCTGACGGTGCGCAGGTGCGCGGGCTCGTCCCAGTGGATGTTCAGCGACGGGGTGTTGTAGCCCAGCACGATCAGTTCGGCGCTCTGCAGCGACATGACGCGATAGGTTTCCGGCCAGCGGCGGTCGTTGCACAGGCACATGCCGATCTTGGTGCGGTCCATTTCCCAGACGCCGAAACCCAGGTCGCCGACTTCGAAGAATTTCTTTTCCAGGTGCTGGAACGGCGCGTCGGGCTTGTGGTCCGAGTGGCCCGGCAAGTGGATCTTGCGATATTTGCCGATGATGCGGGCGCTGCGGTCCACCAGAATGGCGGTATTGAACTGACGGCCTTCGGGCGTGAGTTCGGCGTAGCCCAGGTAAAAGCCCACGCCCAGTTCGCGCGCCGCGTCGAATAGCGGTTGCACGTCGGCGTTGGGCATGGATTTTTCGAAGTAGCGTGCCACCGCCTCGGCGTCGTCCATCCAGTAGCGCGGAAAGAACGTGGTCAGCGCCAATTCGGGGAACACCACGAATTCGGCTTTGCGGCTTGCGGCCTCGCGCAGCATCTCGACCAGGCGCTTGACCACGGCCGTGCGGCTGTCGGCCAGGTTGACGGCGCCCATCTGGGCGACGGCCAGGCCCATTTTGCGGGCGGGGGATGCATTGCTCACGGTTCGATCTCCTGGTGCGCCGCATGGTGGCGCGGATATGTGATGGGGGCGCGGCGCAAGCGCCAAACCCCTGCCTGCACGCCGCGACAGCCTCAAGCATGCATGGGCGCGCCCGAATCGGAAAGCCATGGCCGGCCGCAGGCGCACGCCTCGCGAAAATCCAGAGAAAGGCGTTAAATGATTGATATAGCGGCTGATTTTTCGCTCGGCGAGCGTAAACCCGGCCTCGGCGCATAACATCGGGTCATGGGCGTCATGCAAATTGCTATAGCCAAACGGCCCATATTGCGCGGGGGCCGATGCGCTGGCGCTGCGGATTTGCGACAAGTGGCATTGGCCGTTGCCACAATGGCAGGTTCCTGGCGTTTTGTGTGGAAAGTGGGCGCTAGGCATTGACCTGCCCATCGGCCAGAATTTCCCTACTGATACACCAGGGGAAAATAATGACGACTCTGCTCACCACCACCGACGTTGCGAAGATCGTGGCCGCACAAGGCCCGCGCAAGGTATTCGAGGACCTGCTGGACTATCTGCTGGCCGACTTCCTGCGCTGGCAGGAGTTCGACAAGAGCGCCCGCGTGGCCAGTCATTCGGCGACCGGGGTGATCGAACTGATGCCCACGTCCGACAGCGATCTGTACAGCTTCAAATACGTCAATGGCCATCCCGGCAATCCGCTGGCCGGCCTGAGCACCGTGATGGCCTTTGGCGCGCTGGCGCAGGTCAACAGCGGCGAGCCGCTGCTGATCAGCGAGCTGACGCTGACCACCGCGTTGCGCACCGCCGCGACCTCGGCGCTGGCGGCCCGCGCGCTGGCGCGTCCGGGTTCGCGCACCATGGCATTGATCGGCAACGGCGCGCAAAGCGAATTCCAGGCGCTGGCCTTCCACCACATCCTGGGTATCGATACGCTGCACCTGTACGATGTGGATCCGGCCGCGACCGACAAGCTGGAACGCAATCTGGCGGGTGTGCCGGGCCTGCGCCTGCGACGTTTCGACAGCACCGCCGCCGCGGTCAAGGGCGTGGACATCGTGACCACCGTGACGGCCGACAAGGCCTACGCCACCATTCTGACGGCCGACATGATCGAGCCCGGCATGCATATCAACGCCGTGGGCGGCGACTGTCCGGGCAAGACCGAACTGCATGCCGACGTGTTGCGCGCCGGTTCGGTGTTCGTGGAATACGAGCCGCAGACCCGCATTGAAGGGGATCTGCAGCAGATGCCGGCCGATTTCGCGGTGACCGAGCTGTGGCGCGTGCTGACCGGGCAAAGCGCCGGCCGCCGCGGCGAAAGCGAGATCACGGTGTTCGATTCGGTGGGCTTCGCGCTGGAAGACTTCTCGGCCCTGCGCTGGCTGCGCGACAGCGCCGTCAAGCACGGCATCGGCGCCCGCGTCGAAGTGGCGCCGCGCCTGGCCGATCCGAAGAACCTGTTCGAGCTGGTGCGCAGCCGCCAGGCCGGCGCGCACCTCGCTGCCCGGGCCAGCCAGGCGCTGCTCAAGGACTAGGCCTGGGCCGGTGTATCCGGCGCGGCAGGTGATTCAGGCGGCTCGTGCGACACGGGTCGCCCCAGCAGATAGCCCTGGAAGTGCGAGCAGCCTTCCTGGGTCAGCCGTTCCAGCTGGGCCGGCGTCTCGATCCCTTCGGCCGTTGTCGGAATATCCAGGCTGCGGCCGATGCCGTTGATGGCGCGGATGATGGCCAGCGCCTCCTTGCTCGATTCGACATCCTGCGTGAACGACTTGTCGATCTTGATCTTGTCGAACTCGAAGCTGCGCAGATAGCCCAGCGACGAATAGCCGGTGCCGAAGTCATCCAGCGCCACCTTCACGCCCAGTTGCTTGAGCCGGTTCAACGTGTTCAGGTTGGCCTCGGAATTGGCCAGCAGCACCGATTCGGTGATCTCCAGTTCCAACCGGTTGGCGGTCAGGCCCGAGGTGGCCAAGGCCGATTCCACCAGCGAGACCAGCGCGTTGTTGGTGAACTGGGTGGCCGACAGGTTCACCGCCACGGTTTCGTGCGGCGCCCAGGTCATCGCCTCGCGGCAGGCTTCGTGCAGGGTGAAGGCGCCCAGCTCGTGGATCAATCCGGTTTCCTCGGCGATGGGAATGAAGTCGTTGGGCATGATCAGCCCTTTGACCGGATGCTGCCAACGCATCAGGGCCTCGCGGCCCACGGTGCGTTGGCTGACGTCCTTGATGGGCTGGTAGTGCAGGTGCAGCTGCTGCGACAGGATCGCCTGGCGCAGGTCCATTTCCATTTCGTGGCGCTTGAGCGCCGCGGCTTCCATGTCGGGATTGAAGAAGGCCAGGCAGTTGCGGCCGTTGCGCTTGGCTTCGTACAGCGCCATGTCGGCATAGCGCAGCAGGTGGTCGGCGGCGCATTCCTGTGCGTTGGCGGTCGCGATGCCGATGCTGACGCTGACCGGCACCGTATGGCCATCCACCTGGAAAGGCTCGCGCACCGCGTCGATCAGGCGCTGCCCCATCTGGCGCAGGTCGTCGGCTTTCTCGACGCCGGGCAGTACCACCGCGAATTCGTCGCCGCCCAGGCGCGCCAGGGTGTCCTGTTCACGCAGGTTCTTGGCCAGGCGGCGGGCCAGTTGGCGCAGCAGTTCGTCGCCGTATTGATGGCCCAGCGTGTCGTTGACGCTCTTGAAGTTGTCCAGGTCCAGGCACAGCACGGCAGCCGTGCGCTCGGGGTGGGCAGGGTTCAGCGCCTTGAGCAGTTGCTCCCGGAACAGGCGGCGGTTCGGAATACCGGTCAGTGTGTCGTGATGCGCCATGTAGCGCACCTGGGCGTGGGCGGCGTTCTCATCCGTGATGTCGTCGGCGATCAGCAGCACGTAGCGCGAGCGCGGATCGTTGCTGTGGAACACCAGCGTCTTGCTGCGCAGTGTGCGCGGGCCACGCGCGGTGATCAACTCTTCCTGGCCGGCTTCGCGCAGCGAGCCGTCCGAACGCAGTGCATCGTTGGTCAGGCGTTCGAAGAATTCATGCACGCCGGGCGGCAGGCATTGCTGCACGGTCTTGCCCTGCATCTGCTCGCGGGAGCCGCCAAACGCGGCCTCGGCCTGGCGGTTCGCCAGCAGAATGCGCCGCGACACCGCGTCCAGCACCAGCACGCACGAGGGGATGTGCGACACCACCGCTTCCAGGAAGCTGGACAGCGACGTCAGCTCGTTGTTGTATTGCTCGGCCAATTCCTTGGCATGCAGCAATTGCAGCTCCCGTTCACGGCGCTCGGTGCAGTCGCGTGTGATCTTGGCAAAGCCCATCAAGGCGCCGGTCTCGTCGTGGATCGCGTCGATGACCACGTGCGCCCAGAAGGGCGTGCCGTCCTTGCGGATGCGCCATCCTTCGGCTTCGAAGCGGCCTTGGGTGCGCGCGATCTCCAGGCCCTTGCCGGGCAGGCCGCTGGCCTGGTCCGACGGACTGTAGAAGCACGAAAAGTGCCGGCCCACGATCTCGTCGCGGGTGTAGCCCTTGGCGCGTTCGGCGCCGGCATTCCAATTGGCGACGGTGCCGTCGGGGTTGAGCATGTAGATGGCGTAGTCGATGACACCTTGCACGAGGTGCCGGTACATGACGTCGGAGTTGTCGATGATCATTGGATTGGGAGCGTGGCGGGATTTGCGGCACTACGTTTACGTCGCGCCGATGCGATTATTTACCGGCGCCGCGCGAAAAGGCGAATCCTTGCCAATCTTGACGATTTCGGGCGAATCATTGCCAAATCAACGAGGATTTGCGCCCGCGCCCCGGCCAACCCTAGAGTTTCACGCGCTGCTTGAGGGCCTGCGCGATCATGGCGATGTCGATGTCCTGCCCCGGGTGCTTCTGGCAGAAGTCGTACAGCACCGCGATGTAGGCGTTGCCCAGCAGCTTGGTGATGGCGCCGGCGGTGGTGGCGGCGATGGTGCCACCCACGGCGCTGCCCGCGCCAGGGATGAACTTGAGCAGGCCCGACACCACCGAGCGTCCCACCAGCGTGGCCGCGGACGCGCCCAGCGTGGAGGTGACCAGGGTGCTGATGGCGGCCGTGCTGATTTCCATGCCGAAGGTGATGCCGATCTTGGCGATCATGCCGACCTGGATGGGCACCAGCGCCACGGCGTCCGAGAACGGAATCGGCGCGGCGGCGGCGGACGCGGCCAGGCCGGCCGCGACGTTCACCTCTATCTCAGCCCGCTTTTTTTTTACGTCCAGGGCCTTCTTGTTGCGGGTCGACAGCGCGTTGGCGTAGGCCCGCTGCTGCGATTCGGGGATGTACTGGGCGGTGGCTTCGATCAGCGCGTCCAGCCCCATGGGCGGCAGGTCCGCGTCCAGTTCTTCGATGCGTTCGGGCAGCGCGCGCACCGCCACCACCTGCCGGGCCCGCGGCAGCAGCTTGCGGGCCTCTTCCAGGAAAGCGCTGTTCTTGCGTGCCTTGGTCAGGACCGCAATGACAGGAATGCCGGCATCGGCCAGCAGCGCACACAGTTCGATTTCGGCATCCTCGACCCGGTGGCTGCTGTCCTGGATGCAGAGCCAGGCGACGTGCAGGTGCCGGTCCTGATCGTCGGCGGCCGAGCGCTCGCGGATCAGGTCGGCCAGTTGCTGGCGCGACCGCGCGTAGTCGCCGACTTCCAGGCCGCGCGTGTCGATGATGGTGAGCGGATGGCCGGGCCGCGAGAATTCCTGCGTCGTCTGGGTGACGGGCTTGCCCGCGCCGGTCTTGGCCAGGTCGCCGCGAAAGATGGCGTTGAGCAGCGTGCTCTTGCCTACGCCCGTCTTGCCGGCAACCAGAATATTGACGCGACCCGCGCCGCGCGTGGCGGTGCTGATCGCGTCCGCGATGGCGTCCTGCAACTGGGGGGAGTCGGGGCGAGGCGGGGTCATGAGGCGGCTAAGCAAGGCAAAGGCATGGTTTGATTCTAGCGACAAACGCGGCCGTTGCCCTGTTACGTCTGGCCGTACAGGTGTTGCGCCTCGGGAAAGCGGCGCGCGCGCACCTCATCGGCGTAGCCGCGCGCGGCGGTCTGGATGCGTTCGGCCAGGTTGTCGTAGCGTTTGACGAAGCGCGCAGTGCGTTCGAACATGCCCAGCATGTCGTCCACCACCAGCACCTGGCCGTCGCATTGGGCGGACGCGCCGATGCCGATGGTGGGGCAGGCGATGGTCTGGGTGATGGCCTGCGCCAGCGGCTCGACCACGCCTTCGATCACCACCGAGAAGGCGCCGGCGTCGGCCACGGCGGCCGCGTCGGCGGCGATGCGGGCGTATTCGGCCTCGCCCCGGCCGCGCGCGCCGTAGCCGCCCAGGATATTGACCGCCTGCGGCGTCAGGCCGATATGGGCCATGACGGGGATGCCGCGCGCCGCCAGATAGGCGATGGCAGGGGCCATGGCCTGGCCGCCTTCCAGCTTGATGGCGCCGGCGCCGGTTTCCTTCATCACGCGGGCGGCCGAGCGGAAGGCCTGCTCGGGGCTTTCCTCGTAGCTGCCGAAGGGCATGTCGACCACGACCAGCGCCTGGCGCGACTCGCGCACCACGGCCGCGCCGTGCGCGATCATCATGTCCAGCGTGACGGGCACGGTGGACGGCAGGCCGTAGATGGTTTGCGCCAGGCTGTCGCCCACCAGCAGCGCGTCGCAGTGCGGATCGAGCAGCTCGGCCATGCGCGCGGTATACGCGGTGAGCATGACCAGGGGCTCGGCGCGCTTGCGGGCGCGAAAGGCCGGGGCGGTCATGCGGCGGGGCGCCGTGGCGGCGGTGTTCAAGGTGGCGGTGGTGGACATGCGGGCTCCTGGTGTACGGCGCGCGAAGGCCTGGCGGGCAGGCGCGGCGCGCGCGGCTCAGGTATATCACGGGGCGGGCGCGAGCGTCAGGGCCGGACCCGCCCAAGCCGCGGCCTGCCCGCGCGGGCCTTCACGGCGCCTTGCCTTTGGCCGCGGCACTGTCGACCTTCAACAAGGCATAGCGCCGGCTGACATACACCGGCGTGACGGTGCCCGGCCAGGCGGCCAGCACTTCGGTGGCGCGGTTCTTGGCCACGACCAGGAAGATCGTTTGGCCCGCCTTGGGCAAGACGCTGTCCAGCGCCTGCCGGCTGACCAGCCCGGCCTCGCCGCGCGAGTAATAGCGGGCGGAAAACGGCCGGCTGCCCACGAAGTAGAGCGGGTCATTGCCGCGCAGGGCGTCGGCTTGTTGCACCAACTGCTTTTCCGTCTTGTAGACCGTGGGCGCGGCCCAGGCCAGGATCCCCAGCGCCAGCGCCGCGGCGGGAACCAGCAGCATGGCCGCGGCCGCCAGGCGCCGCGGGCGCACACCCTGCCAGCGGCTGGCCAGCAGGCCCGTGGCCAGGGCGACGGGCGGCAAGGCCGGCAGCACGTAGGTCCACAGGATGTTGCCCGACAGCGTGAAGAACGCAGGCGTGGCCAGCGCCCAGGCCAGCAGATAGGTCTGGGCGGGATCGCGCATGGCCTTGGCGACGCGCTGGCGCAATGGCGCATGCTGGCGCGGCCACAGCGCCATGCCCAGCCAGGCTATGCCCCAGGGCAGGGTCGCCAGCAGCCAGTCCAGCCAGATGCTGCCGTAGGGGCGCTGGTGGGCCGAGCCATAGCGGTCGCCTTCCCAGCCCGGATCGACGAACCGCAGGATGTGTTCGCCGACGATGAAGTACTGTAAAAAGCCGGGCGTCTTGATCTCGGCGGCGATGTACCAGGGCAGTGCCAGCATCAGCATCAGCGCGGTGCCGCCCGCCCAGGGCAGCGCCCGCAGGTAGGTGCGCGCATTGCGGTGCCAGAGCATCCAGGGCACGGCGGCGCCGGCCACCAGCACCAGCGCCAGCGGCCCCTTGGCCAGCAGGCCGATGGCCAGGCCGACGAAGAATCCGTAGCGCCACAGCGGCCGCGGATCGGCGGGGGCCAGCAGGAATGACACCATCGCCAGCGTCATGCCCAGCGCCAGGAAGGGATCGGTCAGGACCGCGCCGGCGCTGGAGAACGGCAGCAGCATGGTGGCGAATATCAGCGTGGCCCAGCGCGCGGCCTGCTCGCCATGCAGCCGCCGGCCGCAGGCATGGACCAGCGCCAGCACGCCCAGCATCGCCAGCCACGACGGCAGGCGCACCGCGAACTCGGACAGACCAAACAGGCGGATGGATAGCGCCTGGGCCCAGAATGCCAGCGGGGGCTTGCCCCAGAACGGCACGCCCGGCTCGAACCAGGGCGTGGTCCAGTCGCCGGATGCCGCCATCAGGCGGGCGATCTCGGCGTAGCGCGGTTCGGACGTATCCACGAACGGGATCAGCGCCATTGCGAACAGACGCGCGGCCAGTATGGCCGTCAGGCCCAGCAGCAGGCCCCTAGAAGTTAACCGCATGCGGACCCTTGGCGGTTTCGGCCAGCGGCATGGCCGCGGCGGCGCTATGTTGAACGTCACGCACCAGATAGACCGGGCGTTGCTTGGTTTCCATATAGGTCTTGCCCACGTACTCGCCCAGCAGCCCGATGGTGATCAACTGGATGCCGCTCAGGAAGGTGATCATCGCCATCAGTGACGGATAGCCGTCGACATCATCGCCGAAGAGCAGGGTCTTGCCGATGATGATGATACCGAACAACGCGCCCAGTAGTGCGGCGATCACGCCGGCTCCGGTGGCCCAACGCAGCGGCGCGGTGGAAAACGAGGTGATGCCCTCCATTGCCAGGCGCGTCAGCGCGAAGTAATTCCACTTGGTGGTGCCGGCGGCGCGCGGGGCGCGGTCGTAGTCGATGAAACGGGTGGGCATGCCGATCCAGGCATACAGCCCCTTCATGTAGCGGCAGCGTTCCGGCAGCTGCAGCAGCGCTTCGACCGCGCGCCGGCTCATCAGGCGAAAGTCGCCCGTGTCGGGGGGAATCTCGGCCCGGCTCAGGCGGCTGAGCAGCCGGTAGTAGGCATAGGCCGAGGCGCGCTTGACCCAGCTTTCGCCGGCCCGGCTGCGCCTGCGCATGCCGACCACGTCAGCGCCCTCGCGCCAGGCCCGCACCATCTCGGGAATCAGTTCGGGCGGGTCTTGCAGATCGGCGTCCAGCAGGATGACGGCGGCGCCGGACGCGTGCCGGATGCCGGCGGTCATGGCGGCTTCCTTGCCGAAGTTGCGGCTCAGCCGCACCAGCTTCAGGCCCGGCTCGAACGTCATCAGGCTGGCCAGGTATTCGGCGCTGCCGTCCCGGCTGCCGTCGTCGACGAACACGATTTCCCAGGGCTCGTCCAACGCGTCCAGCACATGCCGCAACCGCGCATGGCACAGCGGCAGCACGGCGCGCTCGTTCAGGAAAGGAATGATGATGGATATCTGCACCGGGCGCGGCTCGCGGCGCGACAGGATGGACGTATCGGGATAGGGACGCATGATGGTAGCTCTCGGGTCGACTACATGGGCGCCTGCCGGGCGGCGGGCCGGGGCGGCTGCGGCTGCGGGTCCGGCGGGGTCTGAGCCTGGCTGTCGGCCAGTTCGAGTTCGTCGGCGTCCTTGCGGTGGGCCAGCCGGTACAGCGCGGGCAGCACCAGCAGCGTCAGGATGGTCGAGGAGATGATGCCGCCGATCACCACGGTCGCCAGCGGCCGCTGCACCTCGGCGCCGGTGCCCGTGGCGATCGCCATCGGCACGAAGCCCAGCGAGGCCACCAGCGCCGTCATCAGCACGGGCCGCAGGCGGGTCAGCGCGCCGACGCGCACGGCCTGGTCCAGCGGCTTGCCGTCATCGCGCAATGAACGGATGAACGACAGCATCACCAGGCCATTCAGCACGGCCACCCCGCACAGCGCGATGAAGCCGACGGCGGCGGTGATGGATAGCGGAATGCCGCGCAGCCAGAGCGAGATGATGCCGCCGGTCAGCGCGAACGGGATCCCCGTGAAGACGATCAGGCCGTCTTTGATGTTGCCGAACATGGCGAACAGCAGGCCGAAGACCAACAGCAGCGCGGCGGGCACGACGATCTGCAGGCGCTGGGCGGCGGATTGCAGCTGTTCGAAGGTGCCGCCCCAGGCGGTCCAATAGCCGGCTGGCACCTTGACCTTCTCCGCCAGCGCCACCTCGGCGTCGGCGACGAACGAGCCCAGGTCGCGGCCGCGCACGTTGGCGCTGACCACGATGCGGCGCTTGCCGTCTTCGCGCGAGATCTGGTTGGGGCCGGGCGCCAGGTCGAAGGTCGCCACCTCGGACAGGGGGATGTACGAGGTCTGGGCCTGGGCATCGGTCTTGGGCAGGGCGATGGGCAGCTTGCGAAGCGCGGGGATGCTCTCGCGCACGGTTTCCGGCAGGCGCACCACGATGTCGAAGCGCCGGTCGCCCTGGAAGAAAGTGCCGGCCTCACGCCCGCCGATGGCGATGGTGAGCGTGTCCTGCACATCCGCCAGGCTCAGGCCGTAGCGCGCGGCGCGCGCCCGGTCGATGTTCACCGTCAGCACCGGCAAGCCGGTGGTCTGTTCGATCTTGACTTCGGACGCGCCGGGAATGGCCTGCAGCACCTCGGCGACTTCGGCCGCGGACCGGTCCAGCACATCGTTGTCGTCGCCGAAGATCTTGACCGCGACGTCACTGCGCACCCCGGAGATCAGCTCGTTGAAGCGCAGCTGGATCGGTTGCGAGAATTCGTAATTGTTGCCGGGAATCTGGGCCGCCTCTTCCTGGATGGCCTGCAGCAGTTGCGCCGAGGTCTTGCGCGGCTGGGGCCACTGGTCCTTGGGCTTGAGCATGATGTAGCCGTCGGAGATGTTCGGCGGCATCGGATCCGATGCGATCTCGGCGGTGCCGGTACGGGCGAAGACGCGTTCGATCTCGGGGAATTTGGCTTTCAGCCGGGTCTCGATCTGCTTTTGCATGTCGAGCGACTGCGACAGGCTGGTGCCCGGAATGCGCAGCGCCTGGATGGCGATGTCGCCCTCGTTCAAGTTGGGAATGAACTCGCTGCCCATGCGCGAGGCGACCACGCCGCACAGCACCACGAACAGTGTCGCGGCGGCCAGCACGATCGGCGTGCGGCGCAGCGCCAGTTCCAGCAGCGGTTCGTAGCGGCGCTTGGCCCAGACCATCAGGCGGTTCTCTTTTTCCGAGACCTTATCGCCGATGAACAGCGCCACCGCCGCCGGCACGAACGTGACCGAAAGGATCATCGCGCCCAGGAGCGCCAGCACCACGGTCAGCGCCATGGGGTGGAACATGCGCCCTTCCACGCCGGTCAGCGCGAAGATCGGCAGGTACACCACCATGATGATCAACTGGCCGAACAGCAGCGGCCGGCGCGCCTCGCGCGCCGCGGCGAATACTTCATGGAAGCGCTCGCTGCGGGTCAATGGCCGTCGCTGATGCGCTTGCGCGTGGCTCAGGCGCCGCACGCAGTTCTCGACGATCACCACCGCGCCGTCGACGATGATGCCGAAGTCCAGCGCGCCCAGGCTCATCAGGTTGGCGCTGACCTTGTAGGTGACCATCCCCGTGAAGGTGAACAGCATCGACAGCGGAATCACCATCGCCGTGATCAGCGCCGCGCGGATGTTGCCCAGGAACAGGAACAGGATCACGATCACCAGGGCCGCGCCTTCCATCAGGTTTTTCTTGACCGTGGCGATCGCCTTGTCGATCAGGTTGCTGCGGTCGTACACGGTCACGGCCTTGATGCCGGGCGGCAGCGTCTTGTTGATGGCGTCGATGCGGGCCGATACGGCGAGCGATACCGACCGGCTGTTTTCGCCGATCAGCATGAACACCGTGCCCAGCACCACTTCCTGGCCGTTGTCGGTCGCCGCGCCCGTGCGCAGCTCGCGGCCGATGGCCACGTCGGCCACGTCGCGGATGCGGATGGCCTGGCCTTCAACGGTGGTCAGCACCACGTCCTTGATGTCGTCGATCGAGCGAACCTGGCCCGGCGCGCGGATCAGGTATTGCTCGCCCTTGCGTTCGATGTAGCCGGCGCCGACGTTGGCGTTGTTGCGGTCCAGCGCGGTAATGATGTCGGTCAGCGACAGGCCGTAGGACGCCAGCCGCTCGGTGTCGGGCGCCACCTGGTATTCCTTGGCGAAGCCGCCGATGGAATTGATCTCGGTCACGCCGGTGATGTTGCGCAGCTGCGGCTTGATGACCCAGTCCTGGATCTCGCGCAGGTCGGTGGACGTGTAGGGCGAACCGTCTTCCTTTCTGGCACCGGGCTCGGCCTCCACCGTCCACAGGTAGATTTCGCCCAGGCCCGTGGAAATCGGCCCCATCGTCGGCGTGATGCCCTCGGGCAGGCTTTCCTTGGCCTCCTGCAGCCGCTGGTTGACCAGCTGGCGCGCGAAGTAGATGTCGGTGCCGTCCTTGAAGATCACCGTCACCTGCGACAGGCCGTAGCGCGATAGCGAACGTGTCTGTTGCAGGCCCGGCAGGCCGGCCATTACGGTTTCGATGGGATAGGTGACGCGCTGCTCGGTTTCCAGCGGCGAATAGCCGGGTGCGCCGACGTTGATCTGCACCTGCACGTTGGTGATGTCCGGCACGGCGTCGATGGCCAGCCGCGAGTAGTTGTAGACCCCGATGGCGGCGACGCCCAGGGTCACGAAAAGAACCAGCCATCGTTGCTCGATGGCAAAGCGGATGAGGCGTTCGAACATGTCTGGTGGCTCCGGCTCAATGCGCGTGGCTGGCGCTGGCCTTGCCCAGCTCGGCCTTCAGGGTGAAGGCGTTTTTCGACACGTAGCGCACGCCGGCCGCCAGGCCCGACAGCACTTCGATCTGTTCCCCGGAGGTCTTGCCCAGCTTGACCGGCTGCGCCAGGTAGCCGCCCGGCACTTCGATGAACACCACGGATTCGCCGTCCACGGTCTGGACGGCGTCGGCCGCCACGGCCACGGGGGCCTCGGCGCTGCTGACCACCACATTCACCGAGACGAACAGCCCCGGCCGCCAGGCCATGTCGGGGTTGTCCAGCGTGACGCGGGCGGTGGCGGTGCGGGTCTGCTGCCCGAGCAACGATCCGATGTACGAGACCTTGCCCAGCGCGCGTCCGGAGAAGGCCGCCGATGCGACGCTGGCCGCTTCGCCGACCCGCACGTCCTGCAGGTCCTTGGGCGCGATCACGAACTCGGCCCACACCGTGCGCAGGTCGGACAGCGTGAAGATGCTGGCGGTGTCGGCCAGCGCCTCGCCCAGGGCAATGTGCTTTTCGACGACCACGCCATCGAACGGCGCGCGGATCTCCAGCCGGCTCAGGTCCTTGGACCGTGGCGGCGCGCCGATGGCGGCCAGCTTCTGCTCCGCGTTCTGCACGGCGATCTGCGCTTCTTGCAGCGCGGTGCGCGCCTGCTGGTAGTCCTGTTCGGCAGACACCTTTTCGCGCCACAGCCGCAGTTCACGCTGGTGCGTGGCCGCGGCCAGGTCGCGCCGCTTGCTGGCGGCCAGCCATTCGCTGCGCATTTCCGACAGCGCCGTGCTGGACAGGGCTGCCAGCAGGTCGCCCTGCTTGACCTGCTGGCCCAGGTCGGCGGACACCTCCTGCACTACGCCGGCCAGCCGCGGCACTACGTGGGCGGTGCGGTCAGCGTTGAATTTGATTTCGCCGGGGAATTGCGACGAGGTCTCCAGCCGCGCGGGCGCGGCCGCCTCGACCTGGATGTCCGCCACCTTGATCTGTTCGGCGTTCAGCGCGATCTTGCCTTCGTCGCGATCCAGCGCCGCGGTGATGGGCTGGGCCAGCCCGGGCCAGGACACTTCGGCCTCGATCTCGAAGAAATGGGGCTCGTCGATGGACTCGGTGCTGACCAGGCCGTCCTGCTCGGGTTTGAAGGTCAGCGTCTGCACGGCGCCGTTGGGGCGAGTCAGCATGGCCTTGACGACCAGGCCGGCGGCCGCCACGGGCTGGGCGCCGGCCGTGCCCCATAGCTTGAGCTGCGAGCGGCCGTCGGCCTCTGCCAACAGCAGCTCGACGCTGTTGGCGCCAGCGCGGGTCAAGGCGCCGCCGCGCGGACCTTTTTCGGCGGATTCGTGGCCGTGGCCATCGGTGGGCGTGGCGCCGTCGGCCCGCGCCGCGCCGGGCACGACCGCAGCCAGCAGGCAGGCGGACAGGACGGCGGCAAGGGCCGGACGGGAGTAGCGGGAAAGCACGTTGGGCTGGGTCATGGGGTGTCTGTGGTTCAACGTCCGAGAATGCGGTCAATGTCCGAGGACGCCTGGTAGGCGTTGGCCAGGACGTTCAGGTAGCCGATGTTTCCTTGCGACAGGGTGCGTTGCGCGTCCAGCACTTCCAGGAAGCTGACCTTGCCGGCCTCGAACCCCTTGCGGGCGCTGTCATAGGCTTCAGCGGCGCCGGGCAGGACGGTGGCGCGGTACTCGCGCACCGAACCCACCGCCAGATCGAACTGCGAGACGGACTGCAGCAGGTCGGCGGTCATGCGCGATTCCAGTTCGCGGTACAGGTCTTGCGCCTTGTACGACTGCATCGTGGCCGAGTAGACGTTGCCCTGGTTACGGTCGAACAGCGGCAGAGGAATCGCCACGCCGAACTGCGCCTTGTTCCTGCCTTGCTCGTTGTCGCGAGTTATGCCGGCACTGAGCGTGACATCGGGATAGCGCTTGCTCTTTTCCACTTCCAGCTGGGCGCGGCCCAGGTCCACCGCCAGCCGGCCGGCCGCCATGCGCGGCGACTCGGCCAGCGCAGCCCGCAGGTCGTCGATGGCGCCGCGTTGTGGCAAGGCCTGCAGGTCGGCGCCGACCTGCGTGAAATCGGGCTCCGGCGCGCCCCACAGCTGCCCCAGCTTGCGGCGGGCAGTGGTCAGCGCGGCGTCGGCGGCGCGCGCCTCGATGCGCGAGTTGGCCAGTTGGACGCGGGCCTTGCTGCTTTCCAGCGGCGGGGCCTTGCCCGCGGCCACGCGCTGGTCGGCCAGGCGCAGGGCGTTCTGCGCGATCTCGATGGTGCTTTGCGCGACGCGCACGGTCTCTTGCGCCACGGCCACTTCGAAAAAGGCGGCGATCACGGCGGCGCGCAGATCGGCGCGGGCCGATGCCAGGTCGCGCTGGGCGATGTCGCGCGCCAGACCCGCGGCCTTGATGCGCGCACCGCGCTTGCCGCCCAATTCCACGGGCATGCTCAGCATGGCCGAGGTGCTGCGGGTGCTGCGGCGGTTGTCGTCGATGCCCAGTTCGATGCTGGGGTTCGGGATCACGCCGGCCTGCGTGACCTGCCCTTCGCTGGCCGCGGCGTCGTTGCGGGCGGCGGCCAGCAGCGGGCTGCGTTCGTAGGCCGTGGCCAGTGCCTGTTCCAGCGTCAACGTCTGCGCGCCTGGCGCCAGGCGCGCGGCCGGCGCATTGACAGGCGCCGCCTGAGCGGGTTGGGCTGCCAGGAACTGCACGGGCGCAGGCGTATCAGGCGCGGGGCCGGTTTGGCTCCACGCCGGTGAAACGGCGAAGGTGGCCGCCAGGACAAGCGGCAAGGGATATAAGCGCATGAGGTCAACCAAGGGAGGAGCGCCGCGGACTCGGGCTGAGGCAGGCAGTTGCGGGCACTTTATCCAACGGGCCTCGTCAGATCCTCGACAGAAAAATGACATTTCCGTAAGGTTTCGCGCATTACCAATTCGTAATCAGCGTGTCTGCGAATTGACGAGGTCCACTCCGTAAAGTGTCTTCACCGCTTAACAAAAAGCGTGCAGGCGCGGCGCCTTCGCCGCCCCGGCAAGTCACCGAAACCAGGAGATCCTCATGAAGCACCGTATCGTCGCCACGCTGTCCCTTTGCGGCGCCCTGGCCGTTCCGGCCATCGCTAGCGCCAATAGCACCTGGCACGCGGCCAATACCGAAATCGGCTACACCGCCGCGCTGGACCATGCCGACGGCGGCAAGACCCGGGCGCAGGTCGTCAATGAGCTGGCCGACGCCAAGGCCGATTCGAAGCAGTGGTTCTTCACCTACCGCAACATGGGCAAACCGGGCTGGGTCAAGCAGGGCACCTCGCGCACCCGCGCCGATGCCCTGGCCGAAGTCGAAGCGATGACACCGGCCGAGCGCGATCGCCTGGCGGCCATCTACACGCCCGGTTGATCGCGGCCGGGTCTGCCTGCGCCGTCCGCGGCCGCGCCGCGGGCGATACCGCGGCGGATCCGTTCGCCGCCGCCGTCCCGCGCCACCGCGCCCGGACGGCATTTGGCATGGGTCGCCGCCGCGACCGTAGAATAGGGTGGCGGTGCTGTGCGGTTCGTGCCTTTTTCCATCCCGGGGCCCCATGAAAATACTGGTTATTGAAGACGAGAAGAAACTCGCCGAATACGTGCGCCGGGCGTTGACCGAGCACAACTACGTGGTCGATGTGGCGATGGACGGCGTCAGCGGCCTGCACCTGGCGCGCGAAAGCCAATACGACCTGATCCTGCTGGATGTGATGCTGCCGGGCATGGATGGCTTTGCCGTGCTGCACGAATTGCGCAAGACCGACCGGGTGCCGGTCTTGATGCTGACCGCGCGCGACAAGCTCGAAGACCGCGTCAAGGGCCTGCGCGACGGGGCCGACGACTACCTGGCCAAACCCTTCGCCTTGTCCGAATTGCTGGCGCGGGTGCTGGCGCTGGGACGCCGCAGCGGCCATAACGTGGCCGAAGCGGGCGGCCAGAACGTCCTGCGCGTCGGCGACCTGGAACTGGATCTGCTGCGCCGGCGCGCCTTCCGGGCCGGCACGCGGCTGGACCTGACTGCCAAGGAATTCACGCTGCTGGCGCTGCTGATGCGCAAGCAGGGCGAAGTGCTGTCGCGGCTGGAACTGGCCGAGCAGGTCTGGGACATCAACTTCAACAGCAATACCAATGTGGTCGAAGTGGCGGTGCGGCGCCTGCGCGGCAAGGTCGACGATCCGTTCGACAAGAAGCTTCTGCACACGGTGCGCGGCATGGGCTACGTGCTGGAAGTGCGGGAAGATTGATGGCCGCGCCCCAGCCCCGGTCGTTGCGCCGCTGGCTGTCGCGCTGGCTGGCGATTCAGACCTTCGCGGCGCTGGCGCTGATCTGCGCGGCCGTCTACTGGGCCACCAACGTCAACCTGTCCATCCGCCAGGAAGCGCTGCTGACCCAGAAGATGGAAGTCATCAAGCACCTGGTGCAAGAGAACGCGGCCAAGGGCGATTCGTCGTCGCTGCGGCACAAGCTGGATGACTTCTTCTACGGCAAGCCCGATTTTTCCCTGATGCTGGAACTGGATGGCGAGAAGGTCGTCTACGGCATGCCGGACGACGGCGATGCGGATAAGGGGCATGATCGCCGCATCAGTTTCACGCTGCCCGTGCCGGGGTCGCCGCAAGGCTCGATGAACGCGGAGCTGGTGCTGGATATCACGTCCGACCTGCATCTGCGCGCGGCCTTGGCCTGGACCCTGTTCGCCTGCGCGCTGGCGGGCGCCATCGCGGTGTCCGCCATCGGCACGCTGCTGGTGCGGCGTGCCATGGCGCCCGTGGACGAGCTGGGCCGGCAAGCGGCGCGCCTGTCGCCCGACCGCATCGGCGAGCGGCTGGACGAAAGCCATCAGGCCGCCGAGATCCGGCCGCTGGTGCACCAGTTCAACGCGGTGCTGCAGCGGCTGGAGCGGGCCTATGTGCAGATGGAAGGCTTCAACGCCGACGTGGCGCACGAGATGCGCACGCCGCTGGCCACGCTGATCGGCCAGACCGAGCTGGCGCTGAGCGGCAGGCGTTCCGAGAACGCGTTGCGCGAAGTGCTGGGATCCAACCTGGAAGAGCTGCAGCGCCTGTCGGGCATCGTCAATGACATGCTGTTCCTGTCGCAAGCCGACCGCGGCGAGCAGGCGCGCGGTACCTGGACACAGAGCCTGGCGCAGGTGGTGTCCGAGGTCGCCGCTTACCACGAGGCCGAGGCCCTGGACGCGGACCTGTCGCTGGCCGTGACGGGCGATGGCGCTGCGCTGGTGGACCGCTCGCTGTTGCAGCGGGCGGTGTCCAACTTGCTGTCCAACGCCGTGCGCTATGCACATCCCGGCACCCGTATCGACTTACTGATCGAGCACCAGGCCGACGGCATCCGTATCGCGGTGCGTAACCAGGGCGATCCCATCGGCCCGGAACACCTGCCGCGCCTGTTCTACCGCTTCTACCGCATGGATGCGGCGCGCCCGGGCGACGCCAACCACCATGGGCTGGGGTTGGCCATCGTGGCCGCCATTGCGCGCATGCACGGCGGCAAGCCGTTCGCGCGATCCGAGGGCGGCGTCGTCACGATCGGGTTCTCGATCGCCGCCGGCAACATGACAGAAAACTAATCTGCCTGTCCGCATTCTGTCGGGGCGCGCTCTCTAGACTGCTTGCATGAATCGGCCGCCATTGCCGGCGGCCCGCCACGCAATCGTATGGAGCGCCCATGAAGCGATCGACCCTGGCGGCGCGCGCCGCCGCTCTGACGGTTTTCGTATCCGCCGCCACCCCCGCGCTGGCCGCGCAACCGGCCTCAGGCCAGGGACGCCTGGTGGCGCCGGGCAGCCAATGCACCCTGCCGGACGCGACCCGCGCGGCGTTTGCCGCGCAACAGGCGCAGGGGCAGGTCGCGCGCGCGGCCGTGCGCGCCGACGTCGAGGTCTGGCGCGCTTCCGGCATGGCCCAGCTGTTCCGCGCCCGTCCGCTGCCCGACGTGTACAGCGAGCGCTATCGTCAGCACTACGTGGAATATCTGCGCATGCGCAGCGGCCCCGAGTTCGCCGCGGCGCTGTGCCGGCAATTGCAGGATGCCGACTGAATGGGTGTCTTCCCGACCCCCGCGCCGCTTGTGCCACGCTTGCTTGCGTCCCGGCCGATCACCAAAGCGCTACGGCTGCTGTACCGTCACACCCAGCCGCCGGCGCAGCGCCACAACGCGGTGCTCTGGCCGTTCGTCAGCGTGCAGCGCGACGCGGCCGGGCGTCTTGCCGGATGCGTGGTGCGCGGCGCACAGGGGCCCGAAACGCTGCCGTTGGATACGGTGACGCGTGGCCTGGACACGCCGGCGCATCTGATCCTGAGCGGTCCGTCCGTCGCGCAGATCGACTACGGCCAGTGCCGGCTCGACGCGGTGATGGGCGTGAACGGATCGATCGCGCTGACCGAGCGTTATCCCGGGCTGCGCTTCCATTACTACGTCATGCTGGATGCCGGATTCGTGCGGCGGCGGCGCGACCTGGTGGCGCGGGTCCTGTCCCTGGACCTGCTGCTGTTCGCCACGCCGGAGGTCTATCGCTGGATCGCATTCCTGTTCGACCCGCGCCAGGTGCGCTGCAAGATCGCGTTGTTCGAAGAGGTGCACCAGCGCGCGCGGCAGCCGCGCGCCGAGCCGGATGCGCTGGCGCGCGAACTGGGCGCGGATGCCGACCTGGTGCTATTCGATGCCCACAACCCCTACCACGCGCATGGCTTCAGCCTGGACCCCGCGCGCGGCGTGTTCGGCGGCGGCACGGTGGCCTATACCGCGCTGCAGTTCCTGGCCTGGCTGGGCGCGCGCACGGTCTATCTGCATGGCCTGGACCTGTCGACGCAGGCGGGCCCAAGGTTCTACGAGCGTGACGGCCAGTCGCTGCCCACGGCGCTGGACCGCCAATTCGCCGGGCATATCGAACCCGCATTCCGCCGCGCCGGCGCGCTGCTGCGCGCACGCGGCGTCACGGTCTACAACCTGTCCGAAGCCAGCCGGCTGGGCGCGGACATCTTCGAGAAACGGCATTGGCATGGCCTGCGGCAGTCCGGCGCCATGCCAGACGCGCCCGCCGGTATTCATCCATGAAAATCCTCTATACCAACTTCCACCAGGGCGACGGCGGAGGCCACACCACCTACGTGATGTCGCTGGCGCACAGGCTCAGCGATCGCGCCGCAGTCGTGGTCGCCGCGCCGGCGGGCAGCCGCCTGCTGGACGAGGCGGCCCGCCTGCCTGGCGTGCGCGTGGTGGCGCTCTCGTTCAAGGGGCCGCCCGCCCAGCAATGGCAGGCGTTGCGCCAGCTACGCGCCTTGCTGCGCGAGGAGGCGTTCGACGTGATCCACGTGAACGGCTCCGCCGACCATCGCCTGTGCATGCTGGCGGTGGCGGGCATGGGCGCGCGGCGTCCCTTCATCGTCTACACCCAGCACAACGGCCGGCCGTCGCGCAGCCTGGGGACGCGACTGCGAGCGCGTCTGGCGACCGACCGCGTGATCTGTGTCAGCGGCGATACCTACGAGCGCATGGGGCGCTCGGCGTTCCGGCGCGAGGATCTGCGGATGGTGCGCAACGGCGTCGATACGCAGCGCTACCGCCCGGTGCTGGCACAAGAGGCCGCGCAGGCGCGCGAACAGCTGCTGCCGCCGGCGTTGCGCAGCCGCCTGGTCATCGGTAGTCATGCGGGTACCGCGGCCTACAAGAACTGGTTGGACATGGTCGGGGCCGTGGCGTCGCTGCCCGAGGGGCTGCGACGGCAGGTGGCGATCCTGATCGCGGGCAAGCCGCCGCAGGACGATGCGTTGCGGCAGGTCGAGGCGCTGGGCATGACGGACGCGGTGGTCTTTACCGGACTGCTGCGGGACGTGCGGCCCTTGCTGGCCGCGATTGACGTGGGCTTCGTGCTGTCTTCGCGCCTGGAGACCATTTCCTTCGCTTGCCGCGAGATGATGGCCGCGGGCAAGCCCGTCATTGTCAGCGACACGGGCGGGTTGGCCGAGAATGTCACGGAAGGCGTGGACGGTTGGATCGTGCCGGCGCTGGCGGCGGACCGCGTGGCGGGCACGGTGGCGGATATCCTGCAAGACAGAACGATGCTGCGCCAGGCGGCAGCCGCCGCAAGGCGCACGGCCGTGCGCGACTTTTCATTGGACGCATTCGTGGATGAAACCGAACGCGTCTACGCCGAAAGCCCGACCCGGCACGAGCTCCGTCCGCGCTATGTCCTGCTCGCTGCCGGACTGCTCGTCAGCGTAGCGACGGTGGGCGGGGTCGTTTATCTGGACTGAGCGCCACCGGCGCCCTGCGCAGGGCGCCGGCGTTGGCTCATTCGCTGTACGTCTTGGTGCTGTACAGGCTGATCGGCAGCAGGTTCAGCACCGGCAGGCCGGACACGGGGTCCTTGGCTTGCGCATCGATGTAGGTCTGCAGCACGTCGGCATCCAGCACGCCGATGTCCTGGCGCCGGGCTGCCGGCACATTGGCCAGCGTCTTGTAGCCATCGCCGCCGGTGGCGTTGAAGCTCAGGACGAACAGCTTGTAGCTGCGGTTCAGGTCCAGGGGCTGCCAATTGCCTGAGGCGTTGTCGCGCACCTCGACGTTGAAGACGCGGCTGCCTTCGGCCAACGCTGCGTTCACGTCCCAGCGCAGGCCGCCCGCGTAGGGATACGGGCCGGTCGAGCCGCCCGGGCCGTAGACCGCCTGCATGCCGTCTTCCAGCATGCTCTTGACCTCGGCGCCGGTGACGTCCAGGCGCCACAGCATGTTGCCGAACGGCACCACCTCGATGACGTTGGCCGCCGTGACGTTGCCCACGAGCGGTACGCGCACGCCGCCGCCGCTTTGCAGCGAAATGTCGGCGCCGCCGTAGTTGGCGTTGGCCACTTCCAGATACGCCTGGGCCACCAGCTGCTGGATGTCGCCGCCGTGCAGGCTGACGTTGCCCAGCGTATTGCAGGCCACGCTGGAGCGGCCATAGTCGCGCGACCCGGGGCCGCCTGGCACGCGGCGCGAGCACAGCTCTTGCGGCACCGACGCGACCAGGCTGGCGCTGAAGGCATCGACCTTGGCCTTGAAGGGTTGCAGCACGGAAGCCGCTTGCGCATCGGGCGCCTGCACGCGCAGGAAGCCGCTGGCCGCGACATCGGTCACGATGGCGGTCTGGTCGGCCGCGCCAGGGGCCGCGCCGCCGATGGTGAACGTATCGCCCACCAGCACGTGGGGGGTGCCGGCGCAGGCCGTCACGTCACCGTTGGCGTCAAAGCTCACCTTCAGCTCGCCCACCACCTGCGAATACTCCCAGGCCTGCACCAGGCAGACAAGCTTGCCGTCCTTGTTGCGCAGTTCGGTCGGATACGCGCCGGCCGGCGAGCCGACGCCATAGGTCGTCAGCGTGGCCGGGCCCAGCAGCGTGTGCGAATCGCCGCCCACCACCACGTCCACGCCGCTGAGCTTGGGAATGATCTGCTTGTCGTAGTCGTAGCCGATATGGCTCATCACCACGATCTTGTTGACGCCCTGGGCGCGCAAGGCGTCGATCTGCTGCTGCGCCGCGGCGGTCTCGTCCGAGAACAGCGTGCCGGGGTCGGGGCTGGACGACTGTTGCGTCTTGTTGGCGATGGTCAGGCCCACCAGGCCGATGGGCTGGCCGTCGCGCTGCACGACGATGGACGGCTTGACCATGCCCGGCGCGCGGGACGGGTTCAGGGCCGAGCCCACGGCGAACGTCACGTTGGCGCTCAGGACCGGGGTCTGGCAGGCGCCGGCATGCAGAAAGTCGATAAAGCGTTTCAGGCCGCTGTCGCCCTTGTCGAACTCGTGGTTGCCCAGCGTCATGGCGTCGAAGCAGACCGTGTTCATCAGGGCGGCATCGGCCTGGCCCGGATCGCCGGCGCGGTTGAAGTACAGCGTGCCGGTGGTGGCGTCGCCGGCATGCAGCTTGAGCACGTTGGGCGACTGCGCGGCCAGGGCCTTGAAGGCGGCGGTCACGCGGGGAAAGCCGCCCACGTCCGCCTTGACGGTGACGCGGGTGCCTGCCGCGTTCTTGAGCTTCAGGTCTTTCTGCTTGCTGTCCAGGTTGGAATGATGATCGTTGATGTGCAGGATCGTCAGTTCCATGGGCCGGCTGGCTGCCGGCGCGGGCGCCGGGCTGGCGGACGTGTCGTCGTCATCGCTGCCGCCGCAGCCGGCCAACAGCACCAGCATGCCCAGGGCGGCGGCATTCCTTTTCCACGTGGTCATTCGCTTGCATCCCTCTTGTTAGGGCCTGTTCACACTAGAAGGCGCCTCGCACAGGCCGGTAATCGGGCGCCAGGCTAGGCGCGGTCGCCGCCGCGTGGCTGTGCCACGCAAGGTGAGCGCAACGACGCCTGGCGCCCGATTACCGG
>NZ_JAELTJ010000943.1 GCF_016428805.1 Achromobacter sp. ASV32
GTCTTGAACTTAGCCGTGTAGGTAGAGGGGATAAGTGGATTGTGCTCGGCCAGAGGATACAAGGAGTAAAGAGGCCTAGATTGGAACAGAAGAAAGGCTAGTGATATGCGGTAAAAGTGAAGTAGGTGATAAGATGCAGCGTGCGTGTGAATATATACTGGAATAAGAAGGATGGGAATATGCCATATGGGGGAGCCGATATGGTAAGAAATATATCGCGGAGGTAATATCGAGTACAGCCTCTGCACTCGTAGGTTAGGTGGGGATGAGAGAAGAGTGTGTGCGGGTGGATTGTCGTCCCAGCCCACTTTGTTGGGCCCTTCCATGATAGAAATACAAGACGGCGACATGGATCAAATGATTGAAGACAGGTGCACTTCCTCACAATCC
>NZ_JAELTJ010000944.1 GCF_016428805.1 Achromobacter sp. ASV32
CCCCCCCCCCCCCCCCCCCCCCCCCCCCCCCCCCCCCCCCCCCCCCCCCCCCCCCCCCCCTCTTTTTACTCATCCGCCCACCACCTATATCTACACAACCGCATCGTCGTCGGCAGCGTCAGATGTGTATAAGAGACAGGCTATACCTTGATTATAATATCTGTGGATCATGCCTCGGCAGTGAGGTTGTTGGCTTGTAGACGATTCGGCTGCTGCCTGGATACACTAAAAGGATCGGCAAGTTGAAAGTCCTGTCTCTTATACACATCTCCGAGCCCACGAGACCTAATAACCGATCTCGTAAGCCGTCTTCTGCTTGAAAAAAGAGGGGGGGGGGGGGGGGGGGGGGGGGGGGGGGGGGGGGGGGGGGGGGGGGGGGGGGGGGGGGGG
>NZ_JAELTJ010000945.1 GCF_016428805.1 Achromobacter sp. ASV32
CCCCCCCCCCCCCCCCCCCCCCCCCCCCCCCCCCCCCCCCCCCCCCCCCCCCCCCCCCCCCGATTCTAATCCCCCGCCGACCCCCCATAACCACACAACCGCATCGTCGTCGGCAGCGTCAGATGTGTATAAGAGACAGCGTCTATACACTGGCTTCAAATGGACATACCTATCGGTACTCAACTTTCGAGCCCTTGTCTCAGAAGTAAGTCTCAAGTCTGGTGGCGAGTATACAGTACACTTCCTCATGCCTGTCTCTTATACACATCTCCGAGCCCACGAGACCTAATAACCGATCTCGTATTCCGTCTTCGGCTTGAATAAAGGGGGGGGGGGGGGGGGGGGGGGGGGGGGGGGGGGGGGGGGGGGGGGGGGGGGGGGGGGGGGGGG
>NZ_JAELTJ010000946.1 GCF_016428805.1 Achromobacter sp. ASV32
CCCCCCCCCCCCCCCCCCCCCCCCCCCCCCCCCCCCCCCCCCCCCCCCCCCCCCCCCCCCCCCCACTTTTTCACCCATAAGACGGCATACGAGATCGGTTATTAGGTCTCGTGGGCTCGGAGATGTGTATAAGAGACAGGTAACGTCTCGTGTCGAGAGTGTGGTAAGATACCTCTGCACCATTCTCGTTCTCATCAGCAGGATGCCTCCTTTTGCCGTTATTATTCGAGCTGATCGACGCCGGATCATGCGGGGGTGGTGGGGACATCTGACGCTGCCGACGACGATGCGGTTGTGTAGATCTCGGTGGTCGGCGTATAATTAAAAAAAGGGTGTGTGGGGGGGGGGGGGGGGGGGGGGGGGGGGGGGGGGGGGGGGGGGGGGGGGGGG
>NZ_JAELTJ010000947.1 GCF_016428805.1 Achromobacter sp. ASV32
CCCC
The DNA here is from genome assembly GCF_016428805.1 of Achromobacter sp. ASV32. Lineage (GTDB taxonomy): Bacteria > Pseudomonadota > Gammaproteobacteria > Burkholderiales > Burkholderiaceae_B > Achromobacter. The sequence continues at coordinate 5 of NZ_JAELTJ010000947.1, forward strand.
CCCCCCCCCCCCCCCCCCCCCCCCCCCCCCCCCCCCCCCCCCCCCCCCCCCCCCCCCCTCACCCCCCCTCCCCCCCCCACCCACACCCACACAACCGCATCGTCGTCGGCAGCGTCAGATGTGTATAAGAGACAGCTAACAATGTCGGCGAGAACGCTAAAAGGACATCCATGTGCTACAAAGCTATTATAAATCCAGGCGGCGTATACTTTCCATCGCCGAGCGGAAAAGGGCAATCTGTTTGTACCTGTCTCTTATACACATCTCCGAGCCCACGAGACCTAATAACCGATCTCGTATGCCGTCTTAGGCTGGTAAAGAGGGGGGGGGGGGGGGGGGGGGGGGGGGGGGGGGGGGGGGGGGGGGGGGGGGGGGGGGGGGGGGGG
>NZ_JAELTJ010000948.1 GCF_016428805.1 Achromobacter sp. ASV32
GTGTCAGGTAAATATCAAAGTAGACGCGGTAAAACGTTCCTTGAGGCGTGTCCATACGCTCAAAGTCCTTTTCAAGATTCTTGCGCGACAAGTCAGAAGTGAGTGTGACGACTTCCTTAATGCCTAGAGAGTTGTCAGTGGCGAGACGCTGAAAAAAAGGCGAGAGAAAGCAACTTACGAGGGTCCTTGGTATATTCAGGGCAAACGTCGTCATCACAAGCAAAAAGAACATCCTCATACATAAGCGTAGCGCCGGGAGCAACTTGTCGGAAGAATGAAACCTTGTATGGCTCGCCGTTCTTGACCTTTTGACCCTTTTGCACAAAAATCTGTCTTGTAAACTTGCATCGATCCCTGCCGTCGAGAGACGGCACACGGTACGCCTCTGGG
>NZ_JAELTJ010000949.1 GCF_016428805.1 Achromobacter sp. ASV32
CTCCCCCCCCCCCACATCTCCCCCCACAACCGCATCGTCGTCGGCAGCGTCAGATGTGTATTAGAGACAGATAAAGTACTGGTTCTCAATTGCGACACTCTTTGTCATAGGGGTCACCTTGTACACGCCGATCAAGCGAGAAGCAAGCTCAAACATGTTGTTTCGGAGTGAGATGACAATAAACTGGGCGTTCTTGGTGCGCTCCTTGATGTAGTTTGCGACAATCGACACCTAATGCGGGTCATTAACTGCATATTCAGATAATGCAAGCGAGGTTGCACCGGGTTTGTTGCACAAGAGGTTTCACGACCTCGTGAAGGGGAATCGACAGGGGCGGGGGCAACATTGTGTACTTACATTTCTGAAATCTAAAGCAGCATCAATCTCATC
>NZ_JAELTJ010000950.1 GCF_016428805.1 Achromobacter sp. ASV32
GGGTTACACTGACGGCTCGCTACGACATCGGAGCTAACCAAGTGGGCTTATCTCTGTGCACTACTCTAAACTAGGACGGCGTTAGGAAAGAGAAACAAGGTTGGTTGTCTTGGCCATCTAAGGTTTCTATCATGTTAGTGTAAGCCGCTACTTTGAACCCGAAGAGGGTGATACACAGAGTACTTTCATAGGCCACCACATTTATCTGTCTTCGCTTCTGCACTTTACTTACGTTGAGATGAAGCCGGAAGCCAAGACTGGCTGGGCTCGGCGGCCGATTGTGGAGGCTGGAGGAGACATTGCCAAATTTGGCCATATGCCAAGGTGGGGGTCGAGCAGTGGTGACTTTCTATGAGAAATAGTGTAAGTGAATACGTCGTTGGCGACCAC
>NZ_JAELTJ010000951.1 GCF_016428805.1 Achromobacter sp. ASV32
GTGTATTTGTAAACTTCATACTCATCATACCGCCTTTGTCGCGCCGCATTCAGCGCACTCCCTTGCGCAGGCGACAAAGGGGAAGCCATGAATGATGTTGCTTTGTATAAAAAATGGACGAGCAAACAAACAGACAAACAAACAAACAGACAAAAGTGAAGCAAAAAGAAAACAACGACTTAAAAAAGACGCAAGCTGTGGTAATTCGTCGTTGCAAATCGAGAAAATAAGATGTCTTTTTTTTTTTGGTTAAAGACGCAACTTTCGCTCCGCTGGGATCGTGGATCGGTCAACACAAGTGTGGTGTGGGCGTTGGCCCAGCAACGGCTGTCTCTTATACACATCTCCGAGCCCACGAGACCTAATAACCGATCTCGTATGACGTCTTA
>NZ_JAELTJ010000098.1 GCF_016428805.1 Achromobacter sp. ASV32
TCGTTGTTGCGGATCTCTTCGGGTCCGCCGCAAGCGATGATCTTGCCGAAGTTCAGCACCGCGATGCGCTCGCACAGGCCCATGACGAAGCGCATATCGTGCTCGATCATGAGGATGGTGTAGCCGCGGTCACGGATGGCCAGGATTTCGCGCATGAGCTCGGCGCGCTCGCCGGTGTTCATGCCTGCCACGGGCTCGTCCAGCAGCAACAGCTTGGGCTCGGTGGCCAGCGCGCGCGCCAGCTCCAGGCGGCGCTGTTCGCCGTAGGACAGGTTGTCGGCCAGGTCATTGGCCTTGTGGTCCAGGCGCATCCACGTCAGAAGCTCGTGGGCGCGTTCGCGGGCGCGTTTTTCGTGCTCGCGGTAGCCCGGCAGGCCCAGCAGCAGGCTGGGGAAGCCGTAGTTCATGTGGCGATAGGCCCCCACCACCACGTTTTCCAGCAGCGTCATCTCTTTGAAGAGACGGATGTTCTGGAACGTGCGGGCGATGCCCATGCGGGTGATGACGTGCGGCTTCTTGTTCAGGACGCTGTCGCCGTTGAACGCGATGGTGCCGCCGCTGGGCGGCAACAGACCGGTGATCAGGTTGAACACCGTGGTCTTGCCGGCGCCGTTCGGGCCGATCAGGCCGAAGATGGAACCCTCGGGCACGGACAGGCTGACGTCATGCAGCACATGCAGGCCGCCGAAGCTCTTGGAAACGGAGGAAAGTTCAAGCATGGCGCTTTCCTCCTTGGCGGCCTTGACGCATCCAGCGCTTGAAGCGCGCCGGATCCCAGATGCCTTGCGGCAGGAACAACACAATCACCACCAGGATCACTCCGTTCGCGATCAAGCGCAAATCCGCAAAACCGCGCAGCAGTTCAGGCAGCACGGTAATAATGAAGCTGCCCAGCACGGGACCGGCCAGACCGCCGATGCCGCCCAGGATGGCCATGGTCAGGATTTCCACGCCGCGGTCAAAACCGTATTCGTTGGGGCCGATGAAGAAGGTCAGGTGCGCGTTCAAGGCGCCGGCCAGGCCGGCGATCATCGCACCGGCCACGAAGGCCAGCATCTTGTTGGCGCGCACGTCGATGCCCATCAGGCCAGCCGCCGTTTCGTCGCCGCGAATGGCGTCGAACGAGCGGCCGATCTTGGAGGCACGGACCCGCCACAGCACGAACAGGACGATGACGACCGCCAGCACGACGTGCCACCACTGCGTCAGCTGCGGGATGCCGTTAAGGCCCAGCGCGCCGCCCGTCAGGGACTCGGTGTTCAGGATGGTCACGCGCACGACTTCACCGAAGCCCAGGGTGGCCATGGCCAGATAAACCCCCGACAAGCGCAGCGTCGGCAGCCCGATCAGCGCCGCCACCAGGGCCGGCGCCGCCATGCCGCCGGCGATCGCGACCGGGAACGAGACGTCGTAGTTCATGGTGAGCAGCGCGGCGGTGTACGCCCCGATGCCCATGAAGGCGGCGTTGGCCATGGCCAGCATGCCGCAGGCCAGGGTCAGCCAGATGGAGAGGGCCAGCAAGGCATTGGTGCCCAGCGTGAGCACCAAATTGCCGTAGATGGCCCAGAAATTTTCGAATCCGCTCATTCTTTAAGCCTTGCGTTGAACCACTTTGCCGAACAGACCTTGCGGGCGCACCAGCAGGATCAGGAACAGCAGGCCGAAAGCCACCGCGTCTCGCATGGTGGAGCCGATGTAGGCCACCGACAGCACTTCCGCGAACCCCAGGAAGAGACCGCCCAGCATGGCGCCGCGAATGTCGCCCATGCCCCCCAGAATGATGACCGCGATGCCCTTGTGCAGCATCGGCTGGCCCATCAGCGGGAACAGCGCGTTCGAGTACAGGCCGATCAGCACGCCCGCGACGCCGCCCAGCGCGGCGGCGGCGAACGAGGTCGTCACGAACAGCTTTTCGACGTTGATCCCCAGCAGCCAGGCGGCCTTGGGGGATTCGGCGATGGCGCGCAGGGCGCGGCCGAACTGCGTGCGGCGCATGACGAACATCAGCACGGCCATCAGCGCGAACGACAGGAAGATGATGCCCAGTTCGATGACGGTCAGGTGCAGGCCGGCGATTTCGATCACGTCTTCAGGCACGGTGCCGTGCGGGAAGCGCAGGTTGCTGGCGCCAAAGATGCTCTGGGCGCCGTTATTCAGGATGATGCCTACGCCAATGGTGGCGATCATGGGGATCAGGTGGGGCGCGTTGCGCTTGCGCAGCGGCTTGAGCACCAGGTAGTCGATGATGACCCCGGTAAAGCCGGCCACGAAGAACGCGACCATCAGCGCCGCCCACAGGGGCAGGCCGAATTGCTGGACCACGAACAGTGCCGCGTAGGCGCCAACCATGAAGACGGCGCCATGCGCCAGGTTGATCACCCCGAGCACGCCGAAGATCAGCGTGAAGCCCAGCGCGAACAGTGCATACACACAGCCCAGCGACAAGGCATTGACGAATTGTTGTTCGAACATGATGGGACTTTCCAAATCAAAAGCGCCCTGCGGACGGCCAGGCCGTCCGCAAGGCGCATCCCCCCGCGCGGGGATGCGTAGCGCTTACTTCTCGATGACGTACTTGCCGTCTTTGGTCACGCTGACGATCGGCGCCTGGTCGGCGTCGTAGCCGGCGGGCTTGCCGGCACGGTCGGTGGCCTGACGGAACTTGAAGGCGCCGGTGGCGCCGGTCCACGTCACGGCGGGCAAGGCGTCGCGCAGGGCTGCGCGGTCCTTGGCCAGTTCGCCGGAGATCTTGGTGTTCTTCAGCGCCTGGGCCACGATGTACATGGCGTCATACGACTGCGCCGCGAACTGGTCGGGCGAACCGTTGAACTTGGCCTTGTAGGCGTCGATGAACTTGACGTTCTCGGGGGCCTTGTTCTCGATCGACCACGGGCTGCCGATCCAGAGATTGTTCGACGCGCCGCCAGGGGCCAGGTCGAAAATCTTGACCGAGTTCATGCCGTTGCCGCCGATAACGGGCACGTTGATGCCGAGTTGGCGGGCCTGCACCATGATCGGGGCGCCTTCGGCCAACAGCGCCGACAGCACGATGGCGTCGGGGTTGGTGCCCTTGATCTTGGTCAGCTGGGCCTTGAAGTCCACGTCGCCCTTGGCGAAGGTTTCTGTGGTGGTGACCGGGATCTTCTGGTCTTCCAGGGCCTTCTTGAAGTTGTCGTAGCCGCTCTTGGTGAAGACGTCGTCGTTGCCGTAGAGCACCGCCACGTTCTTCAGGCCGGTCTTGGCCTTGACGGTGGAGATGGTGGCCGGCAGCACGTCGGCTTCGGTGACCGAGTTGCGGAATACGTAATTGCCGATGGAGGTGATGCCGTCAGCGGTGTTGGACGTGCCGAAGGCGACCGTCTTGGCGGCCTGGGCGATCGGGTCGGCGGCCTGGGCCGAGTTCGACAGCGTCGGGCCGAAGACCATCAGGACGTTGTCCTTGAAGATCAGCTTCTTGAAGACGTTGATCGCTTCTTCTTTCTTGCCTTGTTCGTCTTCGACCACCAGCACGATCTTATTGCCGTTGATCCCGCCGGCGGCGTTGATCTCGTCGGCCGCCAGCTGGAAGCCGTTGCGGATCGACACGCCGTACTGGGCGGCGCCGCCCGACAGGGCTTCAGCCACACCCAGCTTGATGTCGGCGGCGTGCGCGGCCGGGGCAACGCCGGCGACGATCAGCGCGGCCAGCAGCTTCTTGGTCTTGAATTGCATGGTTGATACCACCTTAAAGTCTGTCTCGGAATGTTGGTTATCCGGGCTGGAGTGATCCCGCCGGATTGACGTCCAATGCCGCCTAATGGCGCCACGTTTGCGCGTCAAGACCCGGGATATTACTCCTTTGTATCAGGCGGAAACTCGAATGCCGTTCAACAAAAGGATCAAAACCGCCCACTTTTTTGTAAAAAAACCGGGGTTATCAGCGAAAACCCCACCTCCTGCCGAATGCCATTCGGCACCCGGAACTGCCTGAGGGCCTGTCCTAGCCGCGGGCGGACAGCGCCACGCCCAGATACTGGTCATATGCGCCTTCGGTCAGCCGGAACCAGGGCATCGCGTTGTCGCGAAAACCCATGTAGCTGTCGTAGAGCGCCTTGAACTTGGCGTCTTTTTCGTTCAATTCCTTGTAGACCTGTTGCGCGGCCTCGAAGGCGGCGTCCATGACCGAACGCGGAAATGCGCGCACCTGGGCGCCGCCGGCGGCCAATTGGGCCAAGGCGGCGGGGTTGCGGGCATCGAAGGCGGCGCTGGCCTTGACGTGCGCGGCCAGAGCGGCGGCCTCGACCACCGCCTGGTAGTGCTTGGGCAGCTTGGTCCAGGCCTCTTCGTTGATATAGAGCGACAACTGTTCGCCGGCGGCCCACCAGCTGGGGCCGTAATAGAACCTGCCCACTTTGTTCAGGCCAAGCCTGGCGTCCTCGACGGCGCCCGTTCCCGCCACCGCCTCCAGCCCGTCTTTCTCGACAGCCTCGGCCAACTTGGCCAGATCGGCCTGTTGCGGCGCCACGCCCAGGCGGGCCAGCACCTGCGCGCCCAGGCCATCCACCCGCATTTTCAGGTCTTTCAGGTCGGTGGTGCGCTTGATTTCGCGCTTGGACCAGCCCCCCATCTGCGGGCCGGTGTTGCCCAGCGGGAAGTTGACGATCTTCTGCGGCTTGAACAGCTCGCGCGTCAGACGCAGGCCGTCGCCTTCGAGCATCCAGGCGTTCATCTGGGTGGCGTTCAGCCCGAACGGCACGGCTGCATCAAAGCAGAAAGCGGGGTTCTTGGCGAAGTAGATGCCCGAGGACACATGCGCGCATTCGACCTTGGCGGCGCCGACAGCGTCCATCAGGTCGGCCGCGGGCGCGATCTCGCCATCGGCCAGCGGCTTGATGGTGAATTTGCCGCCCGTGGCATCGGACACGAATTTGCAGAATGCCGCGCCGGCGCCGACGCGCAGGTCCAGGGCGGCAGGAAAGCCGGACGCCAGGCGCCAGCTGAGAGAGGGCGCATCCTGCGCCAGGGCCGGTGCGCTGACCGCCGCGCCCGCCGCCACGGCGCCCAGGCCGGCCTGCTTCAAGAATGAACGTCGTTGCATCTCTTTGCTCCTTTACCGCGACACGTGTTTGAGCAATACCCGCCGGATATTACACGCTGGCATGGCCGTCGGCGGCTAGAGGAATTCCCCAGCGGTAAAGGATTGCAAAGCCGCCGCAACCCTGGCGTTCACGCCCTGGGCACAAGCGTCCCGCGCACAAACGGCAACGCCCGTCCGGGCAGGCCCGAAGGCCCCGCCCGGACGGGCGCTGCGCCGGCGTTGCGGATCAGGTGCCCGCGATCGCCATCTGCTCGATCAGGATCGAGCCGGTGGTCTTGGTACCGCGCGAAATCGTGTCCGCGCCCACCGCGACGATCTGGCGGAACATGTCCGCCAGATTGCCGGCGATGGTGATTTCCTGCACCGCGTGCTGGATCTGGCCGTTTTCGACCCAGTAGCCGAACGCGCCGCGGGAATAGTCGCCCGTGACGTAGTTCACGCCCTGGCCGATGAGCTCGGTGACCAGGAAGCCGGTGCCCATTTTCTTGAGCATCGCCTCGAAGTCGTCGCCCCGGCGCGTCAGCGTGGACGAGAAGGTCAGGTTGTGCGAGCCGCCGGCGTTGCCCGTGGTCTGCATGCCCAGCTTGCGGGCGGTGTACGAAGACAGGAAGTAGCCTTCGAGCACGCCAGCCGACACCACGCTGCGCTTGCGGGTGCGCACGCCTTCGTCATCGAATGGCGAGCTGCCCATGCCGCCGCGGATGTGCGGGTCTTCGGCCAGGTTGATGTGATCGGGGAAGATGGGCTTGCCCAGGGCGTCGACCAGGAAGCTGGCCTTGCGGTAGAGCGCGCCGCCGTTGGCGGCCTGCGTCAGGGCGCCGACCAGGCCGAGCGCCAGCGGCGCCTCGAACAGCACCGGGAACTTGCCGGTGCGGATGCGGCGGGCCGACAGGCGCGACAGGGTGCGCTCGGCGGCGTAGCGGCCCACGGCCTCGGGCGAGGCCATCTTCGCGGGGTCGCGCTCGGAGGTGTACCAGTAGTCGCGCTGCATACCGTTGCCGCGGCCGGCGATGGGTGCCACCGACAGGCTGTGGCGCGAATACGGGTAGCCGCCCAGGAAGCCGCGGGTGTTGCCCATGACGAACTGGCCTTCGTAGGTGCCCACCGTGGCGCCGTCGGTATTCGTGATGCGCGGGTCGACCTCGCGCGCCGCACGCTCGGCGCGCAGGGCCAGCTCGGCGGCTTCCTCGGTGGAGACCGGCCAGGCGCGATGCAGGTCCAGGTCGGGGAATTCGGTAGCCAGCTGGTCGGCGTCGGGCAGGCCGGCGGCCGGATCGGCGGCGGTATGGCGCGCGATGTGCCAGGCCGCTTCCACCGTCTGGCGCAGCGCCGCTTCGGAGAAGTCGGAAGTCGAGGCGGAGCCGCGGCTCTGGCCGGCATAGACGGTGAGGTCGAGCGAGCGGTCACGGGTCTGTTCGACGGTTTCGATGTCGTTCTTGCGCACCGACACCGACAGGCCCAGGCTTTCAGAAACTTCGGCCGCGGCGTCCGAGGCGCCGATCTGGCGGGCGTACGCCAGGGTTTGCTCGACCAATTCGGAAAAACGCGCGTGGTTGGCTGCCAGCGGCAAGGAGGAGGAGGATTTGACCATTGCTGTCCAATTTGCAGAGACGGTTATCATAGCCAAGTCTGTCATTGCGCAGTTTTCCATGAATTCCCATACCCAAGAAGAATCCGTCGACGAAGGCTACGACGAGAACGGCTACGACCGCCCCAGCAAGTCCCAGATCAAGCGCGAAATGCACGCGCTGCTGGACTTGGGCAAGCAGTTGATCGCCCTGTCCCCCGATCGCCTCAAGCAGTTGCCCCTGGCCGAACGCCTCTACGAGGCCATCCGCACGGCGCAACGCACGACCGGCCGCGAAGGCCTGCGCCGTCAGGTCCACTATGTGGGCAAGCTGATGCGCGACGCCCCCGCGGACGAAATCCGCGCCCAGCTCGATGTCTGGGAAAACGGCTCGCGCGAAGAAACCGCCGCCATGCACCGCCTGGAGGCCGTGCGCGACCGTCTGCTGGACGACGACGACGCGCTGACCAAGCTGCTGCACGACAATCCGCAGGCGGATGTGCAGCAATTGCGCGCCTTGATCCGCGCCGCCCGCAAGGAAAAGGCGGCCAACGCCGCGCTGCTGCAGGGTCAGGATCCGCAAAAGAAGCACTATCGCGCGCTGTTCCAGGCGCTCAAGACCCTTACCCTCTGATCCCCCGCCGTCCATGAACGCACCCACCGACCTGCTCGACTGCATCGAGATCGAAACCGCCCCGTCCCCCACGCATGCCGTGATCTGGCTGCACGGCCTGGGCGCGGATGGCAACGATTTCGCGCCCATCGTGCCCGAACTGGACCTGCCGGCAGGCGCCGCGGTGCGATTCGTGTTCCCCAACGCCCCGGTGCAACGCGTCACCATCAACAATGGCATGGCGATGCGGTCGTGGTATGACATCCTGGTAATGGACCTGGTACGGGTCGAAGACGCCAAGGGCATCCGCGCCTCGGAAGCCGCGATCCGCAAGCTCATTGCCCGAGAGAACGCCCGCGGCATCCCCACCTCGAACATCGTCCTGGCGGGGTTTTCGCAGGGCTGCGCCATGACCCTGCACACCGGCCTGCGCCTGCCGGAGAAGCTGGCGGGCATGATGGGCCTGTCGGGCTACCTGCCGCTGCTCGATACCGCCGAGGCCGAACGCGCCCCGGCCAACCAGCGCACGCCCATCTTCCTGGCCCATGGCCAGTACGATCCGGTGGTGTCGCTGCCGCGCGCCCAGGCCTCGCTGGCCGAACTGGAACGCCTGGGCTACGACGTGCGCTGGCACACCTACCCCATGCCGCACTCGGTCTGCGCCGAAGAAGTGGCGGATATCTCGCGCTTCCTGAGCGACGTGCTGGCTGGGTAAGCCCGCGCGGCCGCCGGGTGCCCGGCGGCCCACTTCCCCCTTTTGGTATACCAAGTAGTATTCCAGCACCGAATTCTCCGGTGCGGAGTGGCGCCCTCTCCTAGGGAAAAACGCCAATCCCAAAATCCTTGTCGCCCCTTGGTATTGAATATAGTATTCAAACCACGCCTTATTGGCCCGGGCGGCTAGCGTTCGGGCTTCCCTGTTGTTGCAGTCGATCCATCCCCATTGGCCGTGTCGCGCCGGGTTTCGGCGAGGCATACAGACGCAGGAGAAAGTCCCTTGAAGCCCTTGCCATTGCCCCGCCTGGCAGCCGTGGCGCTGCTCGCCGCGCTTGCGCCCGCGCTCATCCCATTCGCCGCCCATGGCGAAGCGCTCAATCCCCCCGTCAAGGTGCGCTACGAAGAGGTCGTGCGCTCCATCCTCTACGTGCCCAAGTACGTGGCCCTGTCGCAGGGCTACTTCAAGGACGCCGGGCTGGACGTCTCGATGAAGACCTCGCAAGGCACCGACAAGGGTATGACCGCCCTGCTGTCGGGCAGCGCGGACATCGTGCTGATCGGTCCCGAGGCTTCGGTCTATGTGCAGAACAGCGAATCACCGGTCAAGCCGAAGATCTTCGCCGGGTTGACGGCCACCGATGGCTTTTTCCTGCTGGCGCGCAAGCCGGTCGAGAAATTCGACTGGAACATGCTCAAAGGCAAGGAAGTGATCGGCTTTCGGCCCGGGTCCAATCCCATCGTGTTCCTGGAAACCGCGCTGCGCAAGCACGGGCTGGACCCGCAGAAGGACGTCAAGCTGCTGAACAACATCGGCATTCCGGCGCGCGCCGGCGCCTGGATGGCCGGCCAGGGCGAATACGGCATCTTCCTGGAGCCCGAAGCGGGCGAACTGGTGCGCAACGGCAAGGGCTACATCGTGGCCTCGGTGGGCCATGAGGTGGGCCAGGTGGACTACACCGTATTCACCGCCACCGATAAATACATCCGCGACAACCCCAAGGTGATCCAGGCCTGGACCAACGTGGTGGCGCGGGCCGAGAAGTACGTGAAGGACACGCCGGCCGCCACGCTGGCACCGCAGATCATGACGTACTTCCCCGGCATGGACGCGGCGGCGGTGACGGATGCGATCGACCGCTACAAGCAATACCAGATCTGGAAGACCTCGCCCCTGGTGACGGCCGAGGCCATGAATCAACTGCAGGACATGCTGATCGCCAGCGCCGTCATGAAGGAAAGCGCGCGCGTCAGATACGAAGACCTGGTGATCGCCGACTTCGCCAGGAAGGTGCCGTGATGAGCGCTGTCGTCCACAACCTGAAGCCCGAGCCGGCCACCGCCAAAATCGAACTGCGCGACGTCTGTCTGAGCTACTTCACGCCAGAGGGCGAAACCGAGGCCTTGTCGCACGTGTCGTTCACGCTGGCGCCGGGGGAGTTCGTCAGCCTGATCGGCCAGAGCGGCTGCGGCAAGAGCACGCTGCTGTCGCTGATCGCGGGGCTGATCGCGCCGACGTCCGGGGCGGTGATGATCGACGGCCAGACGGTCGCCGAACCCAATCCGCGCATCGGCTACATGCTGCAGCAGGACTACCTGTTTGAATGGCGCACCATCCTGGACAACGTGATGCTGGGCGCCGAAATCCAGGGCCGGCGCGATGCCCGCAGCGAGGCCCGCGCCGTGCACCTGCTGGAAAAATGCGGTTTGGGCGCCTTTCTGACGCACACGCCGCGCCAGTTGTCGGGCGGCATGCGCCAGCGCGCCGCGTTGGCCCGCACGCTGGTCACCGAGCCCGACGTGATTCTGCTGGACGAACCCTTCTCGGCGCTGGATTCGCAGACGCGGCTGGCCATTTCCGACGAGGTGGTCGACATTCTGCGGCGCGAAGGCAAGACGGTGGTGCTGGTCACCCACGACATCGGCGAGGCGATCGCGATGACCGACCGCGTGATCGTGCTGTCGCGCCGCCCGGGGCGCCTGAAGAGCCAGTACCGCATCCACTACGGCGACGGCGCGCGCCCCACGCCGTTCCAGGCCCGCTCGCGGCCGGAATTCAACACCTATTTCAAGCAGCTCTGGGACGAGCTGGACGTTCACGTGGAGGGCTGAGCCATGAATGCACCCGTCGCCAATGCCGTGCCGCTGCGCGCCGTGCCCGCGCCCAGCCAGAAATACCTGGACTACCTGCGGCGCGACCGCGCCCGCCGCCGCAACATCCGCGTGGCCCAGGCCTTGCTGCTGGTCGTGTTCCTGTGCGCATGGGAGATCCTGCCGCGGATGCACATCCTGAACCCGCTGTTGACCAGTTACCCCAGCGCACTGTGGCCCACATTCATCGACCTGTGGGCCAACGGCAACCTGGCGCACCACATCCTGACCACCCTGTCGGCCACGCTGGTCGGCTTTACGCTCAGCATGGTCATCGGCATCGTGGTGGCCGCCGCGCTGTGGTGGTCGGACTTTCTGTACAAGGTGCTGGACCCGTTCCTGGTGGTGGCCAACGCCATGCCCAAGATCGCCTTCGTGCCCATCTTCTACCTGTGGCTGGGGTCGGACTACGCGGTGTACGGCATGGCCGTGGCGATCGCCGTGTTCGTGACCATCATGGTGGTCTACGCGGGTTTTCGCGGCATCGATATGAACAAGGTCAAACTGGCCCGCACCTTCGGCGCCAGCCGCTGGCAGGTGCTGGTCAAGGTCGTGCTGCCAGGCAGCGTGCCGACCCTGATCGCGGCGGTGAAGATGAACATCGGCCTGGCGCTGGTGGGCGTCATCGTAGGGGAATTCCAGTCGGCCGATTCCGGGCTGGGCTTTCTGATCATGAACGGCAGCCAGGTCTTCAAGCTGAACATCGTCATGACCGCCATCACCATGCTCGCGCTGATTTCCAGCGTGATGTATTTGGTGGTGTACCGCATCGAAGCCGCGGTGGCGCGGCGCTACGGATAAGGAGCCGCCATGCAGATCCCGCAATGGGTCCAGGACCGGGTCATCGCCCGCCAAGGGTGCCTGCACCCCTACGACACCCTGCCCGGCGCGCGCTGCGCCCTGGTGGTGATCGACATGCAGCAATACTTCACCCTGCCGGGCTACCAGGGCGAATGCGCGCCGGCGCGCGGCATCATCGAACCCATCAACCGGCTCTGCGAGGCGGTGCGGGACGCGGGCGGTACCGTGGTGTGGGTGCAGACGGCATCCGACAACGCCGACGCCTTCTGGTCGCACCACCATGGCGTGATGCTGACGCCCGAACGCAGCGCGCGACGCCTGGAAACCCTGCGGCGCGATTCGCCGGGCTTCGCGCTGCACCCGGACCTGCGGCCTGCCGACACGGACCTGCGGGTGGTCAAGCGCTTCTACAGCGCCATGGCGCCGGGCTCGTCGGAACTGGAGCCGCTGTTGCGCGGACTGGGCGTGGATACGCTGCTGATCGCTGGCACCGTGACCAACGTGTGCTGCGAGTCGACCGCGCGCGACGCGATGATGCGCGACTTCCGCACCATCATGGTGGACGACGCGCTGGCCGCGGTGACCCCGGCCGAGCACGAACACGCGCTGCACGGCTGGCTGCTGTTCTTTGGCGACGTGCTGTCGGTGGACGAGGCGGCGGCGCGCCTGCAACCGGCGCAGGCGGCGCGCAAGACGGCCTGACAGCGGGCCCGGGGCCGGCGCGCCGCGGCATCGGCCGCCCGCGTCAGCCCAGGTTCAGCCAGACCCGCCGCATGGTCGGGTCTTCGGGGTCCGCGTCGTTGGTGAAGCCCAGGCTGGTCATCAGCGACAGCATCGGCCGGTTGGTCGACAGCACCAGTCCGTCGATGTATTCCAGCCCCTGCTCGCGGGCTGCGTCGATCAGCGCCGTCATCAATTGACGGCCCAAGCCGCGGCGCTGCCAGTCGTCGCCGATCACCAGCGCATATTCCGCGCCGCGTCCGTCCGGATTGCGCAAGTAATGCGCAAAGCCAACCAGAACCTCGCGCGGATGGCCGCGGTTGGCCGGGTTGGGCACCTGCGTGGCCGCCACCAGCGCCAGCTCGCGGTGGTAATCCACCTGCGTGTAGCGCGACACCATGCGCGGGGTCAGCTCGCGCATCATCGACACGAAGCGCATGTAGCGCGAACGTTCCGACAGGCCGCGGATGAATTCCTGCAGCGGCTGCGCGTCTTCGGGGCGGATCGGCCGCAGCACCCACGGAATGCCGTCGGCAAAGCGGCGCACCTGCACCAGGCGCGCCGGGTACGGATGGATCGCCATGTGCGGATAGCCGGCGGTCTGCGGCGATTCGCAGCCCGGCGTTTCGGTCAGCGTCATGCGCAGGCCGCCGGCGCGCAGATGGGTTTCGCCGGCATAGAGCGGGTCGATGTCCAGCGTTTCGATGTCGGGCAATTCCGAGACCAGCTCGGACACCAGCACCAGCGCCTGCTGCAGCGCCTCGGCGGCCATATGGCCGACGCGCGGCGCCAGCACCTTGCGCCACAGGCGGCTGCGTTCGATCAGTTGCCGGGCCAGAAAGCCGTTGAGCGGCGGCAGGTCCATGCCGCGGTCGGACAACGACAGCACGGCATCGGGGCCACCCGCGCCAAAGCGGATCACGGGGCCGAACTGCGGGTCGCGCCGCACCCGGATCGCCATGGGGCGGGATTCGGGTTCGCCCAAGGCCACGTCCACCGGCATGTCGCGCAGCGGCACGTAGAACAGCGCCAGCAGCGCGCGGATTTCAGACGTATTGAGTTCGCGCCGGCAATCGGCCCGCACCCGCGCCAGGATCTCGCGCGCGGTGGCCAGGTCGGGCACGTGAGTGGCGGGCTCGGGCGGCTGGGTCTGCAACAGCAGTTGCTGGTTGTAGTGGTGCGAGGCCAGCACGCCAAAGGCGTCCGCGGCGGATTCGGGCGTGCGGAACGCGGACGTGCCGGCGTCATCCAGCATGCGCCGCAACGGCCGCATGCCGGCATCGCCCATGAAACAGGTGACCACGGGCTTCTTGGCCTTGGGCGCGATCAGCGCCAGCTCGCGGGCCACGGCCGGCATGTCGGCCAGCGCGTCGGGCGCCAGCAGCACCAGCACCCCGTCCACGCCGGTATCGTCCAGCACCGCGTCCAGCATGGCGCGGATGCGCTCGGGCGTCAGCGGGGTGTAGGTGATGACCGGGTTGACCGTGGCCGCGTCAGGCTCCAGCATCGCCGCCAGGGCCCGCTGGGTGGCGGGCGCGAGCTCGGCGCGCAGCACGGCGGCGTCCGGGCCGATCAGGTCCATGGCCAGTTGCGGCGGCCCGCTGCCATTGGAGATCAGCGCCACCCGCCGGCCCTTGGGGCGGCGGGTGTAGCCCAACACCTTCACGGCCGAGAACAGCTGCACGAAGTAGCGCACCCGCACCGCGCCCGCGCGGCGCAGGGCGGCATCGAAGATCGCGTCGGCGCTGTCGGTATCCGCGCGTCCCGCCTTGAGCACGATGACCGGCTTGACGCTGGCCGCGGCCCGCAGCGTGCTCATGAACTCGCGCGCCGGGCCCACGTCTTCCAGGTACAGCACGATGCTGTCGGTGCGGGGGTCGCTGGCCAGATAGTCCAGTACCTTGGACAGGCCCACCACCGCTTCGTCGCCCAGTGACACGGCGGTGGAAAAGCCGATGTGCACGTCTTCGGCCCAATCCATCACGGCGGCCATGATCGAGCGAGACTGCGCCAGGAGCGCCACCCGGCCGGCGCGCGCCAGCACCGGATGCTGGCTGAAATTCAGGCCGGCATGGGGCCGCTGGGCGCCGAACGAGCGCGGGCCCAGCAGTTCGCAACGGTTTTCTTCGGCCCAGGCGCGGCACAGCGCCAGCGTGCCGCGCGGATAGGGATCGGGCAGCGGATGCGGCAACAGGATGACCGAGCGCGGCGCCAAGGGCGACAACCGGCGCAGCGTTTCGGGCAGTACGGCAGGCGACACACAAACCAGGGCCAGATCAGGCCGTTCACCGGCGGCCAGGCCCTGCAAAGTCGCGGGCAGGTCGGGCGCGGCGCCGACGTCACAGGCCACCACCGTGGTGCGGGCCTTGAGCGCCGGCGACAACGAACCCGCCGCCGGCAGCGGCCGGTCGGCAACGATCACCAGCGAACCGGGTTCGAACATCGGGGCAAGTGCGTGTCGCAGCATGTCGTGGGCGGGCGCTAATCTAAAATAGCGTTCATCGTAACAAGACAACCCCGCCGTCCGCTTGATGTGGACCCTGCCTGACGCCGCTTTGTGGCGCCGCAGCCGCTATCATTGCCACCTATGACTTCCAACGCCTCTACCCCCATCCGTACCCGCTTCGCGCCCTCGCCCACGGGTTTCCTGCACCTGGGCGGCGCCCGCACCGCGCTGTTCTCCTGGGCCTTCGCGCGCCACCACCAGGGCACCTTTGTCCTGCGTATCGAAGACACGGACGTCGAACGCTCCACGCCGGAGGCGGTGCAGGCCATCCTGGACAGCATGGACTGGCTGGGCATGCAGCCGGACGAAGGCCCGTTCTACCAGATGCAGCGCATGGACCGCTACCGCGAAGTGGTCGCGCAGATGCTGGCCGCCGGCACCGCCTACCATTGCTACAGCTCGCCCGAAGAAGTGGAAGCCATGCGCGAGGCCGCCCGCGCCCGCGGTGACAAGCCGCGCTACGACGGCACCTGGCGCCCGGAACCCGGCAAGACGCTGCCCGCCATTCCCGCCGGCCGCCAACCCGTGGTGCGCTTCAAGAATCCCCAGGAAGGCGCGACGTCCTGGAACGACATGGTCAAGGGCACGATCAGCTTCGACAACACCGAGCTGGACGACCTGATCATCGCGCGTCCGGACGGCACCCCCACCTATAACTTCTGCGTCGTCGTCGACGACTGGGACATGGGCATCACCCACGTGCTGCGCGGCGATGACCACGTCAACAACACCCCGCGCCAGATCAACATCCTGCGCGCCCTGGGCGCCACCCTGCCCGAATACGGCCACGTGCCCATGATCCTGGGTCCCGACGGCGAAAAGCTGTCCAAGCGCCACGGCGCGGTCAACGTCATGGAATACGACAACGAGGGCTACCTGCCCGAGGCCATGATCAACTACCTGGCCCGCCTGGGCTGGAGCCACGGCGATGACGAGCTCTTCAGCCGCGAACAGCTGGTGCAATGGTTCGACACCCGCCACCTGTCCAAGTCCGCCTCGCAATGGGACCCCAAGAAGCTGAACTGGGTCAACGCCCACTACATCAAGCAGATGGACAACGCCGAGCTGGCCGAACGCGTGGCCCCGCGCGTGGCCAACCGCGGTGGCCACCCGGAAAAGATCGACCTGCCGGGCGTCATGGGCCTCTTGAAAGACCGCGCCGAAACGCTCGAGCAACTGGCCGACGGCGCCATGCTGTTCTGCGGCGAATTCAAGCCGGCCGCGCCGGAACTGGTCGAGCAGCACCTGACCGCCCCCGCCCGCGAGGCCCTGGCCGATTTCGCCCAGCGCGCCGCCGCCACTGACTGGACCCGCGAAGCCATCTCGGCACTGATCAAAGGCGTGCTGGCCGACCGCGGCCTGAAGATGCCGCAACTGGCGATTCCGCTGCGCGTAGCCGTGACCGGCCAGACCCAGACGCCGGCAGTGGACGCCGTGCTGGCGCTGCTGGGCAAGGACACCGTGCAAAAGCGCCTGGCCGCGATCTGATCCTGCCTGCGGGGCCCGCGCCCGGCCCCGCAAAGCAAAGCCCCATCCGGCAATGCCGGCTGGGGCGTTTTTTTTTACGGCATCCGGCACTGCATCGGGGCAGGTTTTTGGCGGCCCGCGCCGCCATGGCGCGTCGTGTTCGGAAAAAGAGGCTAGGCGGCGGCCGGGCGGAACTTCAGCGCGCGCGAGAAAAATGCGCCGAGCAACGGCAGCAATACCGCCGAGCCGCCGAACAGCGCCGCCGCGCCCACCTCGTCCACCACCGCGCCGGCCAGCGCCACGCCGGCCGCCTGGCCCATGAACAGGCAGGAGGCGAACCACGCCACCGCCGTGCCGCGCGCCGACGGCACCATCTGGGTGGCATTGGTCTGCAACGTCGCATGCAGCAGGTAGTAGCCAAACCCGGCCAACACGCTGGCCAACAGGCTCCAGAGCCACACCGGCCCCAGCAGGTACGACAGAAAGGCCACGCCCAGCACCAACCCGCCAGCCACGGCCAGGCCGCGTTCGCCCAGGCGTTTCAAGATCCGGCCCGCCACCACGGTATAAAGCAGCCCGCCCACGGCATACACCGCCACCAGCGCGCCGGCGGCGGTCAGCGAAATATCGAAGCGTTCGTGCAGATAGGACGGCGCGAAGGCCAGCGCGCCGAACACCAGCAGGCCCTCGATGAACACGGTGGCCAGCACCACCCGCGCCCACGGCGTGCCCAGCACCTGCCGCGCCTGCGCCACGAAACCCTGGCGCGGCGCATTCGGATCCACCACGCCCAGGCCGCTGCGGCGCTGCCGGCGCACCTCCTGGTGCAGCAGCACGCCAACGATCAGATAGCCGCAGACCAGCGCCGCGAAGGCCCAGCGCCAGCCCAGGGTGTCGGCGAACAGGCCACCGGCCAGCTGGCCCGCCGCCATGCCCAGGATGGTGCCGGTCAGGAAACGCGCCAGCGTGGCCTGGCGGCGCTCGTAGGGCACGGTATCGCCGATCCACGCCATCGACAGCGGCACGATGCCCGCCCCCGCCGCGCCGGACAAGGCGCGGCAGATCACCAGCATGTCCAGGGTTTCGGCCATGACGGCGCCCGCGCTGCCCAATGCGCAGGCAACGGTCGCCACGCTGACGACACGGTATTTGCCATAACGGTCGCCCACCGGCCCGAAGAACATCTGCAACACGCCGTAGGCCACGGCGAAGGCGGTCACCGCGCGCGCGGCCTGCCCGGTGGTGGCGCCGAATTCGGCCGCCAGCTGGGGCAACATGGGATCACAGATGCGAAAGGCGCTGGCGCTGACGAAAGCGGCCAGGGCCAGGAGCGCGATGGCTCGCGCTTCAGAAGAAAGGGCAGGCATGGAAGACCGGCGGCGGGAGGGAAGGCGAAGTTCGCACCATACCGCAGCCGGGCGCGCTTGGCGACGCCATCGGCCGGCGCCTGTCCGCCCTGCGCAATGGGCGGCCAGGCGGCATAACGGCGCGCGGCCGGCAAGGCCGGGGCTGGCCGCGCCCCCAGCCTCAAACCGTCATCAATAGGGCAGGCGATAACCCTGCGGCATGCGGCGCGCGGTCACGACCTGGCCGCCGCTTTTCAGTTCGCGCAGCGTCAGCTTGGCCTGCTCAACCTTTTCGACCCGGTAGCGGTTGACGTAGATCGGATCGGCGGCGTCGACGATTTCGCCGTTCGATTCCGTGGTCTGCATGGTGTAGATACCATCCACCACACTCCAGCAGCCGGTTTCACGCAGCGCCGGACGCGTCTTGCGGCCGATCTTGAGCTGGGTCTCGTAGGCCATGCGGCCATCGGCGTACAGCACGGTCAAGGCCTGGAAGTCGCCGCTGACGCCACGGGGCTTCGAATTCGAATACCAGGTGCCGACCATGGGATCGCCGCTCTTGGCCGGCACGCAGGCCATCGGCTTGGGCGGCCCTTCGGGCTGCGCCTCGGTAATGGAGGCGGGTTTGCGGGCGACGCAGCCGCCCAGGATCAACACGGCGCAGACCAGGCCCGCCGTACGCAAATACACACTGCTCATGACTTCCTCAACACGTCTGTCGACGCGTCGCGCCGCTCAGATCGGCGCGCCCCTCGCGCAGCAAACATCACGCACTCTAAAGAGGCGCCCATGAAGAATCAACGACGATCCGCGCCAAGTGCAATTGCGCAACAGTCCGCCGCGCAAAGCGCCTGCTTTACGGCGCAAACACGCAAAAATGCGTTGGTTTCACACGACAGTGCGTCCACCGCGGGCCGCCTTTTCGCGCAGCATTTCTTCCATGCGCGCAGCGGCCGGCGACAGGCTGCGGCCTGCCAATCGGGTGATGCCCAGCTCGCGCTCGATGCGCGGCCGCGCCAGCGGCACGAAGGCCAGTTCGGGGGAATCCGGCGGCACGCCCAGTTGCGCCAGCACCGTCACACCCACGCCGCGTTCCAGCATCGCCAGCAGCGACATCATGTTGGACACGAACACCTGCCGCTCCATCATGAAGGCCGCCTGCGGGTAATCGGCCAATTGCCGATGGGCCACGGTGCCCACCAACGGCAGGTTGGCGATCTCGCGCCAGGTCACCGACTTGCGGCCTGCCAGCGGGTGGCCGCGATGGCAGACCAGCCCGAACGCGTCGCGCAGCAGCGGCTCGAAAGACAGGCGCCGATCGCGCAGCACCGGGCTGCACACGCCCAGTTCCACCTCGCCCGCCAACACCATCCGTTCCACGCCCTCGGAGTTGTCGTCGAACAGGCGCAGCGCCACCGCCGGATAGCGCTCGCGGTAGGTCGCCACCAATTCGGGCAGCCAATGCGTCGCCACCGTGGCCACCGACGCCATAGTCAGCGTGCCGGCCTGGTTGCTGGCCAGCCCCGACAAGGTGCCAGCCACCCGATCATGGTGTTCGACCAGTTCACGCGCCAGCGGCAGACAGTCCTGCCCGAACCGTGTCAGCGCATTGCCATTGCCGCGCTCGAACAGGGCTTGGCCCAGGCGCTGCTCCATCTCGCGGATCGACAGCGACAGCGCTGGCTGCGAGCGGAACGCCCGCGCCGCCGCTGCCCGGAAGCTGCGCAATTCGGCCACCAGCAGGAAGTGG
Organism: Achromobacter sp. ASV32; assembly: GCF_016428805.1. GTDB lineage: Bacteria > Pseudomonadota > Gammaproteobacteria > Burkholderiales > Burkholderiaceae_B > Achromobacter. The sequence goes on from NZ_JAELTJ010000098.1 coordinate 18,713, forward strand.
CGGTAGTGCGTGATCGACAGTTCGGGCAGGGCAGGCATGAATCGGTCTGATTTTGTAGAACTTATCGATTTATAGGAAAAATGAAATTTTCTCATCATAGGCCGGCCCTTAAGATGGCTGCAATGATTACCGCGCCCCTTGCCCCCGCTCCTTCCCACGACGTGGATCCGTTGGACTTCAACCTGGCCGACCGGCTGGCCAGCCGCCGCGTCGGACAAGGCCGGCTATTGATCGGCCGGGCCGCGCCTTGCCGCAGGCCCGCCGAGCCGAATCCGCCCGCGGCCTCCCGCCCCGCGGGCCCTGCCGGCCTGGCCCCCGCATCCGTGCCGCCCGCGAGCCCCGCCGACGCTTTCGCATCGCAATCCGCCACGGGCCCCGGTCTGCTGTTCGTGCCGGGCGGCTACCATGGCGCCTGGTGCTACGCGCACTATCTGGATTACTTCGCCCGCGCCGGCCTGCCCTGCGCCGCCGTGGACGTGCGCGGCCACGGCCCGCTGCCGCAAGACGCCGATTTCATCCACGCCGGCGTCAGTGACCTGGCCCAAGACGTTGTCGCCGCGCTCGATGCGCTGGACGGCCCCACCGTGATCGTCGGCCACAGTGTCGGCGCCCTGCCCGCCCTGCTCGCCGCCACCCGACGCCCCGTCGCCGGCATCATCCTGATGGCGCCGTCCCCGCCCGGCAACCTGCCCGGCGCGTTGGCGCTGCCGCCTGTCCCCCAAGACGTCAGCCGCCCGCCTCCCGCCGCCGCCGAAGTCCGCGCCCGTTTTCTTGCCACCTCGCCCGACCGCGACGTCAGCGCCGTGATGCGCCGCCTTACCCCCGAAAGCCCGCAGGTGCTCAACGACCGCTACCTGCTGCGCGTCCCCGTCGACCCCGCTGCCATCTCCGCCCCCGGCCTGTGCCTGGAGGCTGGGCTGGATTCGCACGACCGTCACCCGCCCGGGCAAGACCGCGCCATCGCCCGCCTCTACGGCTTCGACCACGCCGTCCTTGCGGGGCAACCGCACTGCATGATGTACGGCGACCACTGGCAAGCCAGCGCCGCCGCCATCCTCAACTGGCACCGCCGGCAGTTCGGCCAATGCCTGACCAGGCCACCCGAATCAACGCCGACTCCCCCGCCTCGCCAATAGCGACCGCACCAACACGCCACCGCCACTGACACTCAGCCAAGACCCAAGTCCAGGACCCCACAGCAGCGCCGCGACACCTCAGCACAAAACAATAACGGCGCCCATTGGCGCCGCCAGGAGACAAGCATGACCCGCACCCCTACCCATCCCCCCACGGCCACGCCGCGCCCCACCTTGCAGCGCCCTATCCTGCGCACCCTGCTCGCCAGCGCCACCCTGCTGCTGGCCGGCGCCGCCCACGCGGCCGGCTGGCCTGAAAAGCCCATTACCCTCATCGTCCCGTCCGCCGCCGGCGGCGCCGCCGACCTCACGGCCCGCACCTTCGCTCAGTTCCTGGGCAAGCAAACCGGCCAGACCGTCATCGTCGAAGACCGCCCCGGCGCCGGCGGCATCGTCGGCACCAACGCCGCCAGGAACGCCCCCGCCGACGGCTACACGTTCCTCTTGTCCACCAACTCCACCCACGCCGCCAACCAGTTCCTGTACAAAAGCCTGCCCTACGACGCCCAGAAGGACTTCGTCCAGATCGGCATGCTCGGCACCTTCGGCACCGTCGGTATCGTCGCCCCCGACAGCCCCTACCGCACCGTGCCCGAACTGGTCGACTACGCCAAAAAACACCCCGGCGAAGTCTTCTTCGGCTACTACAGCTCGTCGTCCCAGGTCCCCGCCGAACTCTTCAAAAAGCGCGCCGGCATCGACATCGGCGCGGCCGGCTACAAGAACATCACGCAGATCATCACCGACCTGCGCGGCAAGCAAATCGGCTTCGCCTTCGTCGACTACCTGACCGCCATGGGCCAGATCGACGGCAAAGGCCTGGCCCCCCTGGCCGTCACCGCCGACAAACGCCACCCCGCCTGGCCCGACGTCCCCACCATGTCCACCTACTACCCCGACTTCATCGTCGCCGGCTGGCTAGGCATCTCCGCCCCCGCAGGCACCCCGCCCGACATCGTCGCCAAAATGAACGCCGCGACCCAAGCCGCGGTAAAAGACACCCCCACCGCCGACAAACTCCGCGCCCTGGGCCTGACCCCCGAAGCCATGGACACGGCCCGCTTCGACACCTTCGTCAAGGAAGACACGGTCCGCTGGAAGGAGTGGATCAAGATCTCAGGCATACAACCCCAATAAATACGCCCCCAAAAAAAATACAGGCAGCGCCCCCCGAAATGGCGGCGCTGCCTGTATCTATATAGAACAAAGAAACCAGGCACGAACTCTATATAGAGCACGGAAAACGGGCACAAGCGAAATCAGCAAACCGAGCAAGCGGAAAAGCCAAGCAAAGCTCCCCCACCTAAAACCCACCTCCCCACCGCCAGCCCCCCCCCCACACAAGCGCGCAGCGTCATCCCATGACGCAAGACACCGCGTAAGCCGAGCAAGGCCGCCCGCGCGGCCGGCACGAGGCGGGCCCCGCAAACTCCTCCACCCCCAAACCGATCTTGGCCAACACGCCAAGCACACCCCCCACCCCAGCGCCCGCCAGTAAGGCACATCAAGAGCGCGTGACGGGGCAGGCGGGTGAGGGCGGGGCGTGTAGATGCGCCCGAGGGAATTCGAAGGGAGCCGAAGGCGGACGAGGATGACAACGGGGCAGTCCGGAGCGAAGGCTCCGGACCGCAATCGTAGCCCCGCCCTCACCCGCCTGCCCCGTCACGCGCGGCTTAAGAACCCATAAGGCCCAAACCTCAAAACAGCCCCAAGACCTAAAGCGGCAACTTCAATTCATGCTTGATCTCACGCAAAGCCACGATCGTCCGAGTCTGCCGAATCCCCGGCATATTGAACAAAAACCGATGCAAAAACCGATCATAGGCCTCCGGACTCTCAACAAGAATCTTCAGCAGAAAATCCGAATCTCCCGTCACCGCATAGCATTCAAGAATCTCCGGCGCATCCCGCACTGACCGCTCGAAATTCTCCACCGTATTCGCCGAATGCCGCTCCAGGCTGATCTGCGCGAACATGCACCCCAGCCCCACCTTGCTGCGATCCACCTGCGCGCTGTAACCCTGGATCACCCCGCTCGCCTCCAGCGCCTTCACCCGCCGCCACACCGGCGCCGCCGACAGTCCCACCTTTTCAGACAACTGCTGCGCCGAAGCCCGGCCGTCCTCCTGCAGGGCCTTGAGGATGCCGATATCGGTCTTGTCCATCGTTTTGTCTCCTGTTTGGGTCGAAATTCCGCGAACACGAAATATTCATTGCGAATTATAGGGATAGCACGATCCAAAAACGCAATAAACCTGATGCTGCGCGAACCTATCATGGTGCCGACTACAGGAGCTTTCACCATGGACGGTACGCCCGCCGCCGAACCCCAGCTGGACCTTGACTACCAGCTCGCCGACAACCTCACGCGTGAGACCGGCCGCATCTTCCTCACCGGCACCCAGGCCCTGGTGCGCATCATGCTCACCCAGCGCCGCATCGACCGCGCGCGCGGCCTGAACACCGCCGGCTTTGTGTCCGGCTATCGCGGCTCGCCCCTGGGCGGCGTCGACATGGCCATGTGGAAAGCGCAGAAGGCGCTGGACGCCAACCAGATCTCGTTCCTGCCCGGCATCAACGAAGACATGGCCGCCACCGCCGTCATGGGCACGCAGCAGGCCGGCGTGCGCGCCGACCGCAACGTCGATGGCGTCTTCGCCATGTGGTACGGCAAAGGCCCCGGCGTGGACCGCGCCGGCGACGCCCTGCACCATGGCAATGCCGCTGGCGCCTCGCGCCACGGCGGCGTCCTGGTGGTCGTGGGCGACGACCACACCGCCGTCTCTTCGTCCATCCCGCATGCCAGCGAAGCCTCCCTGATCGGCTGGCAGATGCCCATCGTGCATCCGTCCTCCATCGACGAATACGAAACCTTCGCCCTGTGGGGCTGGGCCCTGTCGCGCCACGCCGGCACCTGGGTCGCCTTCAAGGCCGTATCCGAAACCATCGAAAGCGGCCACTCGTTCACGCCCGCCCCCGTCGTGGCCTACGACATGCCGGCCGACCCCGACCTGCCGCCCGACGCGCTCGAATATTCCGCCCGCGACTTCCTGTCGCTGGCCGTCGAAACCCGCATGAACCTGCGCATGAAGGCCGTTGCCGCCTTCGCGCGCCGCCATAGCATCGACCGCCTGACCTGTCCGGCGCCGCGCGCC
>NZ_JAELTJ010000952.1 GCF_016428805.1 Achromobacter sp. ASV32
ATGGTGAGGTGATCCAGCTCGAGTACCTTGGGAATCGAGGGGATGTGCTTCTGGAAGTCGGAAACCTTTTTGAAGTCGCTGCCCAGCTTGATAAGAGGGGCATCACCAAAACGGTTGGCGCTCATTTGCAGCTGGCCATGCTTGAGCGTGTACAGATCCGACTTGACCAGCATCAGGTCAGAGCAAGTCTTGACAGGCAAGAAACGGCGGCGGGGACCATTGACACCATGGGCGTTTTTGAAGTGGCGGATGGCAGCACCGACAGCAGTCTCGAGCGGGAGCATGGGGATGTCCGAGGCGGTGTCTGATGCACATCTCCGGGCGCGGGGGGGCGAGTAAGCGAGGGGGGGGGGGGGGGGGGGGGGGGGGGGGGGGGGGGGGGGGGGGGG
>NZ_JAELTJ010000953.1 GCF_016428805.1 Achromobacter sp. ASV32
CCCCCCCCCCCCCCCCCCCCCCCCCCCCCCCCCCCCCCCCCCCCCCCCCCCCCCCCCCCCTTTTTTAATCACCCGCCCACCACCCCTATCAACACAACCGCATCGTCGTCGGCAGCGTCAGATGTGTATAAGAGACAGGCTGGATGCCGGCAGCCCGACCGTGTTCCTGGGCGATCCGCAGACCTGGCGCCAGGACGCCGGCTTCAACGCACTGGCGGCCGACCCGCGGGTGCAGACGCTGGCGCTGGACGTGACCGAATCCGATTCCGGTCTCTTATACACATCTGACGCTGCCGACGACGAGGCGGTTGGGTAAATGTCGGTGGGGGCGGGAGGGGGGGAGACGGGGGGGGGGGGGGGGGGGGGGGGGGGGGGGGGGGGGGGGGGGG
>NZ_JAELTJ010000954.1 GCF_016428805.1 Achromobacter sp. ASV32
GTATAAGTGATCGTCTGTCCCGGCCCTAACTTGCGTCATCGGAAGGACCGAAGTGCGAGCTTCGTATATATAGCCATCACTGTCATCTCGTAAGCCGATTGAGTTACATATTGCGCCTCTCTGGCCGTTCTCCGAAATCTGCGCCTCGTCTGGCTATCCTTTGAGTGCTTTAATGCGTACTCAAGAGGTACCAGCACATCCCACGCCATCGACATTGACTTGTTGATAGGGTTAAACCGATTATTATACCGAGTTCACAGCCATGGGGTGACCTAGGCCCATTACTAAAAAGCGAACTGTCCGCGATACGGAGCTTCGCCGAAAACAGTAACTGTCCCATTCGCTAGTCGTTTGGTTTTTCTCCTGTTTGAGTGAGGTACTCTCAAATC
>NZ_JAELTJ010000955.1 GCF_016428805.1 Achromobacter sp. ASV32
TTCCTAAAGATACCGTGAGAACACACACACAGGCACACAAAAGACTTGCGTACGACGCTTATTGGATGCATCTAGACGCGGCCATGTAGGCGGGATCGTTCGATGCAAAGAGAACAGAGCAAACGCGGATTTAAATGGTTTATGCCACAAACGGTAAGGTGTCAAATTCAACCAGCTGGCAGACAGCTGGCAGAGCAAACGCGCACACCCCACCACTGTACGAGCATGAAATAGGCAGGAAGCAGTAAATCAGCCGATTATGACGGCCCTTTTGGAAGCCCATGGATGCTCCCGCCTACGCTCAGCGTCGATTGGTGGATCCCACCACCTTGCTTACACCCGGCCCCGAACCGAACCGAACCGGGCGTCACCTTTGCATTGCGTTGCGC
>NZ_JAELTJ010000956.1 GCF_016428805.1 Achromobacter sp. ASV32
GAGCTGGAGCCCAGAAACGGAGAAACCAGGAGCTTGAGCGGGACATGCAAGGCCTCGAGCAGTCCTACAACTCTCTTCTGCATTTGGTCAAGGCTTTACAAGTGCAAGACGAAGACGAAGCTTTGGGAATATTCCAACGCCTCAGACGAGGCTCACGAGTGGACGATGTCGTAGGCCATCTGCAAGCCGGAGAAAGGCTGCTGCAAGTATATACGACTCCTGAAGCAAGGGTAAAATTTGAATTCCCGTACCGAACACAGATACCGACAGCTTTGTTGACCCCCAATAATCCGTACCTGACCTCAGTAATATACCAATCGGTATCGTCGACGTCAGGGGAAGGTCCAACGTCACAGGAAGCTACGGGGAGTCGTGATAGCGGCATGAGT
>NZ_JAELTJ010000957.1 GCF_016428805.1 Achromobacter sp. ASV32
GAACTTGAGGCTGGATTGGGGCAGTTCGTGATGCGATGCATCGTCACCGCTGTGCGCTGTCATGTTGGCGAGGAACTCGTCTAGGACCTTTAAATTCATCTCGAGGTGATCATCGAAGTCGGTAGTGGCAAGGGCCCCCATATCAACGACGATGCTCTCCATTGATATTGTGTTGTTCCATCGACCTGATATTTTCGCCTGCGTTTTGTTTCGGATATCGCTGACAAACTTCATCCAGCCGTCGGCCAGCTTTGGCTTGAGTTTGCAAAGGCGGCGACCGATTTTGGCGTTCATAATAAATAGGGTGTCGCTATCTGTGTCTGCAGCAACTGCTTCAGTCAGAAGATGCGACATGAAGTAAATCATGAACGCTTTGTACAAATTGTCAG
>NZ_JAELTJ010000958.1 GCF_016428805.1 Achromobacter sp. ASV32
GTGACCAGGAGTGTTGGAGTTGGAAGGTGGTTTGGCAAAGTTGATGCGGATAGGCCCAGCACCAGGGAAGATTTCCTTTCCATTCATGTTGGCCTTGGCCGAAATGGCACTGTCGACTCTTTCAAAGTTGACAAAGCCACAATTCTTGTGAGTCAGTACACGTGCAGAGAGAATAGGTCCATGGGACTTGAACATCTCCATAAGAGTTGAGGTGGTTGTCGAAGTAGGGATGCCGCCGAGCCAGAGTGCGCTTGTTGGGCCGTCGAGACTCTGCTCATCAGGACCCAAAAGACCAGCATTGCGGCTATTGGATCTACCGAGATTCATGCCCGCGACAGCCTGGGGGAGGTCGTCGTATGCCTGGTCGTCTGCCATGCGTCCGTCAGTGC
>NZ_JAELTJ010000959.1 GCF_016428805.1 Achromobacter sp. ASV32
CTTGAGAGCTAGAAACTCAGAGCAAGCCTCTGTAGCGGTTGTATACGGCGCGGCGGATGGCGTTACAGCTTCCAGTTGCAGCGGTCGTCTTGCATCTGACCACGGACATTGCAGCTCAAATCGACGAAACAGCCGGACAAGCGGAAAAGCATTCAGGACAGCGGTTTGGGCGGGGTGCGTGGTTGCTCTCTCCCAGAAATGCCATTCATAGAAGACTCGGAGCCCATTCTCCATATGACGCGCCGCTGCTTTGGTGTCCTGCTGTAAGCAACAAAAGCCAAAGAGCATAATGTTACTCAGCAGCACACATTCCATATCCCCGTAGTTTATGTCTTGCTTGCGTATGATGGCGAGGAGGCATCGAATACATTTACCGTACTGCTGCAGGG
>NZ_JAELTJ010000960.1 GCF_016428805.1 Achromobacter sp. ASV32
CCTCGACGAAGTGAAGTTATTGGCCAAAGACGCCAAAATTCCTGGCAAAAATAAATCAGAACTTATTCGAAACCTCTCCCGTGCCTGTCAGCAGCAAACCGGATTGGTGGAGATGGGCCTCAGCAGGCAGAGCAGCCGGGATTCCAGTGGCTCGAACGATATCACAACGCCAAAACCTAAACTCGCCAGAGAAGACTCTCACCAGAAGAGTCTTTTTCTTGGCAAAATAAAAGGTATACTTGGGCCCTGTGTCAGGCTCTCGCCACTTGTGTTCAAGCTGTTTGAGCGAGTGCATCTTGTCTTCTACAGGTCGGTCGAGTGGACGGAGAAGTCGTTGACGACCATAATACTTGCCAAAATTGCAAGGCAGAATTTTCCCGAGTATATTG
>NZ_JAELTJ010000099.1 GCF_016428805.1 Achromobacter sp. ASV32
GGAGAAGTCCACTGCCTCGTTGTCGTCTTCGTCGTTCTGGCCGAAATCGAATTCCAGCTTGTACTCGTCGCTGATGCGCAGGATGGCGGCGAACGGCCGGCCCATCTTGCTGATGAAGCCTTGCAGCGGACCGATTTCGCGCTTGGCCAGCAGTTCCTCGACTTCCGGAATTTCGAACGTGCGCCCGCCCGGGTGCTTGCCGATCGAGAAATCGCAGTGGGTGCAGGCGTAGCGGCGGTAGTTTTCCTTGACCACGTTGCCGCACTTGGGGCACGGCGTTTGCAGCGTGGCGTAGTCGCCCGGCACGGTGTCGCGCTCGTATTCCTTGGCGCGCTTGACGATGACCTGGGTCATCTGGGCGATCTCGCGCATGAAGGCCTGGCGGTCCAGCGCGCCCTGCTCGATCTGCTTGAGCTTGTGTTCCCATTCGCCGGTCAGTTCGGGCGAGGTCAGTTCCGACACGTCCAGGCCGGACAGCAGCGTCATCAGCTGGCGCGCCTTGGCGGTGGGCACCAGGTCGCGGCCTTCGCGGCGCAGGTAGACCTCGTTGAGCAGGCCTTCGATGATGGCCGCGCGGGTGGCCGGCGTGCCCAGGCCGCGCTCGGACATGGCCTCGCGCAGTTCCTCGTCGTCCACCAGCTTGCCGGCGCCTTCCATGGCCGACAGCAGCGTGCCTTCGTTAAAGCGCGCCGGCGGCTTGGTGGTCAGGCCCACGGCTTCGACGTCTTCGGTGCGGACGGTCTCGCCGTCGCCCACCGGCACCAGGTTGGCGTCCTCGCCCTGGGCTTCCTTGCCGTAGACGGCCAGCCAGCCCGGATTGACCAGCACCTTGCCGTCCGTGCGGAAGCGGTGGCCCTGCACTTCGGTCAGGCGGGTGGTGACGCGGTATTCGGCCGCCGGGAAGAACACCGCCAGGAAGCGCTTGAGCACCAGGTCGTACAGCTTGGCCTCGGCTTCGCTCAGGTCATGCGGGATCTGCAGTGTGGGGATGATGGCAAAGTGATCCGACACCTTCTTGTTGTCGAAGATGCGGCGGTTCGGCTTGACCCAGTGCTGGCTGACCACGGTTTCGGCGTGGCGCGACAGGCCGCCCACGGCGTTCGAGCCGCCCTTGGCCAGCGCCCGCATCGTTTCCTGCACCGTGGAAATATAGTCTTCGGGCAGGTAGCGCGAGTCGGTACGCGGGTAGGTCAGCGCCTTGTGGCGTTCGTACAGGGTCTGGGCCAGCGCCAGGGTGGTCTTGGCCGAAAAGCCGAAGCGGCCGTTGGCCTCGCGCTGCAGCGACGTCAGGTCGTACAGGGCGGGCGACATCTGCGTCGACGGCTTGGATTCCTCGGTGACGTTGCCCGGCTGGTCGCGGCAGGCGGCCACCACGCTCTGGGCGGCGGCTTGCGACCACAGGCGCGATTCGCGTTTTTCGGGGTCGCGGTCGTCTTTCTTGAAGTCCGGGTCGATCCAGCGGCCTTCGTACAGGCCGGCAGCCGCCACGAAGGTGGCGCGCACTTCCCAATAGTCGCGCGGCACGAAGCGGCGGATGCGCTCTTCGCGCTCGGCCACGATCGCCAGCGTGGGGGTCTGCACCCGGCCCACCGGCGTCTTGAAAAAGCCGCCGTCCTTGCTGTTGAAGGCGGTCATGGCGCGCGTGCCGTTGATGCCCACCAGCCAATCGGCCTCGGCGCGCGAGCGCGCGGCGGCCTCCAGCGGCTTGAGCTGGCTGTCGTCGCGCAGGTTGGCGAAGGCCTCGCGGATGGCGGCCTGCGTCATGGATTGCAGCCACAGGCGCTGGATGGGCTTGTTCACCCCCGCGTACTGAATGATGTAGCGGAAGATCAGTTCGCCCTCGCGCCCCGCGTCACAGGCGTTGATGATGGCATCGACGTCCTTGCGCTTGGCCAGGCGGACCAGCAGTTTCAGGCGTTCGGCCGACTTCTTGTCGGTCGGGCCCAGTTCGAATTCAGGCGGAATCACGGGCAGGTGCGTGAAGCTCCACTTTCCCTTGACCGGATCATTGGGCGCCACCAAGCTCAGCAGATGGCCTATGCTGGACGCTAGTACGTAACGTTCGCTTTCAAAATAGTCGCCCTCGCGCGCAAAGCCTCCCAAGGCGCGTGATATATCAAGGGCCACCGAGGGCTTCTCGGCAATAATCAGCGTTTTATTCATGTGTATCCAGTGGCGGTAGTCCCGCCTTAGTAGCGCGGATAATAAGATCGGAGATTCGCCAGATGCAAGTCGGCACTGAAAGACAAGCGGGATCCGAACTGCACGCTTGGCGTCAATTCCTGGCGCGAAGCACGCTGTGGCTAGGCGTTTTGCTGCTCGGCAGCGCCGCGGTTTGCTGGGTCGCGGCCAACTGGCAAGACATGACAAAAGTGCAGCGCTTTGCGGGCGTGCAGGGCCTTTTGGCGCTCAGCGCGCTGGCCGCGGCCTGGGCCGGGCTGCGTTTGCGCGGCACCCCTGGCGTGCGCCGCAGCATTCCCGGCGCGTTGCTGGCCCTGGCCGGTATGTTGCTGGGCGCCTTGCTCGCGTTATTAGGCCAAACTTACCAGACTGGCGCCGATACCTGGGAATTGTTCGCCTGGTGGGCGGTCCTGCTGCTGCCCTGGGCGCTGGCCGCCGCCAGCCAGGCCGTCTGGCTGCTGTGGGCGCTGGTGATGAACGTGGCGCTGGTCCTGTGGTTGGGCGAGCGCGCCTTTACCTGGTGGCTGATCCTGGGCGGGCCGGGCCTGGCCAGTCTGTTCGTGGCGGGCCTGAACCTGCTGATGCTGCTGGGCTGGGAAATCGCCGCCCGCCGCTGGCGCGCCGGCACGCTCATCGGTCCGCGCGTCCTGGCCGCGCTGACAATCAGCGTGCTGGTCATGTCGCTGATGTCCGACGCCTTCATCGGCCGCAGCGCAGGCGTCACCAGTGGCATCGCCTGGTTGGCCGTCACCCTGGGCCTGGGCTTTTACTACCAGCGGGGCCGGCGCGACCTGGTCATCCTGGCCATGCTGGCCGCCGGCGTCATCTGCGTGTCGCTGCGGGTGGTGGGCGAATGGCTGCTGCGTCTGGAACCCGGCGTCTGGGCCGCCCTGCCCCTGGCGGCGCTGCTGATGGCCGAGGCCGTCTGGGCCGCGCGCTGGCTGCGCGGACTGGCCCAGCCGCCGCAAGTGGCGGCCGCGCCCGCCGATTCCGAGCCGGCCGTCGCCTCGGCCGGCATCGCGGTCGACCCCGCCGAGGCGGGCGAGCCCGTGGCGCAAGTCGCGCCGCCAGCCGTGCCGCACACCGAACCGCCCTGGTACGTGCAGTGCCTGCTGGGCCTGAGCGCCTGGCTGGCGACGTTGCTGCTGCTGGTGTTCGTGGCGTTCTCCGGCGTGATCAATTCAGAGGAAGGCGCGCTGATCGCCGGGCTGGTGCTGTGCGCCGCCGGCGTGGCGGTGTTGCGCAGCGACGCCGGGCCGTTCTGGCGCCAGTGCGGCACGGCCATGGCCTTCGCCGGGCAGATCCTCATCATCTACGGCATGTCCAGCTCGACCTCGTTCGCCAGTGCCTGCCTGTTCGTGATGTTGCTGGCCACGGCCATCTACGTGCTGGGGCCGGACGTGATCCTGCGCTTTCTCAGCGGCCTGCTCATCGCCATGGCCGGCGCCGGCCTGATCTGGCGCACCCTGGCGCCGGACCTGATGCGCCGCGACATGCTGGACGCCCTGCTGGACTTCGACATGGCACATGCCGCCTTTGTCTGGCTGCCCATTGCCGTGACGGGCGCCTGGGCCACCGCGGTGCTGCTGACCGTGGCCCATCGCCTGGGCGGCAAGCGCGGCCACACGCTGCAACCGCTGGCCTGGGCGTTCCTGCTGTCGGTGCAGGGCATGGTCTGGCTGGCCAGCGGCCTGGCGATCCAGCAACTGCCGGTCATGTGGCAACTGAATCCGCAGACCGCGGTGCTGGTGTGCGCGGGGGCGCTGCTGCCCGCGGCGGCGGCCCTGGCGGTGCTGTGGCCCCGGCGTCATGTGCTCACGGCCGGCGTTACCTGGGGCGTGCCCATCGCCCTTTTGCTGCTGGCCCTGTTCTGGCTGCCCAGCCCCGGCGTGGCTTTCGCACTGGCCTGGCTGCTGCTGGGCTTTGGCATGAACCAGCCGCGGGTGGCGCTGTTCGGCGTGCTCAGCCTGCTGGCGTACCTGGGTATCTATTATTACCAGCTGGATGTGCCGCTTCTGCAAAAGGCGCTGTGGCTGGGCGGCGCCGCCGTGTTGCTGTTCGTGCTGCGGGCGCTGGTGTGGCTGGTGCCGCGGCTGATGCGTACCCAGGCGCCGTCGCGGCGGGTGCCCTTGCCGCCCGTGTCCGGCGCGCTGCGCTGGCGCACCCTGGCCATCCTGGGCGGCCTGGCGCTGGTGCTGGTGGTGGCCAACGGCGGCATCTGGCAACGCGAAAAGCTGCTGGCCACCGGCAAGGTGGTGATTCTGGAGCTGGCGCCAGTCGATCCGCGGTCCCTGATGCAGGGCGACTACATGGCGCTTAATTTCGCCGCTGGCCGTGAAGTCACCCGTCTGCGCCTGGGCGGCGATCGCAAGGACGACGACTCGGTGATGGGCTTCGAACCCGACGGCTACGTGATGTTGACGGTCGATGCGCGTGGCGTGGGGCAGCCGGTGCGGATCCAGCCCGACGCGCAACCGCACGCCGACGCCGAGGTGCCGCTGCGCTATCGCGTGCGCGACAACAGCGTGCGCATCGTCACCAACGCCTACTTCTTCCCCGAGGGGCAGGCCGAACGCTACCAGGTCGCCAAGTTCGGCGAGCTGCGCGTGGCCGAAAACGGCGAAGCGCTGCTGGTGCGGATGCTCGGAGAAGATCTGCAGCCGCTGTGACCGCAGCCCAGCCGCCCGGCATGCGTCGGGCGGTTGCGGTGCGGATCAGGCAAAGCGCGCCGCCCAGCCGGCGGTGGCCGCGCGCAAAAAGGCCGCCACATTCTCAGCGGCCAAGGGCGCAAACCCCAAGGCGCGCCAGGCGGCCTGTAACGACGCCAGGGGCGCGTCGATATCAATGGGCGGGGCGCCGTTCTGCTTGGACAGTTTCAGGCCGCTGGCGGGGTCCAGGATCAGCGGTACGTGCAAGTAGCGCACCGGGGGCAGGCCCAACAGCCGGCCCAGCACGCGCTGGCGCGCCGTGGAACTGAGCAGGTCCGCGCCGCGCACCACGTCGGTCACTTCCTGATAGCCATCGTCCACCACCACCGCCAGTTGGTAGGCCCACAGGCCGTCCGCGCGTTTCAGGGCAATGTCGCCGACCGCCTGGGCCACGTCCTGCTCTTGCGGGCCCAGCCAGCGGTCTTCGAAGCGTTCCAGCCCCTGCGGCATCACCAGGCGCCAGGCGCGGGCCTGGCGGCCGGGCGGCAAGCCGTGGCGGCAGGTGCCGGGATACGGCCGTTCGCCGTCCGCGCCGGGGGCGGCCTGGCCGCGCAGGGCGGAGTCGGCGATTTCGCGGCGGGTGCAGCCGCAGCCGTAGACCAGGCCGCGGGCCGCCAGCGCATCGAACGCCGCCTGGTAGGCGTCGCCGCGCTGCGATTGCCAGATGACGTCGCCGTCCCAGTGCAGGCCCAGCGCCCGCAGTTGCTGCATGATGCATTCCGCTGCGACGGGCACGGTGCGCGGCGTGTCCACGTCTTCGATGCGCAAGCGCCAGCGGCCATCGTGCGCGCGCGCATCCAGCCAGCTGGCCAGGGCGGCCACCAGGGACCCCGCGTGCAGCGGGCCGCTGGGGCTGGGGGCGAAGCGGCCGATGTAGGTCACGGTGCAGCGGTGGGGATCAACGGGGTTGGGCGTCGGCGGCGGACGCAACGACGATCGTCATGGGTAACGGCGGACATGACAGTGCAGGCCAGCAAGAAAAAAAGCAGCCATGGCTGCAGACGTGAAGGCGCCGCGCGCAAAAGCACGCGGCGCCGTCGGAAAACAGAGCCTGCTGCTCAGTGCAGCAAGCGCACGCCGTCTTCGTCGAGCAGCTCTTCCAGGACCAGATTGTCGATCTCGGCTTCCTGGCTCCAGAGAACCATGAGGGCGATGATCTTGATCTTGTCCAGCGGCACCGGGCTTTCCGGTGACGCCAGGCCCCGGTCGATAACGATTTCGCGCAACGGCGCGGGCAGCACGCCGGCCGATTCCAGGAAGGCGATGAAGCCGATGGATTCGGAACCCAGCTGCTGGTATTCGTTATCGGTGTAGATCCGGGTACCGGTGGTGGGCGCCGTGGCGAGATCGACGCAACGTTCGGTGGTTTCGGCCAAGCCGTATAGCCACCCAAGCGCGTCGTCGATGTCTTCGTGCTCGAACCCGGCAGCGGCCAGCCGTTTGGCCAGCACGTCAGCGGCGGGACAGGCTTGCGGCGTGTAGTAATTCTCGAACAGATAAACCAGGATATCGAACATATGGCGCAGTTTTGTGCCTGTTTGCACAGTCGGCCCGCATATCGGCAGACCAGCAAACATGAATTTTACTTTACGCTGATTTATTTGCCCGGGCAACCGGCGAAAAGGCCGGCAACAAGGGGGCGTAGTGGCCTTGCGACAGTCACGGAATCCACCCCCGGGTACTGTCAGAATAAGAGGTTCTCCAGAGGGGGCGGCCCAGCAAGGGTCCGCCCCTCTTTAATACCCCCTTGACTCATGCGGTCTTTGGCGCCGACTCCAGCTTGAGTTGCGCCAGCTGGCGCACGAACACCGGGATGCAGATGATCAGGCCGATCAGCCCGCTGGCCAGGCCCGGCATGATGGTCAGCAAAGCGCCCAGCGTGCACAGCCAGCGCTCCCAGCTTTTCATGCCCACCAGCATGTAGCGCGAGAACGCCGCCGACAGCAGCACCAGCCCCACCATGCAACCGAACAGCGTCACGAAGAAGTCGTACCAGGTGAAGCCCTGCACCGAGATCAGCAGCGAGGGCGAGAACACGAACACGAACGGCACGATCAGCTTGGTGATGCCCAGCCGGAACGCGGTATTGCCGGTCTTGAACGGATCGCTGCCCGCCATGCCCGCCGCCGCGTAGGCCGCCAACGCCACCGGTGGCGTGATGTCGGCCAGGATGCCGAAATAGAACACGAAGAAATGCGCCGCGATCGGCTGCACCCCCAGCTGTACCAGCGTCGGCGCCGCCACCGCCACCATGATGAGGTAGTTGGCGGTGGTGGGGATGCCGCAACCCATCAGGATGCAGACGATGCCGGTCATGATCAGCGCCGCGACCAGCGTCAGCGACTGGGTGTTGGCGATGGCTTCCGGAATGATCGCGCCGGCAACGCCGGCGATCGACTGCGCCGCCGAGATCACGATGTACGAGATCTTGAAGCCGACCCCGGTCAACGTCACCACGCCGATCACGATGCCCACCGTGCCGGCCGCCGCGCCCACCGCCAGCGCGTATTTCGCTCCCGTTTCGAAGGCCTCGTACAGATCGCGCAACCGCAGCCGCTGGAACGGATTGAGCAGGCCCACGATGATGCAGCCCGTGATGCCGGCGAACGCCGCCAGGTACGGCGTGCGGCCGCTGGCCAGCACGCCGATCAGCAGGATCAGCGGAATCAGCGTCGGCCAGCGCATCTTGAACGACTGCTTCAGCTTGGGCATCTCCTCGGCGGTCAGCCCGCGCAGGCCTTCGCGCTTGGCCTCGAAATGCACCTGCATGAACATGCCGAAGAAGTACAGGAAGGCAGGGAAAATGCCCGCAATCGCGATCTGCTGGTACGGGATGCCGAGGAACTCGATCATCAGGAACGCGGCCGCGCCCATGATCGGCGGCGTGATCTGGCCGCCGGTGCTGCTGGCCGCTTCCACCCCCGCCGCGAAATGGCGCGGGTAGCCGATGCGGATCATCGCCGGAATGGTCAGCGAGCCCACGGTGACGGCATTGGCCACCGACGATCCGGACAGCATGCCGAACATCGCCGAGCCGAACACCGACACCTTGGCCGGCCCGCCGGCATAGCGGCCGGCGATGGTGGAGGCCACGTCCAGGAACAGTTGCCCCAGCCCGATGCGCGTGGCCAGCACGCCGAACAGCACGAAGTGGAACACGTAGGTCGCTACCACCCCCACCGCCACGCCATATACGCCCTGGCTGGTCAGGTACATGTGGTTGACGATCTGCGGCCACGTGTTGCCCGCGTGTTGCAGCAGCCCGGGGAAATACGGCCCGAACGCGGCATAGGCCATGAAAACCAGCGCGATGATCGGCAACGGCCAGCCCATGGCGCGGCGCGTCGCTTCAAGCAGCCCGATCAGCAGGATCGAGCCCATGAACACATCAATCGGCAGCGGATTGCCGACGCGGAACGCCAGATCCTCGAAGATATAGGGGATGTACAGCACCGACAGCGCCAGCGCGAGGGCGATGATCCAGTCGTACAGCGGCACGCCGCCCGGCGCGTACCAGGTCGATTTCGGCTCGCGCTGGTAGTGCGCCTTGGAAAAGCCGAACACCAGAAAGATCAGGCTCAGCACGAAGGCCAGATGCACGCCGCGGTGCGTGGCCTCGCGCAGCAGGCCGAAGCCGGCGGTGTAGTAGTGGAACAGCGACAGCGCCACCAGCAGGCCCGATACGATCCAGGCGGCGGTCTTGTGCAGCGGCCGGAAGCGGATTTCCGAATCGTACTTTTCCGCCAGCTGCTGCGTCTTATCGTGGTCTATTTCCATAGCCCTGTTTCTCAGGTGAATCCGCGAACAGGGCCGCCCGCGGCGGCCCTGTGCATGCGCGGCGACCGGCGCCGCGTACTTCCCGACGGGAAGGGATCGGCGCTTACTTCAGCAGACCGACTTCCTTGTAGAACTTCTCGGCGCCCGGGTGGAACGGGATGCCGGCACCCTTGACCGCGTTCTCGCGGGTGATGAGCTTGCCCTTGGCGTGGCCGTTGTCCAACGTCTTGCGGGTGGCGTCGCTGTAGAGCGCCTTGGTGACGTCATACACCACCTGCTCGGGCAGCTTGGCCGACGTCACCATCTGCGCGTTGACCGAGATCGTCTTGACCTCGCCCACGTTCTGGTAGGTGTTGGCGGCAATGGTGTCCGGCGTGAAGAACTCCTGCTTGGCGCGCAGCGCATCGATCTCGGGGCCGACCAGCGGCACGATGTCGATGCCCGCGCCGCTGGAGGCCAGCTCGGCAATGGCGCCGGCCGGCGCCCCGCCGACAAAGAAGAACGCATCCAGGCCGCCGTCCTTGAGCTTGTCGCCGGCCTGGTTGGGCTTGAGGTATTCGGCCTTGACGTCCTTGTCGGTCATGCCATAGGCGCCCAGGATCAGGCGCACGTCCACCAGCGTGCCCGAGCCCGGCTCGTCCATCGACACGCGCTTGCCCTTCAGGTCAGCCACGCTCTTGATGCCCGCGCCCTTGCGCGTCACCAGGTGGATGCTTTCCGGATACAGCGTGGCGATCAGGCGCAGGTCCTGCGCCTTGGGCTTGCCTTCGAACGTGCCGGTGCCGCTGTAGGCCCAGAAGGCCACGTCCGACTGCGTGAAACCGGCCTCGAACGAGCCGCCCATGATGCCGTTGATGTTGGCCACCGAGCCGTTGGAGGCGACCGCCGTGGCCACGAGCTTGCCCGGCTGGGACACGGCGTTGGCGATGATGCCGCCGATGGGGTAATAGGTGCCGGCGGTGCCGCCGGTGCCGATACGGAAGAATTGCTGGGCTTGCGCGGACCCGGTCGCGCCGACAGCGGCTGCGGCCATGGCCAGGGTGGCGATCCAATTCCTGAGTTTCATGCGAGCTTCTCCGTTATGAGTGGAAGTAACGTATTGTTGTGTTGAAATTCTGGCATGCCGCCCGCCTCGCGCCAATGGCCTGGACGCTATCGTTTACCAGGGGTTGCCGCAGTGCGGAAAACGCCTGCGGCCCGGCACGGGCCAGTGCAGGCGGCCCAATGGTCCACGGCGACGCCGCGGGTTCGATCACGGAGCTATTCGATGTCCCAAGAAGTCATTCGCGGCATAGTGCTGCCCCCGCCCGCGCAGGCCGGCGATTCCCTGGCCAGCGTCGACACGCCCAGCCTGGTGCTGGACCTGGCCGCGTTCGAGGCCAACCTGCGCACGATGCAGGCCTGGGCCGACCGCCACGAGGTCGCGCTGCGGCCGCACGCCAAGGCCCACAAATGCCCCGAAATCGCGCGTCGCCAGCTGGCGCTGGGCGCGCGCGGCATCTGTTGCCAGAAGGTCAGCGAGGCCGTGCCGTTCGTGGCCGCCGGTATCACCGACATCCACATCAGCAACGAAGTGGTCGGCCCGGCCAAGCTCCGCCTCTTGGCCCAGCTGGCGCGCGCCGCCAAGCTCAGCGTCTGTGTCGACAACGCCGCCAACCTGGCGCAGATCTCGCAGGCCATGGCCGCCGCCGGCGCCGAGATCGACGTGCTGGTGGAAGTGGACGTGGGCCAAGGCCGCTGCGGGGTGTCGGACGACGCCACCGTGCTGGCGCTGGCGCAGCAGGCGCGCGCGCTGCCGGGCGTCACCTTTGTCGGCCTGCAGGCCTACCACGGCTCGGTGCAGCACTTCCGTACCCGCGAGGAACGCGCCGCCGTCTGCCGCCAGGCCGCGCGCACCGCCGCCTCGTACCAATTGCTGCTGCGCGAAAGCGGTATCGCCTGCGACGTCATCACCGGCGGCGGCACCGGCAGCGCCGAATTCGATGCCGCCAGCGGCGTCTTCACCGAACTGCAAGCGGGTTCCTACGCCTTCATGGACGGCGACTACGGCGCCAATGAATGGGACGGCGCGCTGGCCTTCCAGAACAGCCTGTTCGTGCTGTCGACCGTGATGAGCACGCCCGCGCCGGACCGTGTCATCCTCGATACCGGCCTGAAATCCACCACCGCCGAATGCGGCCCGCCCGCGATCCACGGCACGCCGGGTCTGAAGTACGCGGCCATCAACGACGAGCACGGCGTGGTGCGCGTGGCGGCCGATGCGCAGGCGCCGGCGCTGGGCGACACGCTGCTGTTGGTGCCGTCGCACGTGGACCCCACCTTCAACCTGCACGACGGCCTGGTGGTGGTTCGCGACGGCATCGTGCAGGATATCTGGGAAATCTCGGCGCGCGGCTTCTCGCGCTGATACCTGGTTGCCTGGGGCCGGCGCTGCGATGCGTCGGCACCGGGCGCCTGGCTAGCGCGCCAGATCCGTCATCCCCAGGAACTGCCGCAGCTCCGGCGTGGCCGGCGCGGTGAACAGTTCCTCGGGCGGGCCGATCTCGTGCACCTTGCCCTGGTGCATGAAGACCACGCGGTCGCAGACCTCGCGCGCAAAGCGCATTTCGTGCGTCACCATCAGCAGCGTCATGCCGTCGGCGGCCAGCTCGCGCACCACCGCCAGCACCTCGTTGACCAGCTCCGGGTCCAGCGCCGACGTGATTTCATCGCACAGCAGCGCCAGCGGCTGCATCGCCAGCGCGCGGGCAATCGCCACGCGCTGCTGCTGTCCGCCCGACAATTCCTCGGGCCAGGCATCGAACTTGTGACCCAGCCCCACGCGCGTCAGCATGGCGCGCGCCAGGTCGGCCGCCTGCGCTTCCGGCAACCGCTTGGCCACCATCGGCGACAGCATCACGTTGCGTCCCACCGTCAGGTGCGGAAACAGGTTGAACTGCTGAAAGATCATGCCCACCTTCAGCCGCAAGGCTCGCAGCCGCAGCTCGTCGTCGCCCAACTGCGCATCAGCCACCATGATGGCGCCGCTGTCGATCTGTTCCAGCCCGTTCACGCAGCGCAGCAGCGTGCTCTTGCCCGAGCCGCTCTTGCCGATGATGGCGATCACCTCGCCGGGCTCCACGCGCAACGTCACCCCTTTCAGGACTTCGTTGTCGCCGAACTTCTTGCGGACGTCTTCAAGGGCGATGAGGGGCATGCAACTTCCTTTCCAGCCTAAGGCTGAGGCGCGACAGGGGCCAGCACAGCGCAAAGTAGATGAGCGCGGCGCAGGCATAGACAGTGAAGGGGCTGAAGGTGGCGTTGGTGATCACCGTGCTGGCTTTGGACAGCTCGGTGAAACCGATAATCGAAGTCAGCGCTGTGCTCTTGACGATCTGCACCGCAAAACCGACGGTGGGCGCCACGCCGATGCGCAGCGCCTGCGGCAGCACCACGTAGCGCATCTGCTGCACGTAGCCCAGCGCCAGGCTGGCCGAGGCTTCCCACTGCCCTTTCGGAATCGCCTCGACGCAGCCGCGCCAGATCTCGGCCAGAAAAGCCCCCGACCACAGCGTCAGCGCCGCGCCCGCGGCCAGCCACGGCGGCACCTCGATGCCCGCCAGCGACAATCCGAAGAACGCCAGGAACAGCTGCATCAACAGCGGCGTGCCCTGAAAAAGTTCGATGTAGGCCCAGCTCACGCGCCGCATCAGCGCCACGCGCGACGTGCGCATCATGAGCGCCAGCGACCCCATCAGCGCGCCGCCCACGAATGCCACCAGCGACAGCACGATGGTCCAGCGCGCGGCCAGCAGCAGATTGCGGACAATGTCCCAGGTGGAAAACTCGATCATCGCGCCGCCTTGCGAAACAGCCGCTTGCCGGTCATGCGCAGCAATTGGCGCAGCAGCACCGACAGCGCCAGATAGATGCCCGTGGTCACGAAATACACTTCAAACGCCCGGAAATTGCGCGACTGAATAAAGTTGGCCGCAAACGTCAGGTCTTCGGCCGCGATCTGCGAACACACTGCCGAGCCCAGCATCACGATCACGATCTGCGACGACAGCGCCGGCCAGATGCGTGCCAGCGCGGGTTTCAGCACAATGTGCCGGAACACTTGCCCGCGCGTCATCGCCAGGCTCGCGCCGGCCTCGTACTGGCCCTTGGGCGTGGCGTCGATGCCCGCGCGGATGATCTCGGCGCTGTAGGCGCCCAGATTCAGCGCCATCGCCAGGCAGGCCGCCTGCATCTCGCCCAGCTGGATGCCCAGCGACGGCAGGCCAAAAAACACGAAGAACAGCTGGATCAGAAAAGGCGTGTTGCGCACCGCCTCCACATATGCGGCGACCGGCACGCGCAGCCAGCGCGGTCCGTGCGTGCGCGCCCAGGCGCAGCCGATGCCCAGGGCCACCCCGGCCACGGCGCCAAAGGCGATCAGCTCGACCGTCACGCCGATGCCCTTGATGAGCACCGGCGTGTAGTCCAGCATGGAAGCGAAGTCGAATTGATAAGCCATCAGGGCGCCCCGGCGCTCGCGCCTGCCTTACAGATCCTTGGGCAGGTCGGCGCCCAGCCACTTCTTCGAAATCGCCGCCAGCGACCCGTCGCGCTTGGCGCCCGCCAGAATCTCGTTGACCTTGGCGCGCAGCTTCGGTTCGTCCTTGTTCAGGCCGATGTAGCAGGGCGAATCCTTGATCAGGAACTTGGTCTCGGGCTTCTTGGGCGGGTTGCGCGCCAGAATCGCCGCGGCCACCACGTTGCCCGTCGCAATCAGCGGCACCTGCCCCGACAGAAAGGCCGTGATGGTGCCGTTGTTGTCTTCATAGCGCTTGAGCGTGGCCGTGGGCGGCGCAATCTTGGTCAGCTCGATATCTTCCACCGCACCCCGCGTCACGCCGATGGTCTTGCCGGCCAGGTCGGCGGCCGATGCCACCTTCAGGTCCGCCGGGCCGAACACGCCATTGAAGAACGGCGCATACGCATCCGAGAAGTCGATCGCCTTCTCGCGTTCCGGATTCTTGCCCAGGCTGGAAATCACCAGGTCCACCTTGCGCGTCTGCAAGTACGGCACCCGGTTGGCGCTGGTTACCGGCACCAGTTCCAGCTTCACGCCCAGCTGCTTGGCGATCAGCGCCGCGGTATCGATGTCGTAGCCCAGCGGCTTCATGTCCGCGCCCACCGACCCGAACGGCGGAAAGTCCTGCGGCACGGCGATCTTGATGGTGCCGCTCTTGACGATATCGTCCAGCGTGTCGGCATGCGTAAGCGGCGCGGCCAGCAGCGTGGCGGCGGTGCAAAGGGACAGCAACAGGGTTCTACGCTTCATGAGGAACTCTCCAGGGCGCGCCGTCCCAAGAGCGGGGTTCGGCGTTGCACACCAATTCGGTATACAAAACTGGAAAAGCAAGTTCCGTGCCATTTCGCCGCCGCCAGGAGCAAGGCGTAGCGGGCCGCTGAATGTGCACCTGATTGGTGCGTGACGCGTCGTCCCGGCGCATGGCGCGCACCGGTTTGGAACTCAGGTCCGGGACAACGGCGGTGCCTCCGTCAAGACCGACGGGGCGACGCCCACCGCAAACGACAACATCCGGGTTGGACAGCCAGCAGCGTTGCGCTGCCGGTTGGGTGAGCCGCGGCCGAGCCACGAGGTCACCTCATGCGGCCGCGGCTCACAGTATTCATGCGTGGACCCGCGGCCACATTGGCGGGCGGGCCGGTCACAGCGCCCATGGGGCAAGCGCTTGCGACCCGTCCTATTTCACTCGCCGTCAGTCCACCTGCGCGCCGGACTGCTTGACCGCCTTGCCCCACTTGTCGACCTCGCCGGCAATGAACTTGCCCGTGGCCTCGGGCGTCATCGGCATGGGTTCGGCGCCACGATCGCGGAAGAACTTCTGCATCTCCGGCGTGCTCAGCACGTGGCCGATCTGCTGGCTCAGGTAGGTCGTCACCGCCGGCGGCGTGCCGCGCGGGGCCAGCACCGACGCCCAGCCGATCGCCTCAAAGCCCGGATAGCCGCTTTCGGCCACCGTCGGCACGTCCGGCAACTGCGGCAGGCGCTTGGCCGTCGTCACCGCCAGCGCCACCGCCTTCTTGCTCTGCACGTGCGGCAGGCCCGCCGTCACCGAATCCACCATCAACGGCACCTGATGGCCCAGGAAATCCGCCTGCGCCGGGCCGCTGCCCTTGTACGGAATGTGGCGGATATCGATATTGGCCGCCGCCTTGAACATCTCGGCCGACAAATGCTGCGTGCCGCCGATCCCCGCGCTGGCGTACGCCAGTTCACCCGGATTGGCGCGCGCCTGCGTCACCAATTGCTTGAGCGACGTAATGCCCGAGGCCGGCGTCGCCAGGAACATCAGCGGCACCGAAAACACCCCCGACACCGGCGCAAAATCGTTCGTCAGGCTGTAATTGATGGTCTTGTACAGCGTCTGGTTCACCGCCGCCGCAGAGCCCGCGATCACCAGCGTGTAGCCGTCCGGCGTCGCGCGGGCGGCCTGCTCCATGCCGATATTGCTGCCCGCGCCGGCGCGGTTTTCCACCACGATGGGCTGTTTCAGCGCCGTGCCCAGCTTTTCGGCCAGGGCCCGGGCAAAAATGTCGGTGGCCTGCCCCGGCGGGAAAGGTACGATCAGGCGGATGGCGCGGTCAGGATATTCAGCGTGCGCCGCGGTGGCGGCAGCGGCCAGCACCAGGCCGGCGGCGAGACTGGAAAGAATTCTTGTCATGATCGGTCAGTAAAAAGCGACAGAAGGCGCCGCGCAGGGCCGCGCCTGTTGCATAAAATAGAGAGCCCCGCGCTGGCGGCCCTTTTGGGGCGGCCCGGGGGCGGATCGGCTGGGGTGCATCACGATAGCATTCCCGCGCCGGTGCTAAATTCACCTTTTAGCGTTTCCCACCCTTTTCAACCCCTGTCCTCCCATTTCAGCAGGAACCGCCATGGAATTCAGCCAGTTCAACGTCAACGCCCTCATGGAGATCACCTCCCGCCCGGACCTCGTGTTCGTGCGCGGCCAGGGATCCTGGCTGGAGGATCACGCGGGCAAGCGATACCTGGACTTCGTCCAGGGCTGGGCCGTCAACACCCTGGGCCACTGCGCCCCGGAAATGCAGAAAGCCCTGCTCGAGCAGTCCAAACTGCTGATGAACCCGTCCCCGGCGTTCTACAACCTGCCGTCCATCGAACTGGCCCAGCGCCTGACCGGCGCCTCGGTCTTCGACCGCGTCTTCTTCGCCAACAGCGGCGGCGAAGCCAACGAAGGCGCCATCAAGCTGGCGCGCAAGTGGGGCCAGGTCAACAAGAAAGGCGCCTACAAGATCATCACCATGAACCACGGCTTCCACGGCCGCACGCTGGCCACGATGTCCGCGTCCGGCAAGCCGGGCTGGGACAAGATGTTCGCGCCGCAGGTGGAAGGTTTCCCGAAGGCTGAGATCAATGATCTGGAATCGGTGCGTAAGCTGATTGACGATCAGACCGTCGCCATCATGCTGGAACCGGTGCAGGGCGAAGCCGGTGTCATTCCCGCGACCAAGGAATTCATGCAGGGCCTGCGCAAGCTGGCCGATGAGCACAAGCTGCTGTTCATCGTGGATGAAGTGCAGACCGGCATGGGTCGTACGGGCACGATGTTCGCTTACCAGCAGTCGGACGTGGTGCCGGACATCATGACGCTGGCCAAGGGGATTGGTGGCGGTGTGCCGCTGGCGGCGTTGTTGGCGCGTCAGGAAGTCTGCGTGTTCTCGCACGGGGACCAGGGTGGCACGTATAACGGGAATCCGTTGATGGCGGCTGTGGGTGTGGCGGTGTTTGACGCGCTGGCTGCGCCTGGGTTTATGGAGTCGGTCAATGCGCGTGCGAAGCAGCTTTCGGAAGGGCTGTTGGCGCTGTCGGCCAAGTATGGGATGAAGGGCGAGCGCGGGATGGGGCTGCTGCGCGCGCTGGTGATGGATCGGGATGATGGTCCGGCGATTGTTGAGGCTGCGCGGAATCTGGCCCCGGCTGGGTTGCTGCTGAATGCGCCGCGGGGGAATTTGCTGCGGTTTATGCCGGCGTTGAATGTGACGGGTGAGGAAGTCAATACGATGCTGACGCAGCTGGATGGCTTGATTGCGCAGGTGCGTAAGGGGTGAATTCTCTCGATCGCTAGTTGAGAGCCAGGAGCTGCAGTATGGACTGCAGCTCTTTTTCTTTGACTTGCATACAGGAAGTGGGCCATGAACGATCGACGCATATAACTGGGGAGGGTGCGCTGCGGGGCTGGTACAGCCTGGCAGCAGTTACACTATCGCATCTATGCAGTTAGGTTCGCCGATTCGCGACGTTTAGAGGTTATTTCTAGCCATCGTACGTTATCCCTGAGCGTGGTCATGTTGGATACTTATTTGCCACTCATCGAACTAAAAAAATGCCACGAATATCTGCTAAACCACTGACGTTTATTGACGCCTTTGCGGGGTGTGGTGGGCTATCGCTTGGATTGATGCAGGCAGGCCTGACTGGCCGTTTTGCAATTGAGCGGGACAAGTGCGCTTTTGCAACGCTTAAGACGAACCTGATGGAGAAGGGGGCTTCATATAAATATGTTTGGCCTCGCTGGCTTCCGAAGCAGCCCATTGGTATCGTCGAACTCCTTAGCAACCATCGACATGAACTTGAAAATATGTCGGGTAGCATTGATGTTTTAGTTGGTGGCCCTCCATGTCAAGGCTTTTCTAGCGCAGGCAGGCGCCAGCACGACGATCCCCGTAATCAGCTGTTTTCTTCTTATTTGAATTTGGTCGAAATAATCAAACCCAAGGCGGTTTTGATTGAGAATGTCCGAGGGTTTACTCTTGATTTTAGTGCGGGTGACGAGATAAAAAATTTCTCGCAAGCACTCAAGGCACGGTTGTCTGACGCTTACACCGTCCATGAACAATTGCTCGACCTTTCTATATTTGGAGTGCCTCAAGCTCGTACGCGCTATTTCGTTCTTGCGTTCCGCTCGGATCTTAATGTAACGAATCCGTTTGAGCAGCTTCAAAATCATATTCCTTCATTTCTGCGTTCATTGAGGTTGACGGCGCCGGTTTCATCGGGCTCAGCTATATCTGATCTCGAAGTTAGTCGAAACGGCACTCAACCTTCATTAGAAAGTAAAGGTTTCGAAGAGATTAGGTACAAGAGCCCGCTCACGCACTACCAGGAATTAATGAATGAAGGTTGTGAAGTTCCCACGGATCTACGTTTGGCGCGCCATGCCGAGCACATCTCCGATCGCTTTAGGGAAATTATTAAGCTGAGCCACGCCGAAGGGCGCTTGAACACTAGCATTGGAGCCGAAATGCGCGCTCGTTTCGGTCTCAAGAAGATGGCTCTACGCGTACTGGACCCTGATCGTCCATCACCAACCATTACCAGTATGCCTGACGACCTTTTGCACTATTTGGAGCCTCGTACGTTGACGGTGCGGGAGAATGCGCGGCTGCAGAGTTTTCCTGATTGGTACTCATTCCAAGGTAAGTACACGTCTGGTGGACATCGTCGTAAACAAGAGGTCCCGCGTTTCACCCAAGTGGCCAATGCGGTTCCGCCGCTTGTCGCTCGTGCGATTGGAGAGACACTTACGATTTTGCTGAAAGGCTTGCCCAAGGCTGAGGGCGCGACTACTCGGGCAAGTCGATCACGCTTGCATTTCGCTCAGCAGGGCACGGAAATCTGTGCGTAGATTCAGAATCAATTTTCGAAGTTCTCTCATCTGATCGAGATTAACCGTTTGGCCGGTATCGTCCATGACGGCATTAGGTTTTCCATGAGGGGCGAGGACCACGTGTCCGAGAATATTGCGGTGTTGAACAACATTGTTGCGATACGCTGTGACGGCTTCCGCTCGGGCGGTGTGTGCCGAAAATTCACTCATTCTGAGAATTTCTTCCAACAGACGTAGGCGATGTTCGGAAGTAAAAAGCATGTGAGATTTGAACAAAATTTCAACACTAGGCGCATTCTTAATTTTTTCGCTTTGTCTTGAGATATTCGCCACTTGGTCGGTCACGCGCCGTAGTGCTTCCTCAATGAATTTGGCTTGCCCTGAGTCATCAAGTTTGCTGTGCGCCAGATTCAAGCATGTGTTGACCATGTGGTCAATGTCACTGGTTGCCCCCATGACGATGCCTCTCGTGTGATCAAGATCGAGAACTTTCTTGATCAGTGAATCGAAAACGCCAATTACCTCGTCGATAAGATCAGCCCGTCCAGCGCAGTAAACGCCTTCCAGCTGTTTTTCGTAGATTTTTTCTCGTAGCTCGGCGGCTGTCTTTTCTCCGGAATAAAAGACTACGTCCTTATATTGAACAATTTCACGAATGCGTTTGATGGCATTTTCGCCGTGTATGTCATTGCCGAGGTCCCAATCCACGAGGATAAGGTCAACCTCATCTGTAAATACGTCTTCGGCAATGGCTTCTTCCATCTGGGCGATCGTCGTGCACTGGCGTGGATTGAAATCAAACCCCTCATTTGCCATTTGTAGCGCAATGCTTTTGCCTTGGGCAGCGACACGATCAGGTTGGTCATCTACCCATAGTACGTTGAAGTCAAGTCTCATTGTTTCTTCCCTCTTGCGGCGATTTTAATGATGAAACTCAGACCCTTTTCCACGTTATCTTTAAGCTCAATACTGCCCCCCATTTCTCCCAGGGCCTGCCGAACGTGATAGAGACCGAGTCCTGAGCCTAGAGTTGTGGTGTACCCCATTTCAAAAATCCTTGAATGATTTGTGCCTGAGGTTAGACCCCGCCCATTGTCGCTCACATGAATCGTGAGGCCACTCTTTTCCTCTTGCGTAAGCATGAACTGAATGCGTGATGCCTTGGCTTTTCTTGCGTTGCTAATCAGGTTGTCGACGATGATTGACGCATCGATTGGGTTGAACCGTAGCTTTATACCTGGGTGTGTATTGTCCACAGCGATTTGTAGTCGAGCACTACCTGTGGTGCGCGCAATTTGTTCGATATAGTCATAAATGAATGCGGCAAGGTCGGTCTCAATTTTCTCTGAATCAAGTTTGAAGTTAGCTTTCGCCGCAAACTTTGTGACCGACATGACCTTCCTATTTAGGAAGGCCATTTGCTCCAGCGTCTTGAGTACAGCTTCACGTGATATTGACGTCTTGCCGGCAGTCTCGGTCAGGAAATTTTCTATTTGCTGAGCGATGTCTACTGCATAGATCGTCACTTGGTGGTGCAAGTTGAGGATTGTGGCTGAGTCAACGTTGACGAAGGACTCCAAAAAATGCGCACGCCGCCGCTCCGTTTCCACCTCTGCTTCTGCAGTGGCCGCCCTGAGGTTTGCCACTTCGGCGGCAGCCAGCGCTTTGTCGGCCACGCGGCGAGCATCGGCTTCTGATTTCTTCAGATCATCAAAGCGGCGTTCGGCTGCGTCGAGCCGCGCGAGCATTTTTTTATCATCCGTTTTTTCGGCGATAGCCCGAAGACTCACCAGTGAAGTCTCGAAATCGGTGGAGCGTTCGTTGATCAAGTCAACGAGTCGCTTGCTGTATTCGATCAGTCTTACTTTCTTATTATCGACGAGGTTGGCCACCGCAGCGGATACACGCGCGCGGCCTGGGTCAGTCATTAGGCGCGAAAGGTCATCGGTCGTTCCGTCTGCAGGATCTTTCCAAGAAACCGGCACTACGTATTTCTCAAGGCGTTTCAGGCAATGTTCCATGACCGCCTTTTGTAGTTCCTCGGAGGCAGGGGTTTCAATCAGTCCTTGGTTACGGCTTGACGCCTCTTGGAAGTCTTCATCCGATCCGGCTACATCAACCCGTCCGAGAATTTCACGAGTTCCTAAAAATCGTGCATAGCCTTGTTGTTTGCGACGCTCGAAGCCAAACCAGTCGTTACCGTCTTCACCGACTGGGTAGACGCGAAAGTTGTTTCTGAACAGAAAAACTGATCCAAATTGAACGGATGGTAGGCCTACACGTCGTGCGAAAGTGATTTTTGCTGACTGATTTAGATAGTAGATCTCGCATCTGAATTCCGCGGCTGAAAGATGCTGATACGGATTTGGTTCAGCAATGCGATAGATGATTTCACCACGGTCGGTTAGTGTGGTGTGCAACTCATCGTTTTCGATGGCCACTCTAATAAATGTCGTCTTGTCTTGCAATGTCGAGAAGATGAAATTGCCGATCTGACCGTTGACCAGATCTTTAGGTAGAGGCGATTCATCTTTTTCGGCATGCAAGCTGATGAGCTTCTTATCCTCTGGCGCCTCGGCCGGTGCGGTGATATGAATACCGAAGCCGTCAGCCTCTTCACCAAAGGGATTTATTAGTTTCGCTAGCGACGCCTTGAGATCTAGGATGCGCTGTCGCGGCCAAGGTCGTCTAAGTTTTTGAATAGTGACTGCAGTTCCATGTGAGAGCGTGGACTCGAATCGGCGTAGCTCACGCGGTAGTTGAAATGCATCCTGCGTGATGTAATGGACGGGAATTTGCTCAAAGCGCTCTTTCGCGTCTTTCTCGAATAAATCCCAGTCAACGGTCAGCCGATGGACTGTCTTAGCGCGGCCTCGGGGGCGACTTTGTATGATGACCTCTTCGCCCAGCCGATCGGACGAGAAGCGGCCGATACCCTTGCTACCAGCATAGTGCCGACGATCGGCAGCCAAGTTGCGGAAGTCGTCTGGTGAGCGATCATTGCGTTTGGAGGAGTACGCTACGAATAGCCACTTGTTAGTGAGGTCTTCGTAGGACATGCCAGACCCGTTGTCAGCAATTACGATCGTTCCGTCGCCGAAATAGAGTTGCACGTTATCCGCGCCAGCGTCGAACGAGTTTTTTACAAGCTCGAAGATTGCGACCTCGTCATCAGTGATGAGTTCGCGCCCCAATACGCGCTTGAGGCCCGTGCTGACATCAAAGTGTAGATTGTTCGTCTTGGGCACTCTCATCTTCCTCGTCCCATCTTGACCTGCAAAAGGTTATCGGTGTTATTCAACGGTGGCTTTTGCCCGTCGTTTTTATGAGAGCAATCTCCGTTTGTTAGAGATTCTACATCCTGTTGCAAGATGCATTTTGCCACAGGAAATTTTCAGTTAGCGCCACTGTTCGGTCTCCCAAGGGCGGTCAATTTAGATATTTCAGTTAGACCAAGGTTTTATGGAAACTGACTGATCCGAAGATGGCTCCCGGATGCGTGGCCAAAAATGTCGCTTCATAATTTGTCATGCTCTCGCTCTCTCGTATACTCCCCCCACTACCGCCACCACCGGTAGCCCGGTTTGGAAGCCGGAAAAGTCGTCGGTGCTGAACCCATAAGTCAGCACGCCTTAGCACGTCCAATGGGCGGGCCTTGGCAGGGGTGCGCTTGCGCACGCCGGTTCCGACGATCCGGTCTTCCAACCTTGTCCTGTGTCCGCCCACCCCATTTGGAAGTGGGGTAGCGGAATTTCCCACATCGTCGGAGGAAGTGCATGCAATCCCACCCCTTCACCCAAAATCCGTGGCTGGTCGACACCGACCCCGAACACGGCTTCGTTCCCCTAGCCCCGCTCTACAACATCGAACGCGCCCGCTTCGCGATCGAGACCATCGCACGCCTTGTCGGCAACAGCGCCTCTGAGCCTGACGCGACCGGCGCACAGCCGTTGGATGCATGGACCATCACCGCATTGATGGGCGGTGTGGAAGGCTTGTGCGCGCATGTGGGCACCTTGACCGACGCCCTGCTGGAATCCGCGCGTGCCTGCACGGATGACGCAAGCCTGGGCCGCCCTACCCACGACGCACCCAGCTCGATGCAGTAGGCCTGCTCGGACGCCTCGGGG
>NZ_JAELTJ010000009.1 GCF_016428805.1 Achromobacter sp. ASV32
CCTGCAGCAATTCGCGCGCACCGTCCCACACGGGCAGGCCGTCCCAACCCGCTTCCAGCGCTGCGGGAGCGGTGGCCGGCAGGCCGACGGCGCGGGCCGCCGCCTCGACCAGTTGCTCGTAGGGCTGGTAGGCGCCGCAACCGTAGGTCAAGCGCAGATATTCGGCCCGCCACGCGCGCCCCTGGGCCTCGGACCCGGCGGCGGCATTCCACACCGTCCAGGAATCCAGCAGGGCGGTAAGCAGATCGAACAACACCGCGCGGGGATAGGCGGCGGGCGAAACAACGGCGGACATGGCGGCACTCCTGAAATCGATGCCGTCACTATAGAGAGGCCGCCGCCCGCCGTGGTTTAGCCCCGATGCAACCATCCTTAAGGCTTGCCTTAATGCCGCTCCCTGCCCGCAATGGACAGCCCGCCCGCGCATCGAACAGCGGTTGCAATTAAATCGTGAGGCGATAGAATCCAGCCTGCATACGATTGCAATTGCAATCGTACGGATGCGGACCGGGCGTGACGCATCCCTGGCAGCGCCGTCACTCACGCCTACTCACCCAGGTCATGCAGCATGCGTCTATTGAACATCGTGTCCTCCCCCCGCGGCGCCCAGTCCGCCTCCATCGCCATCGCCGATGCATTCATCGACGCCTATCGCCAGGCCTGCCCTGCGCTGGCAGTCGATACCCTGAACGTGTGGGAAGAACATTTGCCCGACTTCGACACCCAGGCCATCGGCGCCAAGTACAAGCGCGTGTCGAACACGCCGATGGACGCCGCCGAAGCCTCGGCATGGACACGCATCGAAGCGCTGGCCAAGCGCTTTCAGCAGGCCGACCGGATTGTGTTGGGCGTGCCGATGTGGAATTTCGGCTACCCCTACAAGCTCAAGCAACTGATCGATCTGGTCAGCCAACGCAACCTGCTGTTCACCTTCAACGGCCAGGCCTACGGCCCGATGCTGGACATCGAACGCGCCCTGGTCATCCACGTGCGCGGCCAAAGCCACGACAAGGCCGCCGGCGCCGACAGTCCCGGCTTCACGCATCAGGCCGATTACGTCGAGTTCTGGTTGCGGTTCATCGGCGTGAAGGAAGTCAGGAGCCTGACGGTGGAACACACCTGGGATGCGCTGGCGCCGGAAACCATCCTGCAGGGCAAGGCGCAGGCGGTTGCGATGGCGGGGGATTTCTAGCGGGGGGCGTGCAAGCGCAAGAAGGGCTTGCGGGCGCTTGTCGACACACCTGCGCTGCCCGCGCCAGCCGCGGGCAGCCTTGTGCAAGGCTGCGGCCGGAAATTGAAAAAGCCGCTGACGATCAGATCGTCAACGGCTTTTGAATTCTGGTGGGCTGTGAGTGGCTCGAACACTCGACCTACGGATTAAGAGTTCTAAAGGCAACTGTTTTAGCAAATTTGAAGCAGCAAGAACAACTCCATAAGGCATTGATAAATATAAATTTTCACATAGAATAGCATCGCACGACATACATCAACACACACGCCAAGTGCTTACATGGCGTTTACATGACTCTGCGATGCCTCACGATCTGCGGTTGACCAAACGCCTAATAGACAGCCTCGATGAACCGGGCCTGTATTGGGACAGCCAACTCCGAGGTTTCGGGTTGCAGATCAGCGGAACAACGAAGACGTACGTAGTTCAAGCGCGGATCAACGGCAAGAGCAGCCGGCAAAAGATCGCCCGCCACGGAGTACTCACCCCCGAACAGGCTCGCGACGAGGCACGGCAACGCTTGGCCCAAATGGCAGCTGGAATCGACCCCAGGCAGGCACGACGCGCGCTCTCCCAGCAAGGTGTCACACTCAAAGAAGCCCTAGACGCCTACTTTGCCAACAGGGAGCTAGCGCCCAGGACACAGGCTGACTATCGGAAGGTGCTGGCCGATCACTTGTCGTGCTGGCAATCAACGCCGCTCGCGTCGATCAGCCAAGATATGGTCGAGACTCAACACGCGAAACTTGGCGAGAGTCACGGACACGCGCAGGCCAACATGGCAATGAGACTGCTCAAAGCCATATTCAACTTTGCGGAGGGGAAGTATCAGCGGGCCGATGGCTCTCCCCTCGTCACAACGAACCCGACAAAACGCCTAAATGCGCTTAGGCGCTGGTACAAGACGCCTCGACGCGAGAACTACATCCGTGAGGAACAACTACAGGCTTGGCACGCTGGCGTGCTTGCTATGAACGATGCATCTCCTACGGAGGGCACGCGAATCATCCAAGACTATTTGCTATTCGTTCTATTCACCGGCCTGCGGCGCACAGAGGCCGCGAGCATTCAGTGGGAGCACGTCAACTTTCAAGGTAGACGACTGACCATCCCCCGCGAGAATACGAAGAACGGAACCAATTTCGAGTTGCCACTGACCAGCGCCACTCTCGAAATCCTGAAGCGCCGCCTCGACGCACGGAACAATGAATTCGTGTTCCCCGGCACAGGAAAGACCGGCCATCTAGTCGAGCCCAAGAAGCAGATAGCGAAGGTCATCGCGGACACTGGAATCCAGTTCACAGTTCACGACTTACGTCGCACATTCGCGACATATGCAGACACCGTCGTACAGAACGAAGCAACCGTAAAGCGCTTGATGAATCACCTAACAGGCAACCAGGACGTGACAGAGGGATACAAGCAAGGCGTCGAGCGCTTGCGCGGTCCTGCCCAGCGGGTGACCGACTACATCCTCGAGCTGATTGAACATGGCCTCAGAACATAAGATGCGCGGCTTTCCCGCTTGGCAAGAGGCTGCGGCCTACCCCTCCGCCGACGCTTACCGCAACCCGATAGGCCTCGCACAGGACCCGCACTATCCTCGGCTCGTGTGGGCATGGCAGTTTCTGCGAAGAAACCCACGTTATCAAGAAGCCTACGCACAGAGCCGACAACCCAGACTCCTGCGGACCACAGGCCCGTCGCCAAGGCAATTCCAACTAGCGTGGTTCGTGCCGTACCACGACGAAGACCCTGGCTGGATTCCGTTCGTAGGCATCGAGAATGTAAGAATCATCACCGCTAACGACACTCAGCAAGAACGGTTTTCCATCGCCCCCACGGAGATCGCAATAGTCATCTCATTGGAGCGACCACTGCTCCAGCAATTGAGCATGGCAAGAACCGAGGCTGAGGAGCACATAGCCGCGCAACAACGCAAAGCGAAGTCGGGGCGAGGCTCGGCCCAGAACAAGACACCAGCCCTCTCTCCACCCAAACACACGAGACACCAGTACGGCGCGCTATCGCGCTATCTGCGCGTTCTGGATGCGCTTTCCTTAGGCACCGCCCCAAAAGCCATCGCAACTCGTTTTTTTGAAGACGGCACCTATGCAGAAACCAAGTCTGCTGAAGGCTACGACGGCCAAAAAGACATCGAGCGTGATATTCAGCGAGCAAAAAGGTATCGCGATCAAGACTATATAAAGCTCGCCTACCCCCCCCTCACCAAATCAGCCCGATAAGCGACTGGTGCAGTCCTTCCTGGCCTCGCAAGACAATGAGCTCCCATTCAACGCAATTCGGAGCTCACGATGAAACTCAAGGCCCAACTCGCCTCCTCTGAAACCCAGGGCGATAACCTCCGCACTACCGTTCGCCCCATTCTGGAGAATGGCTCTCTCCTCACGTCAAAAGAGGTCGCGGCATTGATAGGCAAATCGGAGTCGTGGCTCATTAGGAAGCGTTGGGAGGGGGGCGGCATCCCTTATCGCAAGATCGGCCGTCACGTTCGCTATGAAGCACAGACGGTGAGGGAATGGCTACTCAGTCAACCGCTCTTGACCTCGACCAGCGACCATCGCTAATCGTTTGCAGCTAACTGCAATTTCATGAGCTCTATAAGAGTGTTGGCAGAAGGCACATATGAGCGAAGGTACGGCAGGCCGAGGTTCATTGTTCATTGACAAGATTAGCTTCACGCTCCCGGCCCTGAACAGTACAACCCAGCATCACATCATCGATCAACTCCAGGCTGCGACATTCACGGGAGACTTAGAGAGCATTCCGTTCAGTGAACTGCTCAAGAACTATTTATCGGCCTGGACGTTACCTCTCAGAAATGGTTCAAGAATGACCATTCAAGCAATGCCTCGCAGACGCAGCAGCAACTTTCTAAGAGTCGAATTCAATCCGCGCCGCGCATCTTGGTACGGAGTTGAGCCGATGGTCGAGCTCGCTAGGGTATTGGCACCAGCGTTTCCAGATTTCGCAGAGTGTCTAATTCACGCCAACGTCACTCGCATTGATTTTGCGGTGGATCTCCTCAACGTACCGATAGACGAGATTGTGATCTTCCATACCACCCATGCGAGTAAATCTAGAGTCTTCGAGGCTAACGGCAAGGTGACTGGCTATTACGTAGGATCGAGGGAAAGCAACAGATATTTGGTCATGTACGACAAGATCGCCCAGCTACGCAGCCAAGGTAGTCGTGCCCCTCGAGGGACTCGTACGAGACTTGAGTTGCGATGCGCGAATGTCGGCTCGTTCACGACCATAGCGAGCATGCCCAATCCGTTTGAGGCCTTCCAATTGGCACGCATAGGCGGCACACGCAACCAGGATTCGACTTGGCCCCTGTTCTTGGATTCCTGCCGGTTTCGGGGCGCGCAGGCAGCGTTGACACAGATCACCGACAAGCAAAAGCGCGCAGCCTATCGCCAAGCGCTCATCCTGGAGAACAGGCCTGTCTGGTGGCAGCCGGAAGACCTATGGGACGAGCGCGGTCATGCTATCAACAGACTACTGAGCCTTGTAGAACAAGAGTAGCCAGAAGCGGTATTAAAGCCGGAATTTCACCACAATTGCGAAAACCTGCAATTTTCGAGCATGGCTTTGTGTTCGTCATCTGAGCAATGTCCACGGTCGATTCTTCGTAGACATTGCCCCCTAATCTGACCTTATCAGTTTTTTCTCGTCAGTTTTGAATGGCCTCGAGCACGCCCTCTTCGAAGTACAGGTAGTTGTTGCCACCGTACACCCATTGCTCTCGCTTACCGGCGCGCGTCGTAGTCGAATTGATCGACTGCGGCTTTCCCCAACTGGATGCCAAGACCTCTACCTTGGACATTCCTACGCTGACACCAGTCTTTCCACCGCGAAGAGAGGCAAGTCGTTGAATAGATGCTCGAGCAGAGCCGGGAGCCAACGTCTCCGCGCCGTACAGATAGCGATCTGAATCCTGCAACAGCGCGGACTTCGCGGATTTGTCCCGCTCGCCCGCATAGGCGCTCATCATGCAATTTGCAGCCGATTGCAAAGCCCGTGCTGCGAGCGATTGATATGGGCTGCCTTGGGCGTCTTTCACATACACAGGGACGATCAGATAGCCGGGGCTACACTCGGTTCCACCGACTCCGTTTGAAGAAAGGATCAGCCGCCAAAATCCCCCAGCCTCAAACGCAAGGAAGCCCGGCGTGACGCTATCCAGAATCGTCTTTGCCCGTGCGCTATCATGATCTACGCCAATACCCTCCTCATAGGCTGACGCCATCACAAGCAAGGCATACTGATTCGCTCCACCTGGGATACGACGAGGCAGGCCCGTTTTCGGATCTTCCATTTTTTGCACGATCTTCACCGCAGCAAACTTGTCTTGCGCGACGCCTTCTCCACGGTACAGAAGCCAAGCGTACAACCCTTGCGCTAGGTCGTCGTTGGGACGGGATGCCAAACGCTGAGCGGCTTGCTCAGGAGAGCGTGCCACGGAGTTACCATAGAAGAGAGCCTCGTCGATTTTGAAAGCAGCATAGGACCTCAAATGCTGATTAGCATCTGGCGCTGCCTCGACCAGTCTCCATTGCCCTAACGCTTTTGCCTGATTTCTCGACAGACCGTTTTGCCCCAGTTCATAGGCCCAAGCGAGCCCCCAGTTGGCTTTAGCTAGCGGGGCTGCTCGCAGCAAATAAGCCTCTCCGCGCCTCCCGTTGGAACCTGCTCCTGTCAAATAAAAATCACCGAGGCTGACAAGAGCTTCTGTCTTGCCGGCCGCTGCAGCTCGCTCGAGCATCGCTAACCCCTCTTTGACTTCTTCGGGACCTGGGGACTTAGCAGCGATTTGAATCTTCCCCATTTCTAGAAGCGCATCTGCCTGCCCCAACTTAGCCGCCCGAGTGAGCCACTCGATAGCTGTACTCTCCTCGGCAGCACCATTGCCCTCAACAAGCATCCGATACATGGCATAGGCAGCATCCCCATTGTCCGGGTAACCAGCAAGAATTCGGACCGCGGTTACATAGTCCTTGTCTTCATAGGCGGCTAGGCCATCTTCGACAGATGGAGTGCAGGCGGCAAGGAGCGCAATCAATAGACCCGCACCCACGACCTTCGGCAAACGCGTCAGAACCAAATGACGCGACGATTGCACCGCAAAAACACGATCAGCAAGACGAACCACAGAGCCTCCCTGTAGACAATTGTCCGTAGACCATATTCTACAGAGAACGCATCTTCGGCGGATGCAACGCCCCCCTAAAAGCCCAATTGAACAGAAGTTTGGATCGGTGCTTAGGCATCGCCGACTAGAGCTCGGCCTTTCGCAGGAGGAGCTGGCATTTCGAGCTGATGTGGACCGAACCTTCGTGTCGATGCTAGAGCGAGGCCTGCGGATGCCATCACTCGGAACAATTCTGAGCCTTGCCAGGGCCCTAGAGCTGACAGGGGCCCAAATGATCCAACAGCTCGAACAGGGAGAGCCCCCTGTCGACAGCTCGAAAAAAGCCTCGTGACTAATCTGTCACGGTTTAAGAGCCTAATTCGCTAAAGGTCGCCTATCCTTAGACCCAACCACGCCAGAGGAACCGTCTTCCCCTCCCACCATTGGTAAATGGGCAATAGAAAATCGATCGTGGTAGCATGCTACCAAGTTACCACGCTACCAATAGGATCAGGGATGGAGCCAACTCAGAACTCCCAGCGGCGCGTTTCAAGGCAGTCACCAGGAAAGCGCCCAACGCCCACTGAAGAAATCATCCAGACGAGCTTTCGACTTCCTCGAAGCCGATGGAAGCGCTTGCAAGAACTGAGCATTGAAGAGCGCGCCAGTGTGCAATCTATTGTTGTGCGCGCCCTAGAGGCCGAATTTGAACGGCGTGGACTTTCCTTCTAGATTGAGACATTGATGAGCAAGACAGCCCAAACATCGATAGACCCTGTCAGTGATTTTCAGGCATTTGTCGATGGCCGCAAATTCCGCACGATTCTCGCGGACCCCCCATGGCAGTTTCAAAACCGCACTGGGAAAATTGCGCCCGAGCACAAGCGCCTCTCCCGCTACGGCACGATGACACTAGACGACATCAAGACCCTTCCTGTTGGAGCTGCCGCCGCCGATCCCGCCCACCTTTATCTCTGGGTACCGAACGCATTGCTACCTGAGGGCTTGGCCGTAATGGCTGCGTGGGGCTTTCACTACAAGAGCAACATCGTCTGGCAGAAAATTCGCAAAGATGGAGGCCCAGATGGCCGAGGCGTCGGCTTCTACTTCCGCAACGTGACGGAGCTGCTACTCTTCGGAGTGCGCGGAAAAAATGCGCGGACACTCGACCCCGGCCGCACTCAAGTGAACATCATGTCCACGCGGAAGCGGGAGCATAGCCGCAAACCTGACGAGCAGTACGACCTGATCACTTCGTGCAGCCCAGGCCCCTACCTTGAACTGTTCGCACGTGGGAAGCGAGACGGTTGGAGCATCTGGGGCAACCAAGCAGACGACAGCTATGCGCCGACCTGGCCCACATACGCAAATCATTCCGCTACGCACAAACAAAAGCGGTTTTCTTTAGACTTTGAGCAGCAATGAAGGCTAGATCTCCCCTTGGAGGTCTTCTTCTCTTAACTCTTCCACTCGAGCATCATCAAAGTGGACGATGGATGCGGGCAGTCCAATGAGCAACAGCGGACATGGATTGCCCACACCCCGATCAATTCGATGTGAGAGTTTGGCCCAGTGAGTGGTCGCCTGACCGTACTTGTTGCTGACGAAATTCTCAGTCCACGCCTGTGCAAACGGGATAGGGTCTTTCGCCCGCTCGACGCGCTTCATGACATTAGCGCGTTGCTTAGGCGTCGGAACGACCCCATTGCGCTCAAGATCGTCGTAACTCTCGATACGCCGCTCCTCCGTAAACCGAGTCACAGCCTGATGTAGGTAGTCCTGGAGACTACGCCCGCGAGTGATAAGCACCCCGACGCTGATTGCCCCTTCAGCGTGCAATCGCTTGAAATTCTCGAGGTCTCGATCGAAGAATGGGTCTTTGTTGTTCCATTCGATCTCGCAGGCAATCACTCCAACGTTCTCAACGCGCCGGACATGATCAACCTCATGCGAAGTCGATTCCCTTGGCACACCATCGACGATTTTCTCGATGACAAAGTTATGCTTGCGCCATCCGAGTTCAGCCAGAGCGCGCCTCAGCCGTTGAGTGAACTTTGTCTCGCCGCCCCCACTACCGATGATCTCCGTAATCGGCAGCCTGATACCTAGCAGAACTTCGGCGAGCTCATTCAGCGCGCCCGGAAATTCGCCTTCCAGGATGGAGCGCGCATGCGACACCAGTTGCACCTCGAATTCGGCAGCTTCTAGCCTCCCCAGCGCGCTTCCTACATCAGCCGCCACTATTCTGGAAACCATACACCCTCCCTTGCACAGTGAAGCAGCTCAGACCCTTGAGGGGGGCTGCCAATCAATCATACTGGGCTTACATAGCGCTTAGAAAGCAAAAGGCCGTTAGCGATCACTATCGCCAACGGCCTTGGTAATTCTGGTGGGCTGTGAGTGGCTCGAACACTCGACCTACGGATTAAGAGTCCGCTGCTCTACCAACTGAGCTAACAGCCCTGCATGCTCATTCACTCCGATCTTTCAGGCATCCAGCTTTGCTGCTGTTGCCGTCGCGTTTCGTTGCGTGTGAACTGCGAAGAAGCGAGATTATAGGGAGCTTTTTTTATTTGTGCAAGTCGGTGGCCAATCGACCACAAAAAAACTGGCCGGTCACCCGCGCGCTCAGGCGGGCAGCCCGTTCCCACGGGCCGCCGCGCGGCCCACGCACGTCAAGCAGCGAAGCCGCCATCCACCGCCAGGCTTGCCCCGGTCACATAGCGTCCGTCCGGCCCGGCCAGGAAAGCCACCATGCCGGCGATGTCGCGCACCTCGCCGTAGTGGGGCAAGGACAGCACCGCCACCAGGTCGCCGGCGTGATCGCCGTCAGCCGGATTCATATCGGTATCGATCGGCCCTGGATGCACCACGTTCGCCGTGATGCCGCGCGCGCCCAGATCGCGCGCCAGGCCACGCGTCATGCCCAGCAGCGCCGACTTGCTCGCGGCATACAGCGTCACCCCCGCGCGGCCGGCGCGTTCGGCCAGGCAACTGCCGATGTTGATGATGCGGCCGCCATCCGGCATTGACGCCTGCGCGGCCTGGATGGCCACGAAAGGCGCGCGCACGTTGATGTTCATCGTGCGTTCGTAGTCATCCAGCGTGACCTCGTCCAAGGGACCGGCCAGGAAGATGCCGGCGTTGTTCACCAGGACGTCCACCGGCCCAAGTTGCGCGACGGCCTGCTCCACGGCCTGTCGGACCTGGACCGGATCGGCCGAGTCCGCCTGGATGGCGCGCGCGCGGCGGCCGTTGGCTTCGATCTCGCGCGCCAGTGCCGTGGCCGCGTCTTTCGACGATGCGCTGACATAGGTGAACGCGACATCGGCGCCGTCCGCAGCCAGGCGGCGAACAATCGCCGCGCCGATGCCGCGGCTGCCGCCGGTTACGAAAGCGACTTTGCCGTTCAGATTCTGCATGGGTCAACCTCAATTTGTAGTGATCATTACAAATATCATCCAACGGGATGCGGCGCGCCGTCAACGATTTTCTTATCGATCAACACAAAATAGTTCTCCCGAGTAAAATCCGCGATATGGCAGAACGTGGGCGCCCCCGGAACTTCGACCGAGCCCAAGCCTTGCGCAAGGCCATGGAAGTGTTCTGGTCGAAGGGATATGAAGGAGCATCGCTGACCGACCTGACGGCTGCGATGGGCATCAACTCGCCCAGCCTATACGGCGCATTCGGCTCAAAAGAAGGACTATTTCGCGAAGCGGTGCAGCTTTATCGCGACACCGACGGCGCGGCCTCGCGGCGCGCGCTGACCGACGCCGCCACGGCCCGCGACGCCATCCAGGGCATGCTGCTGGCCGCCGCCGATCGCTTCACCGCGCCCGGCGCACCGCCCGGCTGCCTGATCGTGCTGGGCGCGCCGTCCGGCGCCGACAATCACGACGGGGTCGGCGCCTTCCTGGGCGACAGCCGGCGCGACATGCAAGGGCGCATCCTGGCCCGCCTGGCCGCCGGCGTGGCCGACGGCGAACTGCCCGCCAGCGCCGACCTGAAGAGCCTGGCGGCGTTCTACACCACGATCCTGCACGGGATGTCCATTCAGGCGCGCGATGGCGCCAGCCGCAAAACCCTGCAAGCGGTGGCGCGCCAGGCGATGTGCGCCTGGGATGCGCTGACTGGCGGCATGCCGCTGTCCGGCCTGCCGCCGGGCCGCGCCTGCGCCTGACACGGACACGCTCCATGTTTCGCATCGACCTCCGGCGCCTCATCCTGTGGATCAGCCTGCTGTCGATTTTCCTGGTCCTGGCCGCGGGCCTGCATGCCAGCTACCTGGTCCAACGCGACCTGCTGCTGCATAACGCCCTGGAAAGCAATCGCGTCTATGCCGCCAAGCTGGCCGCCACCACCGAGTATTTCCTGGGCGACCTGCGCCGCCATCTGGCCTTCAGCGCCGACATGCTGGCGGATATGGAAACCCACCCCGAACTCGCCGCGGCGGAAACCCGCCGCCTGGAAGAGCAACTGGGGCACTTCAACTCCAGCTTCGTGGTGTCCGCCCAAGGCCTGGTGCTGGCCGTATCGCCTTCGTACCCGCAGTTGAAGGGCCAACAGATGACCAGCGACGCCGCCAGGACGGCGCTGACGACGCGCCGCCCATTCATCAGCGAACCCTTTCGCGCCAGCAGCGGCCGCTGGCTGATCCTGTACACCCATCCGATCTTTTCGCGCGACTACCGCTACCTGGGCTACATCGCCGGCACGCTCTACCTGCACGAAGACAATGTGCTTGACCGCCTGTTGGGCCAGCACTTCAACCGCGACGATTCCGTACTGTATGTGCTGGCGCGCAACGGCACACTGATCTATCACCCCGACCGCAGCCGCCTGGGCCACATGTCCCCCGACAAGGACTCGCTGACGGCCGCGTTGCGCGGCGAAACGGGCGAACAGCGCTTCACGGACTCGGAAGGCACCGAAATACTGGCCGGCTATGCGCCGGTGCCCAGCACGGGCTGGACCATCATCGCGCAGCGGCCAGTGGCCAGCACGCTGCTGCCGCTGCATGACCTGCTGATGGCAACCGCCCGCAACACCTTGCCGCTGCTGCTGCTGTCCATCGTGCTGCTGTGGCTGATGTCGCGCTGGATTGCGCGGCCGCTGGGCGAACTGGCCAGCATTGCCAAGCGCATGCAGGACCCCGACTCGACCGAGCGCATCCGCAAGGTGAAGTCCTGGTATTTCGAAGCCTCGCAACTCAAGCGCGCGCTGCTGATGGGCCTGGCGTCGATCCAGCACAAGATCCGCGACCTGCGCCGCGCCTCGACCACGGACAAGCTGACGGGGCTGCTGAACCGGCGCGGGTTGGACGAGGCGATGGCGCTGCTGCAGGCGGCCGAGACGCCGTTGTCGATCGTCGCGGTGGACATCGACCACTTCAAGCACGTCAATGACCGCTACGGCCACGCGGCCGGCGACCGCGCCTTGCAGGCGCTGGCCAAGCTGCTGACCGAGGGATCGCGCAGCGGCGATACCGTGGCCCGCAGCGGCGGCGAGGAATTCGTGATGCTCATGCCCGGCGCGCCGCTGGCGGCCGCCGTGGCCACCGCCGAACGCCTGCGCCAAAAGCTCGCCCAGATGGGCGCCTCGGCCGGCCTGCCCGCCCCCATCACGCTATCGGCCGGCGTGGCGCAACATCCGGAACACGGGGCCACGCTCGATGAGGTCATCCAGCGGGCAGACCGGGCGCTGTACTACGCGAAGAACCACGGCCGCAACGCCGTCTGCGTGGCAGACAACCAGTCCGAGGACGGCGCGCGCATGGCGCTGCCGCGTTGATCCGGCTGAGTCGCCGGCTTGGCCGCGGGCATGACCGGTTGCCCCGGCGGGCCACGCCACGCGTCCAATCGTCCCCCTGCCCTACTTACCCTTGGCCGGCGCGGGCGCCTTGGGCGGCACGCGCATCTGCTTGAGCAGCGTGGCGCAGGAGTTGTCGTCGGTCGTGCTCGGCGCGATCAGGGCCAGCAGGCCCGCCGCCGGCGTCAGGATCACGCCCAACGCCACCATGCCCGCGCCGCGCGCGGCCAGCGGCAGCACGTGCACGCCCACATCCGGGGCCCCGAAGGTGCCGCGCACGTACAACGGCGAACGCAGCGAGAAGATGCGAAAGCCCTTGCTGTCCGGCGTGATGTCCAGGTCCAGCTTCTCGTTCTTGAAGTCGGTCGTGCCGGTGATGTTGATCAGGGCGTTCTCGGTGTCGAACACGAACACGCGCGGCGTCATGACGCCGCTTTTCATTTCCAGGTCGGCCGCGCCGCAATTGATCTTGACCTCGTCGTCGCCGAACAGCTTGGACACGACGTAGTTGCCGACATTGAGTCCGGCGATCTCCATCAGGCTGCGGCTGATGACGCCATCGTTGACCAGCATCTTCACGTCACCCGTGGCCGAGCCCAGCAGCGCGGCCACGGAATTGCCCGTGCCCGACAGCGCCAGGTCGCCGTTCAGTTCGCCCAGCGTCTTCTGCATGGACTCGGTGGCGGGGAACAATTGCTTCAAGCGCAGGCGCCGCGCATGCATCTCGACGCGGCCGGTCAGCGGCGCCTGGGAGCCATCCAGCCGCAGCGTCGCGGCCATGCTGCCGCCCGCCATGCCGAAGCGCAGCGGGTCCA
The DNA here is from genome assembly GCF_016428805.1 of Achromobacter sp. ASV32. GTDB lineage: Bacteria > Pseudomonadota > Gammaproteobacteria > Burkholderiales > Burkholderiaceae_B > Achromobacter. Next base: position 13,016 of record NZ_JAELTJ010000009.1, read on the forward strand.
GCGTCAGCTGCCCGTCCTGCAGAACCAGATGCACCGACAGGTCCGACAAGGGCAGTTTGGCGTCGTGGACGATGCGCCCGGCTTCCAGCGCCACGTCGGCATCCATATCGCGCCAGCGGTCGGTGCGGAAAGCCTGCGTCGGCAATACCTTGCCGCCGGCGCGCTTGGCGGGCGCGTCCTTGGGTTTGTCCTGAGCCGGCGCGGCCTTGCCGGAAGGCACCCCGATCAGCGGGCCCAGATCGGCCATGCGCAATTGCTTGGACGACAGCTTGCCGGTCAGCTTGGGACGCGGCGCCGCCAACGAGAACGACACATCGCCATGCAGGTCACTGTTGCCCACCTGGCCGTTGAAGCCGCGGTAGTCGAACACGGCGCCGCCCGCGTTGCGCAAGCGGGCCACCAGATGGCCGTCGGTCGAATACGGCGGCGTGTCCGGCAGGGTCACGCCAGTCAGCGGATACAGCTGCGCCATGGACGCGCCCGACAGCTTCAGGCGCAGGTCCAGCGCGCCCAGGTTGACCGGATCGGTCAGGGTGCCCGTGACCGAGGCCTTGGTGCCGCCGATCGCCACATCGGCCTGCACCGGGAACGGCTGCTTGGGGTCCTGCAGGGCCAGCATGCCGCCCACCTTGCCCTCGCCCTTGGTGGCCAGGCCCTTGTACTTGCCGTCCACCTTCCAGCCAAAGACATAGTCGCGCGGCGCCGGCGCCGCACCGTCCTCGGCGACGAAGGCCGCGCCGGCCACGTCGGCGAATGGCACCGGCTTGCCCAGCGGATCGACCAGCACGGTCAGGTCGGCCTGCAGGATCGCGTCGGCATAGCCGACCCGGCCCTTGTCGAAACCGATTTCGTTGATGTCCAGCACCCACGGCGACGGCTCGCCCGATTCGGGCAGCGTGAACAGCCAGTTGGCACGGCCATCGGCCAGGCGCTCCAGATCGGCGGCCGGCTCGGTCAGCTGGATCCGCCGGATCACGACCCGTTGACGGAGCAGCGGCAGCGGCGCCAGGCTGAATTCGCCGCGCTTCAAGGTGGCGAACTGCGGCGCCTTGGCCCACTCGGTATTGCCCACGCTGATGTCGTTGGCCACGACATGCGGCCAGGGCACCCAGGCGCGCCAGCCGCCCTCGTCGGGCTCGCGCGTCCACTGCACGCTCAGGTCGCCATGGATGGCGAAGGGCCGCCCGATGGCCGCGGTGACCCGCTCGTTGATCATGGGCTTGGCGCGGTTCCAGTCGAACGTGGCGATCACCACGACCAGGATCGCCACCAGGAGCGCCAGCACGCCGACAATTCCGACCGCTATTTTTGTTTTGCGTGTCATCGTTATGATCCTTGCCGTTGCCGCCGGAGCGCCGATGCCCCGGCCCTAATTTACCCCCAGGGTACCGCGCCGGGGCGGGCAGGTTAAGCTTGCCGGCCCCATAATGTGTGCGGATTTTTCTTTCCCATAGAGCGCGCGGTCGGCAAAAGTTACAAAGCAACCGGGTGCCGCCCGCTTTTTCCCGGGCGCGGACGGAATAATCCCTACCGAATTTTCGACGCCGCCCCTGTTCAAATGCGCGATCAGCCGATCCCGCATCCGGATCGGGACGGACAGCAGCACTACCTGGAGGCCCGATGCGGCATTCAAGCTTGATATTCGTGGTGGCGGCGTTTGCGCTGCTGACACTCAGCCGCCTGGCCCTGGCCGCATGGCAATGGCAGCGTGTGCGCAACGCGGGCGGCCTGGCGCCCCTGCTGTTAGGCGGCCTGCGCATCGACGCGCACCAGATCTGCGTGCTGGCGGCGCTGCCCGCCGTGCTGTCGCCGTGGCTGGGCCATCTGCCCTTCGCCGCCACGGCAGCAGGCATCTGGTACCTGGTCGCCTTCATCCTGCTGGCGTTCCTGGAAGTGGCCACGCCCCCCTTCATCCTGGAATACGACACCCGTCCCAACCGGCTGTTCGTCGAATACCTGAAGCATCCCCGCGAAGTGTCTGGCATGCTCTGGCGCGGCTACAAGGCCGCGCTGCTGGGCGGACTGGGCGCTTTGGCATTGATCGGTTGGGGCGCCTACGGGCTGTTCGGTCACGCCACGCCCGACACGCCATTGGCCTGGTGGCAGATGCCGCTGGCCAGCCTGGCGATCCTGGCCGTCGTCATCCTGGCCATCCGCGGCACGCTGGGCCACCGGCCCATCAACCCCTCGTCGGTGGCCTACAGCTCGGACGGCATGCTCAACACCCTGGCGCTGAACTCGCTCTATAACGTGTTCTACGCCGTCTACAGCATGAAGAACGAGAAGTCGGCCTCCGCCGTGTACGGCGGCATGGACGACGACGACATGCACCGCCGGGTGCTGGCGCAAGCCGGCCTGCCCTATCCGCCCGCCGACGCCGACCACCCCAGCCTGCATCGCCAGCCCGCCACGCGCAAGACCGCGCGCCCGCTGAACCTGGTGATCATTCTGGAAGAAAGCCTGGGCGCGCAGTACAGCGCCGGCCTGGGCGGCATGGACCTGACGCCCGAACTGGACGCCCTGGCGCGCGAGGCCTGGACCTTCACCCGGGCCTACGCCACCGGCACGCGCTCGGTGCGCGGCCTCGAGGCCGTGGTCACCGGCTTTCTGCCGACCCCGGCGCAGGCGGTGCTGAAGCTGCCCCGCTCGCAACGCGGCTTTTTCTCGCTGGCCGATCTGCTGGGCCGCCATGGCTATCACTCGCGCTTCATCTATGGCGGCGAATCGCACTTCGACAATATGAAGGGCTTTTTCCTGGGCAACGGCTTCAAGCAGATCGTCGACCGCGAAGACTTCGTGGAACCGGCGTTCGTGGGTACCTGGGGCGCGTCCGACGAGGACATGTTCAACCAGCTGGACCGGCTGCTGCGCGAAGACGGCGACAAGCCGACCTTCACCCTGGCCTTCAGTGTGTCGAACCATTCCCCCTGGGAGTACCCGGCGGGCCGCATCCCCACCGAGGGCAACCCCGCCACCGTCGAAAACACCGTGCGCTACGCCGACTGGGCGCTGGGCCGCTTCTTTGAACGCGCCAAGGCTTCCCCGTACTGGGAGAACACCGTCTTCCTGGTGGCCGCCGACCATGATTCCCGCGTGTTCGGCGCCAGCCTGGTGCCGGTGCGCCACTTCCATATTCCCGCGGTCATCCTGGGCGCCGGTATCGAAGCGCGACGCGACGACCGCCTGATCAGCCAGATCGACCTGCCGCCCACCCTGCTGTCGCTGATCGGCGTGGACACCGAGCATCCCATGATCGGCCACGACCTGACGCGCAGCGCGCCGGGCCGCGCCATCATGCAGTACGACAACACCTACGGCTATCTGAAAGAAAACGACCTGCTGGTGATGGCGCCGAACAAGACGCCGGTGCAGTACCGCTACACGGCGCCGGAAACCTACACGCCCGTGTCGCTGGACCCGGACCTGGCGACCGAGGCGCTGGCCCATGCGCTATGGCCCAGCTGGGCGTATCGCGAAGGACGCTATTGCATCCCCGGCACGGCGCCGGTCGCGCCCGCCCCTGCCGGGCAGTAGACGCACCGCTACGACACCGCGGCCGGGCTACCGGCCAAAAGACAGGGGCACCGGCCAGAAGGTTTCAGGAAGGCCGCCCTGCGGCACCGTTCTACCCTGGTCGCCGGAATGCCTTGCGCGCCTTCTCGCTGATACCGTGGCAATAGCAGTCGGGGTGGTGGTCGTTGACCATGCCCACCGACTGCATGAAGGCGTAGACGGTGGTAGGCCCCACAAATTTCCAGCCCAGTTTCTTGAGCGCCTTGGACAGGGCCTCGGATTGCGCCGAGGTGGACGCGCCCGGCGTGGATGCCGCCCCCGCCGGGGCCTCGAAACGCCAGAAGAACGCGCCCAGCGAGCCTTCGCGTTCGATCATTTCCAGCGCGCGCTGGGCGTTGTTGATGACGGCTTCGATCTTGCCGCGGTGACGCACGATGCCGGCGTCGGCCAGCAGCGCCAGCACCTGTTTTTCACCAAAACGCGCGACCTTGGCCGCGTCGAAATTGGCGAAGCCCCGGCGGAAGGCCTCGCGCTTGTTGAGGATGGTGCGCCAGCTCAGGCCCGACTGAAAGCCTTCGAGGCAGAGCTGTTCGAACAGGGCGCGGTCGTCGCCTTGCGGGCGGCCCCACTCGGTGTCGTGATACGCCATATAGTCGGCGGAGGTGTCGACCCAGCCGCAACGGGCGCGGCCGTCGGGGAAGGCGGAATTGGCGTTCATGGGGAAGATCCTGGCGGCAATCGGTTCCCGATGCTACCCCAGCCACGTCCCCGAAAAAAGTCGTAGCTACCGCAGGCGGAATCCCGCTACTATTTCCGCCCCTGATCCCGCGCCGGCCGTGTCCGTGCGCGCCCCCGGATCGGCCCGGCGCACAGGCGGCTTGCCCGCCCGCCGCCCGCCGTTGCCGGGGCCGGACAGGCTTTCGGACTTTCCCGCCATGTCCCTGCTCGAGACATCCGTCATCACCTTCGTGTCGCCCGCCACCCTGGCCGGCGACGCCAACCCCGCCGCCAATCCCTGTCTGGACTGCGGCGCCTGTTGCTCGCACTTCCGCGTGTCGTTCTATTGCGGCGAACTGGCGGGCGAGAATGGCGGCCACGTGCCGGTGGAGCTGGTCACGCAGATGAGTCCGCTGCGGGCCTGCATGAAAGGCACCGAAATGGGCGGCGGCCGGTGCATCTCGCTGCGCGGCGAACTGGGCAAGCCCGGTATCCATTGCGCCATCTACGAAAATCGCCCCACGCCCTGCCGGGAATTCGACATCTGGCTGCCGGACGGCACGCCCAACCCCGACTGCCAGCGGCTGCGGCTCGCGCTGGGCCTGCCGGCCGTGCCGCCCCGGCCCGACGCCGAAAACGATCCGCAAGGCCCGTCGCATCCCAACCAGCCCGACCAGCCCGCCGCCGCCTGAGGCAGTCCATGCCGATGGCGCTATGCACACAGGCAAAGCGCAGGCCGGCCCCGCCTGGCCTCTCTCAGGCCCTGGCCGCGCACGCCGCGCCGCCGCTGTCCTAACGGGCCGCCGCCAGCAGGCTCTCGGCGCCCTGCTGCGCCCCCTGTTCGCGGCAACGGCGGGGTTCCGTGGCGCGGCGGCGCGTGCGCACGATCTGCGGATCCTTGCCCAGGAATTCCAGCACGTTCTGCATGACCCGCTCACGCTCGTGGTCCACGCAGATCATGTGATAACTGTCTTCCAGCAACACCACCGATGCACCGGGAATACGCGCGCCCAGCAGCCGGGCCGAGCGCGGGCTGGTCAGCTCATCTTCGACCGCGTGCATCACCAGCGTCGGACAGCGCATCTGCTCCAGTCCACGCTTGACCATGTTGCGCAGCCGGTCCACCTGGCGCACGCAGGCCAGCGGCACCCACTGGTAATGAAAGCCGTCCCCCCGTGCGAAACCCGCCTTGATGAAGGCCCGCACCAGTTCGCTCTTGACGCCGTAGGGGTCTTCTTCCTCGACCCGGATGCGGCGCGGCACGCCCGGCACGTGGTACAGCAGATAGCGCAGCCCGCGATACCAGGGCGTGCTCCAGCCGTCCAGGAACACCGGCGCCGACAGCGACACCAGCGCCCCGCGGGTATGCGATTCGCGCTTGCACAGTTCCACCGCCAGCAGCGCCCCCAGGCACATGCCGATGACGTGCACCACCTCGTATTGGGCGCAAAGTTCACGGTAGCGGCGGGTCACCACGTCCATCCAGTCCTCGACCCGCACGTCCAGCAGGTCCTCGGGCCGTCCCGCATGGCCGGGCAACGTCACGCCATGGGTCTGCACCCCGGCGCGCGCCAGCACCTTGTGCAACGACCCCATATCGAATTCGGTGCCGCCCAGGCCATGGATCAGCAGCGCCCCCGTGCGCGGCGCTGCCAGCGGGCCACTCGATTGCTCCGTCACGACGCGCTCCCGGCCGCGGCGTCCAGCTGCCAGGCGGCACGGGTGGCTGCCAGCACACGCGCCAGAATCTGGGCGAAGGCGATGACCGGGGCGGGCGCCACGGCGACGCCGGCGCTCCCGGCCGGCGAGAGTACGAAGATAGGTTGGCAAGTCATGGAACACCCTTGATGCATGGGGGGCAGGACGAGAAAACCTGTCCTAACCTGACGCCATGGTAGGCAAAGGGCGTGCGGCAAGATCCGCAAATCTGTCGGAAAAAAGTGAAGATCCGTAAAGGCTGGAGCGGGCTACGCGCGACCCGCCAGATAACGGGTGGGTGTCATGCCGAACGCGGCGCGGAAGCTGCCGATGAACGCGCTGGTGCTCTCGTAGCCGACCGACAGCGCCGCCTCGGTCACCGACCCGCCGCTGCACAGCATTTCCAATCCGCGCAGCAGGCGCGCCTGCTGGCGCCACTGGCCCAGCGTCACGCCGGTTTCCTGGCGGAAACGGCGCATCAGCGTGCGCGACGACATGTTCAGGCGCTGGGCCCATTCATCGATGCCGGAGGGATCGTCCGGCGTGCCCAGCAACGAATTGGCCAGGTCCAGCAACCGCGGATCATCCGGCATCGGCAGCAGCACAGGCACGTGCTCGCGCTGCTCGATCTCGGCCAGCAGCACGTCGAACAACTGTTCGAGATAGGCGTCGGACAGCGCGCCGGCCGGCGCGTTGGTGAAACGTTCGATCAGGGCGTCGATCAGCTTGGACGACGGCCAGGAGCGGCACTGGGCCGGCAGCCGGCCGCAGGCATCGGCCCGCACGTACAGGAAAGAGCCGCGCGCCTCGCCGAACCAGCGCGCGGCGTGCGACACCCCCGGCGGGATCCAGCCCAGGCTGCCCGGCAGCACCGTCCACACCTGGGTACCCGACTGCACCATCACCAGCCCTTCGTGGACGAGCACCAGCATGCCCTCGTCATGGACGTGGTCGGGCACGGCGATGCCTTTGGATTCCCGGCGGTGCCGCATGCTGAAGGGCGTCAGCAAGACATCGGGCAGGGCGTGGTGGACCACGGTCACTTGGAACATGGTTGGCAGATTTGAGCTACAGGTTGACGGATTCCCGTTAGCGGGATCATTTGAAAATGTACATCATTCTCATCATTCGGGCATCGGCCCCCGAACGGAGAATCAACATGGACCCAACCCGGTTGCGCGTGGCAGGCATCAAAGCCACTTTCCCGCGCCTGAAGATCCTGGACGTCTTCCATCAGCATGCGGACCAGCACATGAGCGCGGCGGACATCTACCGCAATCTCATTTCGGAACGCAGCAGCATCGGCCTGGCGACCGTCTATCGCGTCATTACGCAACTTGAAGACGCCGGCGTGCTCAAACGGACTCAGCTCGACACGCATTCGTCCGTGTACGAGCTCAATGACAAGGGACACCACGACCACCTGGTCTGCCGGCATTGCGGCCGGATCCAGGAATCCAGCGACGCCACGATGGCGCAACGGGTGCGCAAGATCGCCAGGCAATGCGGTTTTGCGCTGGATTCCTACAGCCTGGTGCTGTACGGCGGCTGCGGCTGCCGCAAGGATGCCCCCGCCCCCTACATCGGAGAATTCGAATGAACCGCGATCAGTTTTTCTTCCACGACCTGTCCCAATTTCCCATCGTGACGGCCAAGCACGGCAGCGCGCCGGCGGGCTATTCCGCCAGCTGGATCCGCGAAATGGAGATGCTGGTCGATAACCCGCAGACCTTCGTCATGGTGGTGCCCGACATGCGCCAGGAAGCCAGCCACGATGACCGCAAGGCGATGATCGAATGGCAGACCAGCAACATGCCCCGCCTGAAAGCGCGCTGCCGCGCGTTCATCGCGGTCGAACGCGATGCCGGCGCGCTGGACAAGATCCGCAAGCGCGGCGAAAAAATGGCGCGCGCGTTCGGGATGCCCTTCCTGGCCGTGGCCACGCCCCACGAGGCGCTGCAATGCGCGCGGGAACTGTTGGGCCACGCCGGCCCGGGCGGATTCGTGGTGGACTGAACCCCGGTTACCTTCCGCCCATTTTCAAGCGCGCCTTCGGGCGCGCTTTTTTTCGTCCCGCGCCCTCGCCTCGACGCCAGGTCCAGCCCCCGCGCCTTGTTGCCGAAATTAGAATGCAATATTGATAAATTTGCGATTGTGGCAAAAGGTGTTGCTGGAATAAATTCCACCTCTGGCCCAATCGCCTGTCCCGCAGGCCTCAGGGTTGGCATCCCAGCGCGCCGGCTCCTCCCCGCAGGGCGCTTGCAGGCTGTGCGTGGCGCAACCCGCCATCGCTTCTGCGGTCCGACGCCATCGGCCGGCGCGTTCATAAGACGCCGCGGCGCGACCGCCCCAAGGGCCACCGCCTTCCGCGCACCCTCTTTTAGCGGTTGCCGGCCGCCCGGGCTCGACACTGAGATTTACGGCACGCACATCAATGAAGCGATTCCAATTCGACAGCACCGCGCTTCGTTACTTTCTTGCCGTCGTCGACACAGGGTCCGTCAATGGCGCCGCCGCGCGGCTGAACGTCGTCAGTTCAGCCGTCAGCCGGCAGATCGCGGGCCTGGAACAGCGCCTGCACAACCAATTGTTCGAACGCCACCCCAAGGGCATGCGGGTGACCGAAGTGGGCCGGATCCTGGCCGACCACGCGCGCCGGGTGGAAGCCGACGCCGCCCGTACCTATGCCGAGATCGACGGCCAGAACGGCCGCTACACCCAGACCGTGAAAATCGCGGGCGCCCCCGGCTTTGCCGCCTGCGCCCTGCCGCGCAAGTTCGCCGCCTTCCAGGCCGAGCACCCTTCGATCCGCTTCAACCTGCACATTCTGGATGCCGGGTTGGTGGCCGAACGGGTCCGCTCGGCCCAGGCCGACATCGGCGTCACCTACAGCCATTCGGCGGAAAAGGACATTGCCGTCATCTACTCGCATCCGGCCGAGATCGTGGCCGTGATGCGCCCTGGCCACCCGCTGGCCGCCTGCGAATCCCTGCACATCACCCAATTGCCGGCATATCCGCTGGCGTTGCCCGAAGGCGGCAGCGCCCTGCGCCAGGTGCTGGACATGGCCTGCAGCCTGTACAACATCACCCTGTCGCCGGCGTTCACGTCCAACCTGCCGGACGCCGCCTACCAGTATGTGCTGACCGGCGACGCCGTCACCCTGTGCGCCCGCCTGACCGCCGCCGACCACCTGGAAACCGGCCGGCTGATCTGCCGTCCGATCAACGACGCGCTGCTCAACGCCGGCCAGCTGCAGTTCCAGACGCACGCCTCGCGCCCGTTGTCGGACGCCGCCCACCGCTTCCTGCGCTACATCCGCAGCGACGCACCACAGCTTTTCTGACGCGGCGCCGCGGCGGGCATTGCCAAAACCAGAATGCCCCCCTGAGAAATGATCAATTGTTAAATATGTAATCTAAATTTACATTCAGTCCGGATTTTCCGAGACCACGCTTTGTCGGGTCAGCCCCAAGACACACACAGGAGCCCCCCCACCATGCTGAAGAACCTGAAGATACGCACCGGCCTGCTGGCGGTCCTGGCCATCTTCGTCCTGGCGCTGGCGGTCGCCACGAGCATGGGGTGGCTGTACGCACGGGCCGCCGACGTGGCGGTGGACGACCTGAATTCCGTCTCCACGGAACAGACGCGGCCGCTCTACGAAACCCAGACGCTGTTGCTGCGCAGCCGCCTGACCCTGGTGGCCGCCTACCTGGACATCGTCTCCGGCAAGGGCTCGCAAGCCCAGGCCACCATCGACCAGGCCAGGCAATATCTGCAAGATGCCCGCAAGCGCTTTGCCGTCTACCAGCGCGTGCCCAAGAACACCGAAGCCGGCATGAAGCTGGCCAGCGACCTGGACAACGTCTTCACCGCCTACGTGCGCAGCATCGAAGCGCTGGAACAGACCCTGCAAAAGCAATCCGCCGACGCCTACGCCATTGCCGTGGTCGACACCCGCACCGCCGACGCCCGCTTCGCCGAACGCGTCAACAGTTTCCTGGAACACACCGAACGTCGCGCCGCGGACATCAACGCCGCCTCGGACCAGCGCTACGACCGGGCCGAGCTGTCGACCATCATCATGCTGGCCCTGGCCGCCGCGCTGGCGATCGGCTGCTGGCGCTTCATCAGCCGCCAGGTGCTGCAGCCGCTGAAAGACGCCGCCGTGCACTTTGACCGCATCGCCGCCGGCGACCTGACCCAGCGCGTCACGGTGCATGCCGACAACGAGATCGGCGTGCTGTTCACGGCGTTAAAGCGCATGCAGGAAAGCCTGACCCGCACCGTCAGCGAAGTGCGCCGCAGCGTCAATGAAATCAACACCGGCGCCGCCGAGATCTCGTCGGGCAACGCCAACCTGTCCTCTCGCACCGAAGAGCAGGCCGCCTCGCTCGAGGAAACCGCCGCCTCCATGGAAGAGCTGGCCACCGCGGTCAAGCAGAACACCGAGCACGCCCACCAGGCCAACAGCCTGGCGGCCGAAAGCCGTGGCGTTGCCCTGCGCGGCGGCGAGGCCGTCAGCCAGGTGGTGCAGACCATGACCCGCATCTCGGACAGCTCCAAGCGCATCGCCGAGATCGTCTCGGTGATCGACGGCATCGCCTTCCAGACCAACATCCTGGCCTTGAACGCGGCGGTCGAAGCCGCCCGGGCCGGCGAGCAGGGCAAGGGCTTCGCGGTGGTGGCCGGCGAAGTGCGCAGCCTGGCGCAGCGCAGCGCCCAGGCGGCCCGTGAAGTGAAAGACCTGATCGAGCAGTCGTCCAACAACGTGGACAGCGGCGCCGAGCAGGTCCGCGCGGCCGGCGACACCATGCAGGAGATCGTGGCATCGGTGCAGCGGGTCACCCAGATCATGGCGGAAATCACCGAAGCCTCGACCGAGCAGTCCATCGGCATCGACCAGATCAATCGCGCCGTGACCCAGATGGACGATGTCACGCAGCAGAACGCGTCCCTGGTCGAAGAAGCCGCCGCCGCGGCCGCCTCGCTGGAAGACCAGGCCAAGCGCCTGGCGGCGACCGCAGCGTTCTTCAAGCTACCCGCCGAGACGGTGATTGACGTCACGCCCCAGGCCATCGCCGCGCCGCTGCGCCCGGCCTACGTGGGTTGAGGCCCTGGACGACGCCAGGCCGGCGGGGCCCGCAGGGCGGCACCCGGCCAGGCAATGCGCCGCGGCCATTTAAGAGTCCGGCCGCCAGGCCGTTGTCCATAAGGTAAGGCCCCGCAAGCACGCTTGCGCCGGGCCTCCCTTGACTACGAGCCCCCTGACGCATGAGCCGCGCCCTTGCCTGCCATTTTTGCCTGTCAACGCTGGCGCAAGGCGCGCCCCTGCTGGAAAGCAAGGGGTCGGCCATCTGCAAGCCCTGTGTCGACGCCTTCTCGGCCGAGTTCGCCGAACGGGCCTGGACCATGGCTTCGTCGCTGGACGAACAACTGGACGTGCTGCTGGCCGAAAGCAAACGCGCGCTGGAACAAAGCGCAACCCTGGCCGAACGCGCCCGCAGTTGCGGCCTGAGCTTGACCGAACTGTCGGCCATGCCGCCGCGCACGCTGTCCTGACCGGAGGAAAGGGCGCACCGGCGCGTCAGGCCGGTGCGCGGCCAGCCTGCCACGGGCCACCGCGCTCAGGCGCCAAACGCCCCGCTGCGGAAATCCCGGTAGGCCTGCGCGATCTGTTCAGCGGTGTTCATCACGAAGGGCCCGCGGGCCACGACCGGCTCGCGTAGCGGCAGGCCGCCCGCCAGAAATACACGCATGCCGGCGCTGCCGCTGGACATCAAAATGCCGGAGGGGTCGCCGCTACCCGGCAGGGCCATCCAGACCACCTGCCCCGCCTGCACAGGTTGCTTGTCCGGCCCGACCGTGCCCTCGCCCTCGAGGATGTGGAGAAAGACGTTGTAGTCGCCGGGGATCTGCTCTTCGTGGGCTCGACCGGGCTGCATGCGGATGTCCAGCACCGTGACCTTGGCATAGTTGAGCGTGGGCGCCGCGACACCGCCCGATGCGCCAGAAAAAACCCGGATATCCACGCCGTCGAGTTGACGTCGTGGCATGTCGCTGCCGATCAGGTCCTGGTAGCGCGGTTCGACCATCTTGTCCGCCGCGGGCAGATTCACCCACAACTGCAACAGATGCACGGTCTCTTTGGCAACGGGCACTTCATTGTGCAAAATGCCCCTGCCGGCGGTCATCCACTGCGCATCGCCGGGCTGGATCATCCCGCCATTGCCGTGATTGTCGACATGCTCAAGGTGGCCTTCGAGTACGAAGGTCACGGTTTCCATGCCGCGGTGCGGGTGCGTATCGAAGACGCCCTTCGGAAACCAGTCTTCGGCCATCAGCAGAAACGGATCATTGAATGCCCAATCCCCCGGGGCGATGAGCTGACGCGCGCAATGCAACGCGTTGATGCCCTGATGGATCGACGGATTGTCGATGCGACGAACCGAGCGTTGGATGTTTTTGGTGTACATAAAAAACTCCCGGTGAAAGGCCCATCGGTAGCGGATTTACCAGTGGTAGCCCACGTTCAACATACCGCCGTAGCTGCTGCCGCTGCTATGGCTGGCCTGGCCGAACACATTGCCCGACACCTTCACGGCGCGGCCGATGTACCCTTCGGCCCCCAGCTTGAGCTCCAGGCGGTTGCGCGATTCCTTGGCGTCAAACACATTGCTGCCCATCTTCACCGACGGGTTGCTGAAACGATGCAGCCAATTCGCTTCCAGGAACGGGCGCACGACCGGCGCACCCGCCGTGGCCTGCGGATACACGCGCACGCCCAGCCGGGAGTCCAGGGCATCGTTGTCGCCGCTGCGCATACGCGTGCCTTGCAGCGTCGCGTCCTGCGCGTCATAGCGGCTGTAGGTCAGTTGCGCGTGCGGCTGCACCACCACCGCCCCCAGCATCGAACCGGGCGCGAACGGCGTCATCGCATAGCCGGCTTCCAGCGACGTGCTGATGACGGTCGAACGGTAACGCGCCGAGCCCAGCTCGCTATTCACCTGGTTGTTGTAGCGGCTCCATTGCAGCCAGGTATCGGCGTAGGCGCCCAGGCGCGTCGCGTCGTTCTGGTAGTAGGTGCCGTACAGGCCCACCGAGTAACCGGACAGCTTGCCGTCGGTGCGCGCATGCGCGGCCGCCCCATTGGGACGCATCAGCGTCGAGGTCGAGCGCACCCGGGCATCGCCATAACCGCCCATCAGGCCGGCATACACCGCGCCGCTCTGGCCCAGGTCTGCCTTGATCAGGTCCGCGCCCAGCTGCACGATGGCGCTGTCCGTGGTGATGTTCACCTGCCCTTGCGACATGCCCTGGCCGCTATCGCGTCGCCCCTGCACCCGCGTCCACACACCGCCCTCGCGCCCGGCGCCGTCCTGCCCCGCGTAGCCGGGCACGCGGTCCTGCAGGCTGTGGCTGAACAAATGCATGCCCGCGGTCTGGATGCCGCTGTAGGCGCCGCTTTCCGGGGAGACGTTCCGGCCGGAGAACAGCACGTCTTCGGACGTCAGGTACCAGTCCTGCGCCTCGCCGCCATTCCCGCCGCGCACCAGCGCGTAGTCATACCCGTTCAGGGACAGCATATCGGCGCTGGCGCGATAGCCTGTGGAGCCGGCATCCAGGCGAAACGCGTCCGCGCCGGTCATGCCGCCATTGACCGCCTGCACCACGCGGATGCCTTGTCGCGTCCGGCCGCCCTCGCCATCCGCGTTGATCACGCGCAGCGACGTCGAACCCGACGCCGTGCCGCCATCGATGACCAGCTTGTCGGTGGGCGCGGCGTCATCGCCCAGGCGCGTATTCAGCACCAGCGTGCCGCCGCCCACGTAGTTGTTCACGGTCAGAGTCTTGAAACCGCTGCCGCCGCCCGGCGCCACGAACGCAACGGTGCCCGCGTTGTTCAGCGTGCCCAGGCGGGAGTCGCCACGCACGTTCCAGGTGCTGGAGCCGTCCACGGCAACGTCGCTGACGCTGCCCGCGCCGCGCTGGACCACCGCGCCGGTCAACGTCGACCCGCTCTTGAGCTGCACGCTGGCAGTGCCTTCTTCGACCAGCACGTCGCCGTTCAACGTCGAGCCGGTGGCGTCCAGAGTGACCTGCTCGCTCTTGAAGCCATCGCGCGAACTCGCCAGCAGCAGCACACCCTTCCCGATGTCTCCGCCAGCCCGGCCAGTGATGGTGGAGTCGGATACCAGGAAAGTCTGCGCGCCGCGCAGCGTCACCAATGCGGCACCATCCGCGGTAGCGATGTCGCTGTGGTTGCTGATCGTCGTTTCAGTCAATCCCTGGCTGTCCGCCGGGCCGCTATCGCCCAGCACGCCAATGGCGCCCTGGCCCGTGACCGTGATCCGGGTGTCGTCCAGCGTGACCCGGGACTGGTTGCCCACTGCCATCCCCACCGCATTGGCGCCGCTGGCATCCACGCTGGAAGACGTCACAGTGAGCGCGCCGCCGTCGAGTTCCCCGCCGGCCTGCAGGCCGATTGCCTTGTTACCGGCAAGGATGATGCCAACATCGGTCAAGGTGGCGGTGGACGTGAGGGGCCTCAGCCGATCGCGACCGCCTACCGAAACGCCGACTGCGCCGTCTTTGGAAGCGGTGACGCTGCCGCGCGTCATATTCAGCGTTCCACCGTTGTGCGCAGCGACGGCCGCGAACGCTCCGCCACTGTTGACTACGGTATCAGTCAGCGATATTTTGCCCCCGCTCGCCGCCGCGACGGCATAGGTATAGTCGCCCGTTGTCGTAACGCTGCCGCCGGTCATTGTTATGCCTAAGCCGCTGTTGACGGAATAGACCCCGATGGCGAGTTGAGCGCTGGAGGTGACTTCAGGCCGCTGCGCAATCTTGACGTCTACGTTCTCGACACTGATGCCACCCGAGGTGCCGAGGGCGAACAGGCCATGGCGGCTGTTCGCCGTCACGGTGCCGCCCGTCAACGAGATCGAGCCACCGGTGTGACTCTGGACCGCGGCGGTTTCGTCATCCCCACTGCGATCAATCGAGATCTTGCTATTGGTCAGTACGACCTTCCCGCCCCCATCAACGTATAGGCCCTTGGACGTATTGCCGGTGGCAGAGATAATAATGTTGTCGCCGCTCAATTGGGACTGCGTGCCAGTCACATGAATCGCACTGCCGTCGCCGTTAGACGACACCGTGTCACCTTCATCGAGGACCAGGTTTGACTGGGAGCTATTTATCATGATTTGCCCTCGCTCGGCGGCCATGGCGGGAGCCGCCAGGGCAGCAAGCAAAGCGAGCATGATGGGATTCAGAGTGGTGCGCATTGCTGGTTCCTTGCCTCTCGAACCAGACACATGCAAATCCCGATCAACAGTTCAATGGACCACGCCACAACCCTTGAAACGTCCTTTGCCCTGTGTTCTGCGGAGGCTTTAGTTGTTTGAAGAAGCGTAAGAATGGCTTCTCGCCCAACCGCAGAGAATTAGAAGTTTCCGAAACATGTAACGATTTGGACGAAAGCCACGCAACAACCTGATCGCGTCATACACGGCGCGTCACCGCTGCGCCGCTTTCCGTTAAGGACGGTTCGCCAGGACACGCGCTTGCGCCGGACTTTGCCGCCAGCAATCGTGCCGCGCCCGTTGTTCAGGGAAGCCGGGCTGCCCGGGGCCGCATGTCGTAAAAAAAAGCCCATCGCTTACGGGATGGGCCTTTCTCGTTTCCAGAGGCTATTCGGCGCCTTGATGAACCACCGCTCGGAATCATGATGTTCAACGCATTTGATACGGCGTGCTGTCCGGTTCCACCACAGCATTGCTGAATCAGCGGCACCAGACCGGCTATTTCAATTGCATGAAAATACGCGCGCTCAGCAGTTCGGGCGGCGTGCCCGCATCGTGCAGATACTGCTCGAACAGCGGGAAATCCGCAGGTTCCCTGCCGCTGGCCGGCAACCATTGCGCGAACAGCCACTGATAGGCGTTGATCACTTCGTCCGCGGGCCCCGAGTAGTCCAGGATGGCGTACTGCCCCGCGGGAATCTCAAAGCGCTGCAGCGCATCCCCCAGATCCGCCCCAGGCGCGACACTCATGCCCACCACGGCACGCAGTTCGGCCACCGGAACCTCTTCAGGATCGTCAAAATAAACGCCATAACCCAGGGCATTTTTGCCGGCCAGGCCCCGCTCGGTGGCCAGCGCCATGGCGCGTTCGAAGACCGGGCCGATTTCCTGATAGCAGCCTTGGTGAGGCAGCACGGCAAGGGTGGTTCCTGAGAAAAACTCAATGTTGATGGGATACAAGCGTCGCTCCTGAATGTGAGAGCCGTACCGGGCTGGACGGCTTCTCCAAGAGCAATCTACGTGCCCCCTCTCTCAAAGCGCCATTGGAAAATTCTAATTTTTGAGTCCGATGCGTAAGCTCCCCTGGTGCGATTGAACCACTCGCTGGACGAGCACTTCCGCGTTGCGGCCGCATGACCGGGTATGAATCGACTGCCCAGATACAGAGAGACTTCGATGCCTGTCAGTCCCCCTACAACCACGAGCGGCCGCGTCAAGGCCGGGTGATGAAAGGCAGAACCCCGGCGCAGATGGTTGATGCTGGCAAGACGCAGCAGCCCGATCCGCAGGACGCGTCCGCCGAGGCTGCTTGAAAAAACACCGACTTGGGGTCGGTGTCGGGTGAATACCATCTCAGTACAGCCTGCGCCTTCAATACCCTCAGCCCAAACCAAGCCCCTGACGCCTGTGACGCCTTGGCTTTTTTACGGTTCGCGGGGCCGCAAAGGCCTGACTGCAAGCGACAAACCAGGCGCCCAGCACCAGCGCAAAAGATGCGCCGCGAAAACAACGCCGAAAATCCAAAACCATCTCAATGATCATATTTCAAGGAGTTTCCAACTTCTGAAACAAGAAATAGAAAGATCCAATTCCATTGCCTCGGCTGCGACCAGAACATACCGATATATCCCCAAGTGGGCGCATTTCATTTACCTAGCATCGGAGTTCGCGTGCAGCGCCATTCAGTATCTCTTGCCATTCTCTCCGCATCAATCCTTGCGACCTCACCCTGTACCGTGTTTGCCAGTGGCGCTGTTCCACAAGAGCAGAACACCCACTCGTCCATTTCCATCACGGCAGACGGCATTACTTCCACCCTCCAGGACGTCCAGGTCGAAACCACCGGGATTGACGAGCCCGGCCTGCATGCGCTGAATGGCGGCACCGTTTCCTCCACCGACAGCCAGATAGTCACGCACGGGGACCTGGCGCCCGGCGTGCTGGCCGACAGCAACGGCGCCATTGATATCGTCCGCTCATCGGTCCAGGCCTACGGCGACCACGCCGTAGGCCTGTCCGCGTCCGGCGCCGACAGCGCGATCCGCAGCCAGTCGTCCCAGATCACGACGCACGGCACGCTCTCCGCGGCCATCAGCGCACGCGATGGCGCAACGATCGAATTGAACGACTCAGACGTGACAACGCTGCACTCGCACGGCGCGGCGGCGATCGAGGCAGACGCCTCGACCTTCGTATCCCGTGGCACGAACGTGGTTGCCGACGAAGGTCAAGGCATCTTCGCAACGAACGGCGCGAATGTCTCTTTCACCGGTGGCAGCGTCACGGCACAAAAAGACGCCGTAGTACTGGGTGCCCCCTTTGGCCAACCCGTTTTCGCCACCTTCCGCGACACCGAACTGCAATCGTCGCAAGGCAGCGGACTCATCATGGACAATACGCCTGGCTCCCAGGCCACGCTGGAGCGCGTGTTCATCAAGGACGCGGGCGCCTATGCCATAGGCCTGGTGGCAAAAGGCGCGGGCACCGTCGTCAGGCTGCTGGATTCCATGGTCCATACGTCCCAACAGAACAGCGCAGGCGTCGCTGTCGCCGGCGGCATATTCGACATGCAAGGCGGCTCCATTCAAACCAAAGGCGATAACTCACATGCGCTGCATGTCGCGGGCAATCTGAGCGATATCGACTTCGCCCGCGTGTCGGTAATGGGCGCCTCGATCAAGACAAGCGGCCGAGCCAGCGAAGGGCTTGCCACGACCTGGGCGAAAGACGTCGTCATCGAAGCAAGCACGATCACGACTCATGGCGAGCTGTCCCATGGCATTCATGATTACAACCTCGACGGCCTGCGTTCCATCAGGAATTCCACGATCGACACCTATGGCGACGCCGCGCACGGAGCGCTGCTCCAGGGTTACACCAATGCGCGCTTCGACGGCGTGAACATCCATACACACGGCGCAGCCTCCGACGGCATATGGGTCGGCAGCGGTACCGTCAGCATTGGCGGCGGCAGCCATATCCAGACCGATGACGGCGCGGCCATCAGAGCCTACGGCACCGTCGTCACACAGGCTCAGCCCCTTGATCTGCGCCTGAGCGACACGACCATCGCCGCCCGATCAAACGGCAACACCGGCATATTGCTGCACGCCAAGCCCATCCAGCCGAGGGTTCCGATCGGCTCCGTAAACCTGACGGCCGAACGGAGTGTCCTGGACGGCGACATCGTCGCAGAAGACGGTTTGATTCGCATCGCCTTGCGCGACCACTCCCGCCTGAGCGGCACACTGCAAAATGGCGGCACGCTCGTCGACACACTGACCATCGACGCGAGCAGTACCTGGCAGATGCGACAAAACTCGACACTGCGGCAGCTGGACACAAACGGAACCATTTCGTTCGCAACGTCCGACTCGGAATTCAAGACCCTGGACGTCACGGGAGACCTCAAAGGCGCCGGCCGCTTCGAGATGCGCACCGACGTCGGCGCCGGAAAGGGCGATTTGCTGCGCATCGCCGGCACGGTCGAGGGCACCCATAGCGTGGACGTCACCAACAATGGAGCCGAACCGACAGCACAAACCGGGGCGCTCGAGATCGTTCAGACCGAAGGTGGCGATGGCCACTTCATCCTGGCCAATCGCGGCCAGGTCGCCGAAATCGGCACCTATCGCTACGGGCTCGCCACCAGCGATACCGTCGGCGGTCGCAACAGTGACTGGAGCCTCGTCAACACGGGAGAACTCACCACCACCGCCAATGCCGCGGTCAATGCATCCGCGGCCAGCACGACACAAGCCATCTGGTATGCCGAAGAGGCCACACTGGTCAAACGCCTGGGCGAACTTCGCCTGGGCCAAGACAACGGCGGCATATGGGCTCGCGGCTTTGGCGAACACCAGCACCTCGACAACCAAGGCGGCCGGGCCTTCAAGCAAACCCTGACAGGCTTTCAGGCGGGCTCCGACAAGGCCTTGCCGGTCACCGGGGGCCGCTGGTACATCGGCGGCATGGCCGGCTACAGCAATGCCGACCGCCGCTTCCCCGGCGACGGCAAGGGCAGCGCCAACAGCTATCACCTGGGCGGCTATGCCTCCTGGCTCTCCGACAACGGTTGGTATGTCGATGCCGTACTGAAGGCCAATCGAATTCCGCAGAAGTTCAAGGTCACGACTACCGACGGCAAGTCGGTAAAGGCCAAGTCCGCGCAAAACGCAGTCGGCATATCGGTGGAAGCCGGACGTCAAATACCGCTGGCGCAAGGCTGGTTTGTCGAGCCCCAGGTGTCCATCGCAACCGTTCACGTGAACGCAGACAAATATCGAACCGACAACGGCCTTCAGGTCGAGGCTGGGGCTGGCAATTCCTTGCAGCTGCGCACCAGCATGCTGGCAGGCCGACGTATCGAGCTGACCAACGGAAACGTCATTCAGCCCTACGCCAAAGTCGGATGGGTACAGGAATTTGACGGCAAGAGCACCGTACGCACCAACGGCGTTGCCACGCGCACGGATCTGTCGGGCGGCCGCAAGGAACTCGCGCTGGGCGTCGCGGCAGCCGTCGGCAAGGGACATCGGCTGTATGCCGACTACGGTTATGCCGGCGGCTCAAAAGCGGGCAAGCCGTGGTCCTTGAATGCGGGTTACCGGTACGCTTGGTGAAGTGAGCCGCCAACCGTAAACCAGCAACACAAACCACCAGCCTCGGTTCCGCCCAACGAAAAACGCCGCTAAGAAATTAGCGGCGTCATTTTCGGGTACTACAAGAATTGGGGTGGTGGGCTGAGCGAGACTCGAACTCGCGACCAACGGATTAAAAGTCCGCTGCTCTACCGACTGAGCTATCAGCCCGACCGAAGCCAGAAATTATGGCTTATTTTCAGAGCCTTGTCAAAAAATAGAGGCACAGGCGAGTCTGCGCCGCAACAACGGCAGGGCTGCCGCCCCGGGCCGGTGCTCGCAGGCCACGACCGCCGGCGCCGCGCGGCATTTCCTGCGGCCAATGAAAAACGGCCGCTTGCGCGGCCGTCTGGCATGGTGGCGACTGCCGCTGGCTTACCAGGCAGCGACCACGGCGCCCTTGAACTTGGTCTCGATGAATTGCTTCACCGCCGGGCTGTGGTAGATGCTGACCAGCTTGGCGAACTCGGGGCGGTCCTTGTCCTTTTCACGCACGACCAGCACGTTGGCGTACGGCGAATTGGGCGATTCCTGGGCGATGGCGTCCTTGGCCGGATTCAGGCCGGCTTCCAGCGCAAAGTTCGTGTTCACGGCCGACGCATCCGTGTCGTCCAGCGAACGCGGCAGTTGAGCGGCGTCCAGTTCGATGAAGCGCAGCTTCTTGGGATTCTCGATCACGTCGATCGGGGTCGCCTTCAGGCCGGCTTCCGGACGCAGCTTGATCAGCCCGTTGGCCTGCAGCAGCAGCAAAGCGCGGCCGCCGTTGGTCGGGTCGTTCGGCAGCGCGATGCGGGCGCCGTCCTTCAGCTCGGCCAGCGACTTGATCTTCTTGCTGTAGATGCCGATCGGGAAGATCACGGTCTTGGCGATGCTGACCAGCTTGTAGCCGCGATCGGCGTTGGCGTTGTCCAGGTAGGGCTGGTGCTGGTAGCTGTTCACGTCCAGGTCACCCGAGGCCAGCGCGACGTTGGGCTGCACGTAGTCGGTGAACTCGATCACCTGGATATTCAGGCCCTGCTTGGCGGCTTCCTGCTTGACCACATCGAAGATCTGGGCGTGCGGGCCGGCGGTCACGCCGACCTTCAGCGGCTTGTCCTGGGCCAGCGCGGGCTGGGCGAATACGGCGGCGCCCAGGGCGAACGCGGCCAGCGACTTCAAAACCTTGATGCTCATGTTGCGAATATCCCGAATGTCGGAAGTAAGAGAAGAGTTGCCTGAAAGGATCAGCGATGCGAAATGCGGCGCACGTAGCGGTCGCCCAGGCTCTGGATCAGTTGCACCAGCACGATCAGCACGATGACCACGGCGGCCATCACGTCGGACTGGAAACGCTGGTAGCCGTAGCGGATCGCCAGGTCGCCCAGGCCGCCGCCGCCGATGGCGCCAGCCATGGCCGAATAACCGATCAGGCTGACCACGGTGACGATGGTGGCGGCGATCAGGCCGGGCAGCGCCTCGGGCAAGAGCACCTTCATGATGATCTGCATCGGCGATGCGCCCATGGCGCGCGCCGCGGTGATCAGGCCCGGATCGACTTCGCGCATCGCGTTCTCGGCGATACGGGCCATGAACGGAATCGCAGCCACCGACAAGGGCACGATGGCGGCAGTGGTGCCGATGGACGTCTGGGCCACCAGGCGCGTGAACGGAATGATCGCGACCATCAGGATCACGAACGGCACTGAACGCGTGGCGTTGATGACCGCGCCCAGCGCGTGGTTCACCGGCTGGTTCTCCAGCATGTTGCCGCGCGCGGTCACGGTCAGGATCACGCCCAGCGGAATGCCGACCAGCACCGCGATGGCGCTGGCCACACCCACCATCAGCAGGGTGTCAAGCAGCGACGTAATAAGCAGGTCGATCAGTTGCGGGCTCATGAGCGATTTCTTCAACGGTAATGTCACGGGCGGTCAGGGCGGCAATCGCGTCCTTGACCGCGGCGGGGGTGCCTTGCGCCAGCACGAACATCGTGCCCACGGCCACGCCCTGGATGTCTTCGACGCGGGCCTGTACCAGGCCGACGTCCAGCGCGTATTGCGTCGACAGGTCGGACAGGAACGAGCCCGAGGCGTCGGTGCCGGTCAGCGCCAGGCGCAGCAGGCGCACGGCGTGGCCCGGCTTGGCAGCGGCCAGCGTCTCGATGCGCTGCTTGACCGCGGCCAGTGTGGCGTCAGTCAGGTCCGAGGCGGTCGCGGCAGACACCATGGCGCGAGTCACTTCGTGGCGCGGCTGCGCAAACACTTCGCGCGTACTGCCCATTTCAACGACTTCGCCTTGCGACAGCACGGCCACGCGGTCGCAGACCTCGCGCACCACTTCCATCTGGTGCGTGATCATCACGACGGTCACGCCGGTCTTGCGGTTGATGTCGCGCAGCAGCGCCAGGATGTTGTGGGTGGTTTCGGGGTCCAGCGCGGACGTGGCTTCATCGCTGAGCAGCACGTCCGGGTTGTTGGCCAGCGCGCGCGCAATGCCTACCCGTTGCTTCTGGCCGCCGCTGATCTGGCTGGGATAGCGGTCGCGCAGGTGCTCCAGGCCCACCAGGGCCAGCAGACGTTCGACGCGCGCCGGAATCTCGCTCTTGGGCACACCGGCAATTTCCAGCGGCAGGGCCACGTTGCCGTACACCGTGCGACGCGACAGCAGGTTGAAGCCCTGGAACACCATGCCGATGCGGCGGCGCTGGGCGCGCAACTGCGCTTCATTCAGGCCGGTCAGTTGCTGGCCGCCGATGGCAATGGAGCCTTCGTTGGGGCGTTCGAGCAGGTTGATGCACTGGACCAGCGTGCTTTTACCGGCCCCGCTGGGGCCGATGATGCCGAAGACCTCGCCCTGCTGGATATGCAGGTTGATGCCCCGCAGCGCCTGGAACTGGCCATGCGGCGTGGCGTAGGTCTTGGATAGGTTCTCGATCTGAATCATGGCAAGCGATTTTGTATCTTTTCTCTTCTAAAGAGAACGACCGTTTTTTCCATTTTTAATAACTAGCAGTAATATAGAATTCATCCGTACAAAGACGTAAAGGGCAGTCGGGAAGGAAAGCCTTCCTGACTGCCCTTTTTCGCCCGTGGCCGCCGAAGCGGCCACGTCGGGATCAGCGAGCGCGCGAGATGCGGACTTCCGCCCCGCGGCGCTTGACCTCCAAGCCCTCGGACGGCGAAATGCGCAAGCCTTCCAGCCCCTTGATGTAGCTGGAGCCTTGCATCTGCATGACGCGGATCTTGTTGCGCATGACCACCGGGTTATGCACCGGCATGCCGAACATCCAGACTTCGTCCAGGATGCGCGCCGAGTTGAACTCGCCCGTGTGCTGCGCGGCCGGCCCCAGGCACAGCATGTGCCCTTCGCGGCCGAATACCGGGAACTGGCCCAGTTCGCAATCGATGGTCCAGGTGGTGCCGCCTTCGTAGCGGTGCCCGGTGTTCAGGTCCCACCAGGCGTCACCCTTGGGCAGGTACACACGCACCTGCTTGCCCGGCTCGGTGACCGGCGCCACCAGCAGGGCCGGGCCCAGCAGGTATTGCAGGTCCCATTCGTGGGCATGCGGATCATTCGGGAACGACAGCGCCATGGAGCGCTGCACCGGCAGGCCGGTGCGGGCGGCATCCTCGATGGCGCCCAGCACATACGGCACCAGGCGATAGCGCCATTGCATCCACGTCTTGACGTGGGCCAGGGTCTCGTCGTCAAAGTCCCAGGGCATCAGACCGGCGACGCCCTGGAAGGAGAAATTGGCCGAGAACACACCCGCGGCCAGCCAGCGCAGATACAGCTCGGACGTCATGCCGGCCGTGCCGCGCGCGCCGCAGCCGATGCCGTGCACCTGCACGGGCAGACCCGAAGCGCCGATGGACAGGGCCGTGCGCAGCGTGTGGCGCAGCCCTTCCCAGGTGTTGTCGACCTGCGGACCCACCTGCCACGGCAAGCGCTGCGCGGCCGGGAACAGGTCGGTACTGGGTACGACGCCTTCGGGCGGCACCTTCAGGCCGGCGACGGCGTCGAACAGCGCGCGGCGCACCAGCAGCGGATACATGCTGCGCAGCGCCGGGCCGGTTTCACCGTTGCGGGCATTGACGCCGTCGGGAATCGCGATCTGGGCGTCGCAGGCAGGCGCGTCCAGGCCGTCTTCGATCAGTTGGCGATGACGCTCGACCCACTGGTTGTAGATGTCGCGATAGGTCAGGTCCAGCAGGCCGTAGGGCTGGCCCGAGGTGGCGGCGTTGCCGTCGAACACCTGCGCCGAACCGTCGTCTTTGGCCAGCAGCCAGCCACGGTCTTCGAGTTCCTCGAACAGCGGGCTGGTCTTGATCACGCCCGGAAAACCCGAGGCGGCGACGTGCACGTTGTGCTTGTGGAACAGTGCCAGCATCTGCTTGGCGTCGGGGAAGCGCTGGGCGTCCCATTCGAAGACGGCCTTGTCGGACTGGAAGCCCCAGGCCGCCGGCTGCGCCAGCGTCACAGCGTCGACCGGGATCTGGTTTTCGCGCATGCGCGCCACCAGTGCCACGGTCTGCGTCGGCATTTCGCCGCTGGCCTGCTGCAGCCATGCGCCCATCGCCCACAGCACCGGCTGGCCGGCGCGGCCGGTCAATGCGGTGTATTGGTTCAGGATTTCAGCGGGCTCGCCGGCAAAGAGGAAGACGTCCAGCACCGCGTCATCGACGTTGACGACGTAGGCCGAACCGGCCGGCGCCACGCCCACCGAGTGCTCGACCCGGCGCATCGTGTTGACGTACACGCCCCAGCCGCGCGGGCTCCATGCCAGGGGCAAGGCGCGATGCTCGGGATCGTCGGACACGACGGATTCGTCGCGGCGGTTGAGGTCGCCCGGGGTTTCGCCCAGACCGTAGACACGTTCGTCCGGCAGCAGGGTGAAGCCCGCCGTCCAGACTGCGTCGTCGGCCTGGTCCAGCGCGTTATGCCCGAATGCGGGCGTATGCGCGGAAACCTCGGACTCGAACACCCGCGCCTCATTGCGGTACAACGCAATCCGCACGGGGTTGGATTGGATCTCCAGGGCAACGTCGCCCTGGGTGATGCGCCAACCGTCCCCGCCTTCGCGGGGCGCGACGGCGGCCTCGCCCACGGCCTCTTGGCGCGCGAGCAGCATCTCGGCCACGGCGCGCGCACGCGCACCGGGCTTGTCATCGGTAAGGTGGTTCGCCTCGCCGCAGCGCAGGCGAAAAACACCAGGCGCATGCGCCTCGACTACCAGGTGCAACCCATCGCCCGCGTCGAAATCGATGCGACTGGGGCGGGACGTCAGCAGCTCGATGGTGTCGAGCTGGGTAGTATGGGCAAAGTCGAACTTGGGCGGCACAGAGCATCCCCCGGCTTAAGCCAAAAACCATCAAAAGACGCTATTTTGACGGATTTGAGCTTTGAAATAAACTCGGTCCCTCTTTTGGACGGCGATATCATCCAAAAAAGGGGTCACAAAGCCCCCCGTCAACGCCTTCCCGGCCTATCGCCGGTGCGCCGCCGGAACGCCAAGTCTGCGCCCAAAGCGGGCTATTTGGCGCCAAATCCTGGCATTTCCTGCAATTCTACGCCACCCCACGCCGCCATCTCCGGCCGCCTGAAGTTTTTTTCAGCGTGGAAAAATAAGTTGTGCCAAGTCGTTCTCAAGCGGTGACGGCTCGCCGCAAAGACGCGCCGCGATCAGATCGCCCATCAACGCCGACCATGACAGCCCCCGCGATGCGTAGCCGGCGGCCAGCCACAGGCCCGGCGCATGGGGCAGCTCCCCCACCGCGGGCAGGCGCCCCGGCAATACCGCCCGCCAGCCCGCCCAGCCCGGCAAGCTGCCCGGCGCCAGGGCCACGAACGCTGGCCACGCGCCCCCGAGCAAACCCGCAGCCTTGTCCAGCGTGACGCGCTGGCCCTCGGGGCCGATCTCGGCCTGGGTGGCGCCATGTACATAAGTGCTGCCCGCCACGCACCCCGCGCCGGTGTCCGGTAATAGATAGCCTTCGCCACCGACCACGCAGCGCGGACCGCCGCCCAGCGCTGCGGCCGGAATCAGGGTCACCTCACCAGCCAGCGCATGCATCTGGGCCACGCGCGGCAGCGGCTCCAGCAAACCGCTGGCTTGCAGCACATCGCGCGCGCCAAAGGCATTGGCCAGCACCACGGTCCCGGCCCGCGCCAATGCCGCGCCGGCGGCATCCAGTACGCGCCAGCCCGCCGCATCGGCCGCTACCTGCGCAACCTTGCCGGGCACGACCTGCACGCCGGGTGTTGCCAGCAACGCCGGAATCAACCGGTCGGGCTGCACCAGCATGCCCTGCCCGAAAAACACGCCACCCCGCGCCAACGGCAGGCCGGCCAGGACGCTGGCCTCGTCGCGGTTGACCTCGCGCACCCAGTCGCGGGGGAACGCCAACGTTGCCAGCGTGCCGGCCAATGCCGCCGCCCGGCCTGCGTCGCGTTCCAGCTGTACCGTCCCGCAGACCGTGGGCGCGGCGCCCGGGGCAAGCGCCGCCCAGCGCGCCTGCGCCCGTGCGCTGCCAGCGCGTGACAAGCGCGCCCGCGCGTTGTCGTCGCGCGCCAGCACGGGTGTCAGCGCCGCCGCGGTATGACCGGCATGCGCGGCCACGCCTTGGGCCAGCCCGGCATCCACCACGGTGACGCGCCAGCCCCGCAGCGCCAGCGACTGCGCAATGCCGGCGCCCGCCAGCCCCGCGCCGATCACGACGGCATGCCGGGCGTCGTCGGCCAGCGCGGGCGTCGCCGCGGCAGTCCCCGGCGCGGCGGCCACGGCGACCGTCATGTGCCACTTGCCGCCATAGCCCGGCGCGCGGCGCGCCTCGAATCCCGCCTCTTGCAGCGCCCGCCGCAATTCGCCGGTGCACGCCCAGGTGGCCAGCGTCGCGCCGGGCGCGGCCAACCCCGCCAAGGTCTTGAGCAGCGGCGCCTGCCACATCTGCGGATTGCGCTCCGGCGCGAAACCATCCAGGAAATACGCGTCCACCCTGGCCGACAGCCGCGGCGCCAGCGCCTGTGCGTCGCCGAAGCCCAGAGTGAGCGTCACGGCGCCGCCCTCGAATTCCAGCCGGTGCAGGCCCGGCAGCAGCGGCGGCCATTGCGCCGCCAGTTGTCCGGCCAAGTGCGCCAGGGACTCGGGCGCATGGCGCGTCAGCAGCGCCGCCAAGTCCGCGCGCGCGAACGGATGCGCCTCCAGCGACACCATGTGCAGCGTACGAGACCGTTGCGGATCATCGCGCCAGGCGCGCCACAGCGCCAGGAAGTTCAGCCCCAGGCCGAAACCGGTCTCGCACACCGTGAACGCGCCGCGCCCGCGCCAGCGCTCCGGCAAGCCGTTACCGCGCAGGAAGACGTGCTCGGCCTGACCCAACGCCCCGGACGGCGAGTGATACACGTCGCCATAGACCGGGCTGTAAAGCCGGCCTTGCGCGTCGAATTCCGCGGCGGCGGGGCTCAGGGGAACATAGGATGAAGACATGGAAACCAGCGAATCGGACGGATATCGGAAAGAACGGATTATCGGACGGCTCGGCCACCTGCGTTGGATGGACGCCACGGAAACGGTCCGCTTTACGCGCGCCGCCACGGATTTGACGCACACCTGGGCTTACACTCGTTTCATGGAAACCTATGATCAGCCCCGCTCGCTGGCTTCGCCCATTGACCTGTGCGCCGCGATCGACGCTGCGGTCACGGCGGCGCATGCCGGTGCAGCCATCCTGCAATCCTACGCGCATCACCGCGCGGACCTCGTGATCGACCGCAAGGCGCGCAACGATCTCGTGTCCCAGGCCGACCGCGAAGCAGAGGCCGTCATTATCCAAGCGCTGCAGGCCCGCACGCCCAAGTTCGGCATCGTCGCCGAAGAAACCGGCGGCCAGGCCCAAGGTACCGCCACCTGGTATATCGACCCGCTGGACGGCACCACCAACTTCCTGCACGACATCCCCCACTACGCCGTCTCGATCGCCCTGATCGCGCACGCGGGTGCCGCCGTCTCGGCCGACGAGCGCCTGGTCGTCGACACGCCCGTCGTCGGCGTGGTCTACGACCCCTGCCGCGAAGAACTCTTTACCGCCGTATACGGGTTGGGCGCGTGGCTCAACGGCCGCCGCATCACCTGCTCGCGCACCCGCACCCTCGAAGACTCGGTGCTGGCCACCGGTTTCCCGTTCCGCGATTTCTCTTTCGCGGGCCAATACATGCCGATGCTGCACGACGCCATCAACCGCGCCCGCGGCGTGCGGCGCATGGGCGCCGCCGCGCTGGACCTGGCGTGGACCGCTTGCGGCCGCTACGACGGCTATTGGGAAATGGGGCTGGCCCCCTGGGACGTGGCCGCCGGCACCCTGATCGTGCGCGAAGCGGGCGGCGCGTGCAGCGACATGCACCGCACCGACTCCTGGCCTATCGGCGGGCGGGTCGTGGCGGGCAATCCGGCCATCGAACGCGCCCTGCACGACATGATCGCGCCCCACCTGGACCAGCCGGGCTGACGCCGGCCCTGGCCCTACCCGCCGCCTGATAGGAATCAGGCGGTCTGGCCCTGCGGCGCCGCGGTCTTGGCAGCCTCCTGGGCATCCGGACGCAATTCACGGCGCAGGATCTTGCCGACATTGCTCTTGGGCAGTTCATTACGGAACTCCACGAAGCGCGGCCGCTTGTAGCCGGTCAGCTTGTCCTTGCACCATGCCTGCACGTCGGCCTCGGTCAGCGCCGGATCTTTCTTCACCACGAACACCTTCACGGCCTCGCCCGAATGCTCGTCCGGCACGCCGATGGCCGCGCATTCCAGCACGCCCGGCATCTGCGCCACGGCGGCTTCGACCTCGTTCGGGTACACCTTGAAGCCGGACACCGTGATCATGTCCTTCTTGCGGTCGACAATGCGGGTATAGCCCTTGTCATCCATGATGCCGATATCGCCCGTGCGGAAAAAACCATCGGCGGTCATGGCATGGCGGGTTTCCTCGGGCTTTTGCCAGTAGCCCACCATGACCTGCGGTCCGCGGATGGCGACTTCGCCGCGCTCGCCCAATGGCACTTCGTTGCCGGCATCGTCCAGGATTGCAACGTAGGTGGACGGCAAGGGCAGGCCGATCGAGCCCGAGTACGACGTGGCGTTGGTCGGGTTGGCGGTCGCCACGGGCGAGGTTTCGGACAAGCCATAGCCTTCGATCAGCGGCCGGCCGGTGATTTTCAACCAGCGCTCGGCCACCACCTGCTGCACCGCCATGCCGCCGCCCAGCGACAGCCGCAACTCGGAAAAGTCCAGCTTGGCGAAATCCTCGTTGTGCACCAGTGCGTTAAACAGCGTATTGACGCCCGGAAACACGGTAATCGGGTGCTTGCGCCACGCGGCAATCAACGACGGCTGGTCGCGCGGGTTGATGATCAGCACATTGCGCATGCCCGCGTACAAGCCATACAGACCGGCAACCGTCATGGCGAACACGTGATAAAGCGGCAAGGCGCTCAGGACGGTCATCTGGCGCGCCGCCACATCGTGCAGCGCGGGCGCGGCCACGACCTCCATCTGCAACACGTTGGCGGTCAGGTTGCGATGGGACAGCATCGCCCCCTTGGGCACGCCGGTAGTGCCGCCGGTGTATTGCAGCACCGCCAGGTCGTCCATCGAAATCACCGGCGCGGCAAACGGCAGCGCGGCGCCCTGGCGCAGCACCTTGGATAGCATCAGCGCGCCGTCGAGGCGCCAGGGGGGCACCAGTTTCTTGACATAGCGGGCCGCCAGGTTGACCAGCGGCGCCTTCAGCCCGCCCAGCAGGTCGCCAGGACCGGTCACGACGATGTGCTTGAGCTGGCCGCGGTCGGTCACGTTTTGCAGGGTGTGCGCGAAGTTCTCGAGAATCACGATGACGGACGCGCCGCTGTCCAGCAGTTGGCGCTGCAGCTCGTCGGGGGTGTACAGCGGGTTGACGTTCACCACAGCATGAGCGGCCCGCAGCGTACCCAGCATGGCCACCAGATAGGCCGGGACATTGGGCATCATCAGCGCGACCCGCGACCCCTTGGGCAACGCCAGGCTCTGCAGCCAGCCGGCGAACGCGCGGGCATGCGCATCCAGTTGCGCGAAGGTGATGTCGCTGCCCATGGCGGTGCAGGCGACCCGATCCGCGTACTGCTTGCAGGCCCGGTCCAGCAAGTCAGTCAGCGACGTATAGCCGTCGGTGGAGATATCGGCGGGAACCCCTTGCGGGTAATGGGCAAGCCACGGACGGTTCATGGTGTTTGTCTCCATTAAATTGGTTTTTGATTGATGATAACCTTGTTGCGTTCCCAAATTCCGCCTGATCCCTCCCATGAAACTGCTCGAACCCATCGTCGCCTGGCACAACGATATCTCCCAGATCCGACGCGACATCCACGCGCATCCTGAATTGGCGTTCGAAGAATTCCGCACCGCGGACGTGGTGGCGGCCAAGCTTGAAGAATGGGGGATCGAGATCCACCGCGGCCTGGGCGGCACCGGCGTCGTTGGCATCATCCGCGGCAACCTGCCTGGCGATCGCGCCGTGGGCCTGCGCGCCGACATGGACGCCCTGCCCATGCAGGAAGCCAACACCTTCGACCACGCCAGCAAGCACGACGGCAAGATGCACGCCTGCGGCCACGATGGCCACACCGCCATGCTGCTGGCCGGGGCGCGTTACCTGTCGCAGCACCGCGACTTCGCCGGCACGGTCTATGTGATCTTCCAGCCCGCCGAAGAAGGCGGCGGCGGCGCCAAGCGCATGATCGACGATGGCCTGTTCACCCGCTTCCCCATGGAAGCCGTGTTCGGCATGCACAACTGGCCCGGCATGAAGCCCGGCCAGTTCGGCGTGACCGCCGGCCCCATCATGGCCTCGAGCAACGAATTCTCCATCGTGATCAAGGGCAAGGGTACCCACGCCGGCATGCCCAACCTGGGCATCGACCCGGTCATGGCCGCGGTGCAGCTGGCGCAATCGCTGCAGACCATCATCACGCGCAACCGCAATCCGCTGGACGCCGCGGTGCTGAGCATCACGCAGATCCACGCGGGCAGCGCCGACAACGTCGTGCCCAACCACGCCGAACTGCGCGGCACCGTGCGCACCTTCACGCTGGACGTGCTGGACCTGATCGAACGCCGTATGGAAGAGATCTCGCGCCATACCTGCGCGGCCATGGATTGCGATGTGCAGTTCACCTTCCAGCGCAACTACCCGCCCACCATCAACCACCCCGAAGAAGCCGCATTCTGTGCCGATGTCATGCGCGACATCGTCGGCGACGACATGGTCAACGACCACGTCCAACCCACCATGGGCGCCGAAGACTTCGCCTTCATGCTGCAGGAACTGCCGGGCGCCTACGTCTGGATCGGCAACGGCAGCGGCGACCACCGCGCCACCGGCCACGGCCTGGGCCCCTGCATGCTGCACAACGGCAGCTACGATTTCAACGATGACCTGCTGCCGCTGGGCGGCACCTACTGGGTGCAGCTGGCGCTCAAGCGCCTGGCCAAGTAATGCGCTAGACCGGTTGCCCCGCGCCCACCGCCAGGCACATCGCCAGGAAGCGCTGGGCGGCGCGGGCGGCGGCATCCGCGTGCGGCACCAGGATGCTCAGGGTGCGTGTCAGCGGCCGGGGCAACAGCCGCAACGCCGCCAGCGCACCGTCTTCGTGCCGCATCGACATCGCCGACACGAAGCCCACCCCCAGGCCGGCGCGCACGGCCTGCTTCACGCCTTCCACGCCCGCCAGCTCCAGCCCCACCGACGGGGCCAGCCCCGCATCGGCGAAGGCCCGCTCGACCAACCGTCGCACGCCTGAACCCGGTTCGCGCATCACCAGCGGTGACGCCCCCAGGTCCCGCAGCGTCACCGCCCCCTTGCCCGCGAGGGCGTGGTCGGCCCGCACGATCGCCACCACTTCATCTTGCCGCCAGGCGTGCACCGCGGTGTCGCCGGGCAGGCCTGCCGGCACGTCGCCTTCAATGAAGGCCAGGTCCAGCGCGGGCAGGCGCTCGACGATTTCCCGTGTGTTGCCATCGGACAGATGCAGGCTGACCGCCGGAAAGGCATGACGAAAGTCCGCCACCAAGGCGGGCAGCAGATAGCTGGCCGGCGTGGTGCTGGCCCCCAGCCGCAACGCGCCGGTTTCCAGCCCGCGCCAGGATTCACGCACCGCCTGGGCCTGGCGGTACACCTGACGCAATTGGCGCGCCTGTTCAGCCACGCGCTCGCCGGCTTCGGTCAGCGCGATGCCGTGGCCGCTGCGGCGGTATAGCGGCTCGCCAAACCATTCCTGCAAGGCACGCAATTGGCCTGACACCGCAGGCTGCGACAGATGCAGTGTCTGCGCGGCCCGGCTGATGTTGCCGGCGTCGGCCACGGCGGCGAAGGTAAGCAGTTGATCAGGAGTCATGGGCGCAAGACTGGGGAGGTGGCGATGGCGTGCCGCACAAATATCAGAATTCCTGATACTTCATATTGAAAATAAAGATTTTTCAAATAGTAGGCCTGAAATTAATATTTCGCCTAGTTATTTAGATATGCCCAAAGGCCCGCCATGAGCTCCGCCACCAGCACCACCGCCCCGCTGTCTCCCGCCACCCCGGCCAGCCCCTCCGTTTCGGCTGCCACCGCCACCCCCTGGCGCGACAAACTCAACGGCGTGCTGTTCGTCGGCCTCATGGCCGCCGCCGTCATGCAGCTGGCCGACCTGCCCGCCATCCGCCAGCTGGGTTTTTCGCCCCTGGTGGTCGGCATCGTCTGCGGCATGCTGTACGGCAACTTCCTGCGCGGCACGATGCCGGTGGATTGGGGCGTGGGCGTCAATTTCACCGCGCGCCGCCTCTTGCGCATCGCCGTGGCCTTCTATGGCCTGAACATCAGCATCCAGCAGATCGCCGCCGTGGGCCTGCCCGGCCTGGCCGTGTCGGTCGCGGTGGTGGTGGGCACGCTGCTGATCGGCACCCTGGTCGGCCAGCGCCTGCTGGGCCTGGACCGCGACACCGCCATGCTGACCGCGGCCGGCAGCGCCATCTGCGGCGCGGCCGCCGTGCTGGCCTTCGAGCCGACCCTGCGCGCGGCCCCGCACAAGAGCGCCGTCGCCGTGGCCACCGTGGTGCTGTTCGGCACGTTGTCCATGTTCCTGTATCCCGTGCTGTACCACGCGGGCTGGCTGCAGTTCGACACCCAGGCCCTGGGCATCTACATCGGCGGCACCATCCACGAAGTGGCGCAGGTGGTCGGCGCGGCCAGCAACATCGACCCGGCCACCACGGAAGTGGCCACCATCGTGAAGATGACCCGCGTCGCCCTGCTGGTGCCGGTGCTGCTGGTCCTGGGGCTGTACCTGCGCAGCGCCGCCAGCCACGCCGGCGGCCAGGCCAAGGGCGCCAAGCTGCCCATCCCCTGGTTCGCGGTCGGCTTCCTGGTCCTGGCCATCATCAACTCGCTCAATATCATTCCGGCCGATGCCGTGGCCGCCATCCGCCGCCTGGACGTCTTCGCGCTGACCATGGCCATGACCGCGCTGGGCATCGAAACCCGCTTCGCGCAGATCCGCAAGGCCGGCCCTCGCGTGATGGCGCTGGGCCTGATCCTCTACGCCTGGTTGCTGGTGGGCGGCTACGGCATCGTCAAGCTGGCTTCCTGATCCCGCCACAAACCGCGTCAGCAGGCCCCCGGCACGCGCCCGGGGGCCACGTTTTTCCTGCATAATCGGCTGGTTGCCTTGCATTGGAGCCGGCCGCATGACCTCCAGCACCAAAACCCCCTTCACGACTTTGCCCGCCGATCGCGACGCGGTATTGCGCGTCATGCCGATGCCGGCCGACGCCAATATCCACGGGGACGTTTTCGGCGGCTGGATCATGTCCCAGGTCGACATCGCGGGGTCCATTCCCGCCGCCCGCCGCGCGGCCGGCCGGGTCGCCACCGTCGCCGTCAATGCCTTCCAGTTCAAGCAG
This sequence comes from Achromobacter sp. ASV32, assembly GCF_016428805.1. Classification (GTDB taxonomy): domain Bacteria; phylum Pseudomonadota; class Gammaproteobacteria; order Burkholderiales; family Burkholderiaceae_B; genus Achromobacter. The sequence continues at coordinate 46,846 of NZ_JAELTJ010000009.1, forward strand.
CCCGTTTTCGTGGGCGACCTGCTCAGCTTCTACGCCGCGGTGATCAAGACCGGCAAGACCTCCGTCACCGTCTCGGTCGAGGTCTACGCGGAACGCCAGCGCCTGGACGCCGAAGTGGTCAAGGTCACCGAAGCCACCCTGACCTACGTCGCTACCGACGAAGCGCGGCGCAGCCGCCCCCTTCCTACTCTTTGAGCCGTAACGCATGACGCAGTCCGCCGCCGCGCAGAAACCGCCTGCGACGCCCCGTCGCCTCGACCCGGAAGACGCGCAACACGCCTTGGCGGAAGTGCAGGAGCGCCTGCGCCGCCAGCAACTGGTCGCCGATCTGGTGCATCGCCAGGAGGAAGGCGACGCCAAAGCCTCCCTGGTCGAAGACCTGGTGCACCGCCAGCACGAAGCAGAACTCAAGACCCTGCTGGACGGCCTGCACCCGGCAGACATCGCCTTCATCCTGGAATCGCTGCCCAAGGACGAACGCCAGGCCATCTGGAAGCTGGTCAGCCCCGAGCACGACGCGGACGTCCTGCTCGAGGTCGAAGACTGGGTGCGCGAATCGCTGATCGAAGCGATGGACCGCCAGGACCTGGTGGCCGCCACCGGCAACATGGACGCCGACGAGCTGGCGGACCTGGCGCCCGACCTGCCGCCCGACGTGGTGGCCGAAGTCCAGAAGGGCCTGACCGAAGAAGAGCGCGCGCAGTTGCTGGAGGCCATGGGCTATCCGGAAGACAGCGTCGGCGCCATCATGGACTTCGAAATGGTCCGCGTGCGCGAAGACGTCACGCTCGAAGTCGTGCTGCGCTACCTGCGCCGCCTGCATGAATTGCCCGATCACACCGACCAGATCTTCGTGGTCGACCGCCAGGACAAGCTGCAAGGCATCCTGCCACTGTCGCGCCTTCTGGTCAGCGAACCCGAAACCGAAGTGCGCGCAGTCATGAACTCGGACTTCCTGGCGCTCAATCCGCTGGATTCCGACGCCGACGCCGCCGGCGCCTTCGAACGCTACGACCTCGTGTCCGCCCCCGTCATGGACGACCAGGGCCGCCTGATCGGCCGCGTCACCATCGCCGACGTCGTCGACGTGATGCGCGAAGACTCCCAGGAACAGGCCCTGTCGCGCGCCGGTCTGCAAGAAGAAGACATCTTCGCGCCGGTCAGCACCGCACTGCGCAACCGCGCGCCGTGGTTGCTGTTCAACCTCTGTACCGCCGCCACGGCGTCATTCGTGGCGTCGCAATTCGAAGGCACCGTCAGCCAGATCGTCATCCTGGCGTTTCTGATGTCCATCGTCGCCGGCATCGGCGGCAATTCGGGCAATCAGACCATGACGCTGATCATCCGCGCCCTGGCCATGGGCCGGATCACCGGCCGCAACCTGTGGCAGTTGGTCAAGCGCGAGCTGTTCGTGACCCTGATGGTGGGCCTGTGCGGCAGCCTGGTGGCCGCCCTGTTCGCCTGGGCCATTTCGCATTCGCTGTCGATCGCGCTGGTCATGATGGCCGCCATGATCTGCAACATGCTGGTGGGCGCGTCGGTGGGCGTGCTGGTGCCCATGCTGCGGGCCCGCTTCGGCAAGGATCCGGCCATGGGATCGTCGGTGCTGCTGACCTTCGCCACCGACTCCCTGGGCTTTTTCATCTTCCTGGGATTGGCGACCATCTTCCTGCTGTAGCGCGCCCGCAACGGACCTGCACGTCAATGTTTCATCGGATGTCTTCGGCGGCTATTTGACAGCGATGTGACAGTAAATATGAAAGGCGCTCCGTTACAGTAACGAGATCGTCATCATATTTCCTGTTCCGCCCATGACCGCCAGACTCCGGGCAGCTCTATTTTGCCTGCTGCTCTCGACTTTCAGCGCCGCCGCGCACGCCTGTGACAACATGCCCTCCTGGGCGCAGTCCGCCTGCAACCGGATCGACCAGATCTGGAACGAAGGCGGCAACGACCTCTACTTCAGCGGGTATTCATGGCACAACCGGGCCATGTACAGCCGCGAAAAGATCGACAGCTTCAACGAACTGGCCTGGGGTGGCGGCTACGGCCGCAGCATCTATGACGAAGACGGCGACTGGCAGGGCCTGTACGCCATGGCATTCCTGGATTCGCACAGCAAGGTCGAGCCCATCGCCGGCTACGGCTTCCTGAAGATCGGACGGGTCGGCGAGAACTTCCGCCTGGGCGCCGGCTACACGGTATTTTTGACCGCGCGCCACGACATCATGAGCTATGTGCCCTTCCCTGGCGTGCTGCCGCTGGTGTCGGCCGGCTACAAGGACACCATGCTGTATGCCACCTACATCCCCGGGTCGCGGGGCGCGGGCAACGTGCTGTTCATGTTCGGCCGCTGGTCGTTCTGACGCGTCTACACCACGGGATTTCGTCTGAAATGAAACGGGGCCAAAAGGCCCCGTTTGTTCGCGTGCGCAGCCTCAGCAGGGCTGCAGGCCCAGCCGGCGCACCAGTTCGCCCAGGCGCCAGTCGTCGATGCCGTGGGCCCGCAAGGCCCTCTCGGTTTCCACCACGTAGTCCAGGCAGGGGCCGGAATGCCCGACCGCATTGCGCACCGATGCCAGCAGGCGGTCGTCGGTCAGGTCGGCCGCGTACTCATGGCAGGCACGGTTCAACAGGAAGACCAGGCCGCGCACCGGCGCCTGTTCGGTATGGCAGGTCAACCACCGCGGGGTATACGCGCCGGTGACCATTTCGCGGCGCCACAGCGCCTCGAAAACCGTGGGCACGTCGCTGGCGGCAACCAGAAAGGCCACGCCACGGCAACAGCCGCCACGGTTCAAGCCAAACACCAGGCCGGGATTATCGGGAGAACCGCGATGATCGTGCGACCACAGGCACAGGGACCGGTGGTAACCGCGCACCGTCGCCAGGCGGCGTTCGCGCCAGGCGAAACCGGGATGCCAGATCAGGGAACCGTAGGCGAACACCCACAGATCGTCAGTGCCGTTCCATCCATCCAAAAGCGCTTGCACCGACGCGGGTTGCGTCTTCGCCAATCCGGCGCAGCCGGCGGGTACTGCCAACGACATAGGGTCCTCTGATATCCCGGTTCATTCCATAGCTGGAGTGACGGATATCGTACGCCGCCTGCCGCGCAAAAGAATTGCGAGATTGCCGTCTCGCAACACGCCGAAAGAAATTTGTATTCCCCGAAGGGGGCCGCAGGGGAAAAAAATTGCGCGCCTGGCGGACCGGCCCTGGCAGCCCGCCGCTAGACCGCGTCCAGCGGCAGCTCGGTGGTGCTCTTGATGACTTCCATCGAGAAGCTGGCACTGACGTCCAGCAGGTCCACCGCCCCGATCAGGCGACGGTAAAAGCGGTCATAGGCCGCCATGTCTTCGACCACCACCTTGAGCAGGTAGTCGATGTCGCCGGCCATGCGGTGAAATTCCACCACGTTGGGCAGCGCCATGACGGCGTTGATCAGGCTCTGCGTCCATTTCTCGTTGTGCTGGCTGGTCTTGATGGACACGAACACAGTCAGGTTCAGGCCGAGCGCGCGCGGGTCCAGCAAGATGGCATTGCGCGCGATGACGCCGTCGTCCTTGAGCTTCTGGATACGGCGCCAGCAAGGGGTGACGGACAGGTTCACCTGCTCGGCGATTTCGGCGACCGAACAGGTGGCGTCTTTCTGCAGCAACGCCAAGATCTTGATGTCCGTCTGGTCCATTGAGGTTCCTCAAGCGATATCGGCCCAATCTTGCCCTTTCCCCCTGCCCGCGTCCAGCCGCGGAACACCCTTGCCTGGCGGCGGATCAGTACGTGCCGGGGTAGCCGCCGCCGTCCAGCAGGATGTTCTGCGCAGTCATGTAGCTGGCCTGCGCCGAGCAGACATAGGCGCACAGCGCCCCCAGTTCCTCGGGCTGGCCATAACGGCCCGCCGGACTGGCGCGCCCGCGTTCGTCCCACAGTTGTTCGAAGGTCTTGCCGGTTTCCTCGAGCATGCCGCGGATGTGGCGCGCCTGCGCGTCGGTGGCGAACGCGCCCGGCAGCAGATTGTTGATGGTCACGTTGTGGCGCACGGTCTGGCGCGCCAGGCCGCTCACAAAGCCGATCAGCCCGGCGCGCGCGCCGTTGGACAGCCCCAGCTCGGCATGCGGCGCCTTGACGCTGCGCGACACGATGTTGACGATGCGTCCGAAGCGCCGCTCGATCATGCCGTCCACCACGCGGCGGATCATGTCGATCGGCCCCAGCATCATGGAATCGAGTGCTGCGATCCAGTCGTCATGGCTCCAGTTGCGGAAATCGCCCGGCATCGGGCCATCGGCGTTGTTGATCAGAATGTCGGGATGCGGGCAGGCGGCCAGCGCGGCCTCGCGTCCCGCGTCCAGCGTCAGGTCGGCCGAGACCCAGCCGACGCCGATGCCCGTTTCGCGTGAAATCTCGGCGGCGGCCTGCTCCAGCGTCTGCGGGTTGCGGGCCGCAATAGTCACCGCCACGCCCTCGCGCGCCAATTGCAGGGCGCACGCCCGGCCCATGCCTCGGCTGCCGCCGAACACCAATGCAGTCTTGCCGCTGATCCCCAGATCCATATCTGACTCCCCAGAGTTGTGCCATGAAGCGGATCAGTATAGGAGCGCCGGGCCGTGGCAAGAATGGAATTTTTTTCCAATCTTTCCCGTCAAACGGCCGAAATTGGCAAAGGCATTCCATGACGAATCCCTAAGATGAAGGCTTGTCATTCAGGGGGGGTACGCATGCCTTCTGTCCAACTTGCCACCGCCGACCTGCGCTCGCTGTGCGAGTCGGTGCAGGCCGCCCAGCTGAATGCGGCGCGCGCCCTGCTGCGCGACCTGGCCGCCAGCGTCGCCAATGCCGGCGACATGCTGCAAGACCTGCCCGAAGACCTGCGTGCCGGCCGCGCCGACACCTACACCCGTCACATCGCCTATGCCGATCCGCATGGCGCCTTCACCGTGGCCTACCTGATCTGGCGGCCGGGGCAATTCAGCCCGGTGCATGGCCACAAGACCTGGTGCACCTACCAAGTGCTGCAGGGAGAGCTGGCCGAAACCCACTACCGCTGGGACCCGGATGCGGCCGCCGCCATCGCCTGCGGCGAGGCCTGCCGCCGCCCCGGCGACATCGTCACCGCCACGCCGGGTTTGCGCCAGATCCATCGCCTGGGCAACGCCGGCCCCGGCGTCGCCGTGTCCCTGCACATCTACGGCGTCGACCAGGCGGACTTGCGCACCGGCGTCAATCACCTGGTGCCCACTCCCGAGCCGCACTGAACACGGCGCAAAAAAAACGGGGCCCACGGGCCCCGTTCCTGTCCGGGCCTCAGCCCATCCACTGACTCACCGGCGCCGCCGTATCCTGCAGCGGCTGCGACACCACGTCGATCAACGCCGGGCCGTCATGTTCCATGGCCGCCTTGATCGCCGCGTCCAGCTTGGCCGGGTCTTCCACCCGCCACGCCTTCACGCCATAGGCCTCGGCGATGCGGGCATGGTCGGTGCGGTCGAAGTCCACGCTGTAGTAGCGCTTGTCGTAACCCGCCTTCTGGCTGGCCTTGATCCAGCCGTAGACCGAATTCGAAAACACGATCATCAAAAGCGGCGCCTTGTGGCGCACGATGGTTTCCAGCTCGCCCACCGTGAAGCCAAAGCTGCCGTCGCCCATGACGGACACGCACTTGGACTGTGGCCGTCCCACCCACGCCCCCAATGCCGCCGACATCGAGAACCCCAGCGCGCCGTGCGCGCGGTTGGTGATGAAATGGCGCCCCGGGCGCGACACGTCGTAGTAGGCCGAGAAATACGGGCAAGGCGTGCCGGGATCGGCGCACACTACCGCGTCATCGGGCAGCAGGCGGTTCAGCGACTGCACCACACGTTCCGGGCGGATCGGCGTCTCCAGGCTGGCGGCCAGCGGCTCCAGCTGCGCGCGCCGCGCGGCCTTCGCGCGCCCGGCCAGCACCGCGCCATCCACGGCATCGGACGGCCGGTGCGCAAGGCGCGCCCGGACTTCGGCGCCCAGCGCCTCCAGCGCGAGCTTGGCGTCGCCGACCAGGCCGACTTCGGTCAGGTAGTTGGCGCCGATCACCATCGGGTCGATGTCGATATGCAGGATCGGCACATCCCGGCTCGGAAAGCGCCAGTGCTCGGTCGACGTCGATCCCGCCCGGCAACCGACGAACAGCACCACGTCGGCCGCGGCCACCACATCGCGGGTGGCCATCACGCCGCCGTTCGATCCCACCACGCCCGCGTTCAGCGGATGCGTATCGGCCAGGCTGCCCTGTCCGCTGACGGTGACGCACACGGCCGCTTTCAGGCTCTCGGCCAGTTCCTGCAGGGCACCGCTGGCACCCGCGATCACCACCCCGCCGCCGCAAATGATCACGGGTGAACGCGCGCCTGCCAACCGCTGCGCGGCACGCGCCACATCCGCCGGATCCGGCGCGAAACGCAGCGACGGAAAGCGCGCATGCTCCGGCTGCGCCCAGATATCGGAGGCATCCACTTGCTGCTTCATCACGTCGTACGGAAAGCACAGGTGCGCCGAGCCGGGCTTGCCGGTGGTCATCGCGCGGAATGCGGCACGCACCATGCCGGGAATCTGATCCGCGCGATCGATCGTGCGATTCCATTTCGTCAGCGGCCGGTACAGCGCCTCCTGATCCAATTCGGTCAGCGGGTATTTGCCGCGCGAGCCCACTGCCACGTCGGACGTGATGCCCAGCACCGGAATGGATGACTCATTGGCCTCCACCAGCCCTGGCAACAGATAGGTCGCGCCGCCGCCGCTGGGGCCTTCGCACACACCGACCTTGCCGGTCACGCGCGCATAGGCATCGGCCATGTAGCCGGCACTGCGCTCGTCCCGGGTCAGCACGTGCTGCATGCCGTGGTCCAGCCGGTATAGCGCGTCGTAGAACGGCAGGCTGGTATCGCCGCAAAGGCCGAATATGTGTTTGACGCCGTTGTGTTGCAGCATCCGCACCATTGCTTCGGCGCCGGTCAAGGTATCCATGTCTTCTCCACGCGATGCGCGGGCCGGGCGGAACGCCGTTGCGCCCCGCCGCGAACCGCTCAGTTATCCAGATTGATGTTGCTGCTCTTGATGAAGGTGCTCCAGCGGTCGTATTCCGCCTTCACGTAGGCATCCAGCGCCGGGCCGTTGGACGCCACGATCTCGAAGCCCGCTTCCTGCAGCTTCTTCTTGACGTCCGCGTCCACCAGCACCGTGTTGAATGCCTGCGTCAGCTTTTTGATGGTGGCGTCCGGCGTCCCCTTGGGGGCGAACATGCCGCTCCAGGAATAGGCCACGAAGCCCGGAAAACCCGACTCGGCCACCGTCGGCACATTGGGCAATTCCGGCAGGCGCTTATCGCCGGCCACGGCCAACGGCTTGATCTTGCCGGCCTGAATCTGGCCGCGCAGCGCGGCAAAGCTCAGCCAGGTCATGTTCGCCTGGCCGCCCACCACCGCCTGGATGGCGGGCCCGCCCCCGCCGTAGGGAACATGCAGCAGCTCCACCTTGGACAGGCGCTTGAGCTCTTCCGGCGCCAGGTGGTTCAGCGAACCGACGCCGGTGGACGCATAGTTGAATTTGTTGGCAGGCTGCTTGGCGGCCGCCGCCAGGAATTCCTTCAGGTTGTCGCCCGGCACGCCAGGGTTGGCGCCCAGTACCAGCGGAAAGCGCACGGTCTGGGTGATGGCGACGAAGTCCTTGAACGTGTCATAGGGCAGCTTGGGCTTCACGGCGGGATTGATGCCGTGGTTGTCGAAGCTGACCAGCAGCGTGCTGCCGTCGGGCTCGGCGCGCGCCACGAACGCGGTCGCGATCTGGCTGGCCGCGCCCGGCCGGTTTTCGACCACCACCGCCCGGCCGCCCAGCTCCTGCGACAGTCGTGGTTGCAGGATGCGGGCCAGGATGTCGGTGCTGCCGCCCGGCGGGTACGGCACCACCAGCACCAGCGGCTTTTCGTCGGCATGGGCAGGCGCGGCGGTCAGGCCGCCTCCCAGCGCGGCCAGCGCGCAGACGGCCGCCAAGGCGCGCCGGATCGATGTGTAGGTCATGTTTTTTCCCCTGATGTTGTGGTGTTGGCCGGCGCTGCCGAGGCGGGTTCGGCCTGGTCCCGCATGTAAATTGTGGAAAAACCGGTGCGGATGACATCCGTGATCTGGTCCAGCCGCCGGCCGATGTGGCTGCACATCATGTCCGGCAAGGCGTCGACATCGCGTCGCTCCAGCGCCTGGACAATGCGCATGTGCTCGCCCTGCGTATGGCTGCGGCGGCCCTGCTGCATGTCTATCCAGCGCACGAAATGGATGCGTGCATTCACGCTTTCCAGCGCCCGCACGAATTCCTCGTTGCGCGACAGGCGTGCCAGGGTCAGGTGAAAAGCCTCGTCCAGCTCCAGCAGGCGAGTCGCGTCGCTGTCCTCGGGCTCGTCGCGCGAGCGTTCGACAAAAGCGCGCAACCCGGCCAGCTCTTCGTCGGTAGCGCGTTCGCAGGCGGCGCGGGCAATCCCGGCTTCCAGCACCGCCCGGTATTCATAGAGGCTGTGGATCTGTTTGGCATCCAGCAGGCGGGCGATGAAGCCACGGTTCACCGAACGGCTCAGAAAGCCTTCCACCATCAGTTGGTTCAGCACTTCGCGCAGCGGCGTGCGGCTCACGTTCAGGCGCCGGGCCAGCTCCACTTCATTGATGCGTTCGCCCGGCTTGAACTCGAAGCTCACCGCCATGGCCTTGACGGCGCTGTACAGCTCGGCCTGTCCGGCCGAGGTGCGGGCTGCGGGTCGGGATTGCGTCATAGGGAAGCGGGGCCGCCAGGGCGTTCCGTGCAGGGAGGATGAAGTGCATACTAAAGTGCATACACTTTGCCTCGCAACCCGGGTTTGCCCGGAAAGCGCGCAGGATCAACCGGCCCTTTTTTATGGGTCGGGTCGTCAGAGGGGAAGACAAGCAGACGCGGCCGAGCGGCCGCGCCCCGGTTCAAAGACCGGTATCGAGCGTGTAGTGCGCGCCGTCGCGGTTTTCCAGCGTCAGCGTGGACAGGACCGGCAGGGTTGCCGAAGGGTCTTCCTGCACGTGGATGCGCAGGTTGGCCAGCGGCACGTCCCAACCGCCTGCGGCGGCTTCGGCCTTCACGCCCGCCACCAGGGCCAGGCGTTCAGCCACCTGGCGCGCCTGGGCAGCCCGCGCATCGATGCGCGTCAGGCTGCGCGCCCCGTTGGGGTGAGCCATGAGCTCAGGCGACCAGACGCACTCGGGGGTGAGGTGGCGGCAGAAATACATGCGGATGCCGGGCAGCGGCTGCTCGGCAAATCGCACGGTGTGGAAACGGGCCTGGACTTCCTGGCCGTCCAGCATGGCCGGCCGGCTCAATTCCTGCATGGGATTGACCGCGAAGCCGGCAGCCAGCAGGCGCTCGCGTGTGGCCTCGGCGTCATACGTGCGAAACACCAGTGCTTCGAGCCCGAAGGGAGAATCGGCGATTTCCTTGCGGGCCGGCGGCGCGCCGGGCGGCCAGCCCAGCAACTCGACATAGGTGCCTTCCAGCACGATGAGGCGATTGCACGACCCCAGGTTGTGCACCGCCTTGTCGCTCAGGTGAAAGCCCTGGCGCTCGAAATGCGGCGCCAGCGCATCCAGCCGGTCGCGCACCATGACCACGGCATGGTCGAATTCAGTGTGGCCGACGGAATGCAGCATGGCGTTATCCGGTCAGACCAGCTTGCCGTGACACTGCTTGTACTTCTTGCCGCTGCCGCACGGGCACGGATCGTTGCGGCCCACCTTGGGCAGCGCGTTGCGCACCGGCTGCGCGCCCTCTTCCGTGGCCGACTGGGCCAGGGCCTCGTCGTAGTCGGAGTGGTGGTATTGCACGTTCTGCACGTGCGGCTGGGCGGCCTCGGCTTCGGCCTGCTCAACCTGCTCGGACGACTGCACCCGCACGGTCATCAGTACGCGCACCACATCGTCGCGGATGCGGTCCAACATGCCCGAGAACAGCTCGAAGGCCTCGCGCTTGTATTCCTGCTTGGGGTTCTTCTGGGCGTAACCGCGCAGATGGATGCCCTGACGCAGGTAATCCAGCGCCGACAGGTGTTCACGCCAGTGCGTGTCGATCGCCTGCAGCATGATCGAACGCTCGAACTGCGCCCACGATTCGGCGCCCACCTGCTCGACCTTGGCCTGGTAGATGTCGCGCGCCGCGGCGACCACACGTTCGCGCAGGTCTTCGTCGGTCAGGGAGGCTTCTTTTTCGAGCATCTCGACCAGCGGCAGACGGATCTGCCAGTCGGCTTCCAGCGCCTTTTGCAACGCCGGGATGTCCCACTGCTCTTCCACCGATTCCGGCGGCACATACGTGTTGAACAGGTCGACCACCGCGGCGTCGCGCAGGTTTTCCACCGTGGCGCCCACGCTGGCGGCCTCCAGCACGTCATTGCGCTGCGAGTACAGCACCTTGCGCTGGTCGTTGGCGACGTCGTCGTATTCCAGCAATTGCTTGCGGATGTCGAAGTTGCGGCCTTCCACCTTGCGCTGCGCGGTTTCGATGGAGCGGGTCACCATGCCCGCTTCGATGGGTTCGCCCTCGGGCAGCTTCAGGCGCTCCATGATGGCGCGCACACGGTCGCCCGCGAAGATGCGCATCAGCGAATCTTCCAGCGACAGGTAGAAGCGCGACGAACCCGGGTCGCCCTGGCGGCCGGCACGGCCACGCAGCTGGTTGTCGATACGGCGCGATTCGTGGCGTTCGGTACCGATGATGCGCAGGCCGCCGGCGGCCTTCACCTGTTCGTTCAGCGGCTTCCAGTCGGCGCGGATCTTCTCGATGCGCGCATTCTTTTCGGCCTCGGACAGCGACTCGTCGGCGCGGATCAGGTCCACCTGCTTGTCCACGCTGCCGCCCAGCACGATGTCGGTGCCGCGGCCCGCCATGTTGGTGGCGATGGTGATGTGGCCTGGCTTGCCGGCTTCGGCGACGATCTCGGCTTCGCGGGCATGCTGCTTGGCGTTCAGCACTTCGTGCGGCAGCTTGGCCTTTTTCAGCAGGCCCGACAGCAGCTCGGAATTCTCGATGCTGGTGGTACCCACCAGCACCGGCTGGCCGCGCTCGTGGCAATCGCGGATGTCTTCGAGAATCGCGTTGTACTTTTCCGCGTCGGTCTTGAAGACCTGGTCGTTCTGATCCTTGCGGATCATGGGCTTGTTGGTCGGGATGATGACCGTTTCAAGCCCGTAGATTTCCTGGAATTCGTACGCTTCCGTGTCGGCCGTGCCGGTCATGCCGGACAGCTTTTCGTACATGCGGAAGTAGTTCTGGAACGTGATGGACGCCAGCGTCTGGTTCTCGTGCTGGATCTTCACGCCTTCCTTGGCTTCGACGGCCTGGTGCAGGCCATCGGACCAACGGCGGCCCACCATCAGGCGGCCCGTGAACTCGTCGACGATGATGACTTCACCGTCCTGCACCACATACTGCTGGTCGCGGAAGAACAGCGAGTTGGCGCGCAGCGCCACCATCAGGTGGTGCATCAGGGCGATATGGCGCGGGTCGTACAGCGACTCGCCCTCGGGCAGGATGCCCAGGCGCGCCAGGATGCCTTCGGCATTGACATGGCCGGCTTCCGACAGATAGACCTGCTGGCTCTTTTCGTCGACCCAGTAGTCGCCTTCGGGTTCCGGCTCTTGCGGCTTGGGCTCGCTGGCCATGCGGGTCAGGAGCGGGGGCACCGCATTCATGCGGATGTACAGCTCGGTGTGGTCTTCGGCCTGGCCGGAAATGATCAGGGGCGTACGCGCCTCGTCGATCAGGATCGAGTCCACTTCGTCGACGATCGCGTAGAACAACGCGCGCTGGCGCCGGTCTTCAACACGGTATTCCATGTTGTCGCGCAGGTAGTCGAAGCCGAATTCGTTATTGGTGCCGTACGTGATGTCGGCGGCGTAGGCGGCCTTCTTTTCCTCGTTCGGCTGCTGCGGTACCACCACGCCCGTGGACAGGCCCAGGAAGTGGTACAGGCGCCCCATCCATTCAGCGTCACGGCGGGCCAGGTAATCGTTCACCGTCACCACGTGCACGCCCTTGCGGGCGATCGCGTTCAGGTAGACCGGCAGCGTCGCCATCAGCGTCTTGCCTTCACCCGTGCGCATTTCGGCAATCTTGCCGCTATGCAAGGCGATGCCGCCCAGCAACTGCGCATCAAAGTGACGCATGCCGAAAACCCGCTTGCCGGCTTCGCGCACGACGGCGAAGGCTTCCGGCAGCAAGTCGTCCAGGGACGTGCCCTGGGCGTGGCGGGCGCTGAACTCCTCGGTCTTGGCCGCCAGCTCCGCATCGGAGAGCGCGGAGATCTTGGGCTCCAGCCCATTGATCTGGGTTACCAGCTTGCGATACTGCTTAAGCAGCCGGTCGTTGCGGCTACCTATGAGTTTTTTGAGCAGAGAAACCATGCGTATGTCGGCCGCACGAACCACGCCGCGCCAAGCAAAAGGCTGAGGGCAGCGTCGCCCGTGACTTGATGTTATTTGGTTGAGCGGGGGTCCGCTGGGAAACGAACCAGTTTAACGCACCTGGAGCGCAATAGCCTGACCCTATGGCCAGGGTGGCACTGTAGCCCGGATTAGGGGTCAGCGCGCGGCGCCGCTGGCGCCGACCTGCGCCACCGCGGGCGGCGCGTGCTGCTGCGGGCCCAGGAACAGGCGCGGATCCAGCGGTTGCCCAGCCAGCCGGACCTCGAAATGCAGGTGCGGACCGGTGGATTGGCCCGACGAGCCCACCCGGGCGACCTGCTGGCCCCGTTCGACCAGTTGGCCTTGCTTGACCAGCAGCGACGAGGCGTGGGCGTAGCGGGTGATCAGGCCGTCGCCATGGTCGATTTCAACCATGTTGCCGTAGCCCGGCAGGAACTTGGCTTCCAGCACCACTCCGCCCGAAGCGGCCAGGATGGGCGTGCCCGGCGGTGCGGCAAAGTCCAGGCCTTCGTGCATGGCCTGGCGCCCGGTCACGGGATTGCGGCGCCAGCCGTAGGACGAGCTGAGATACGGATAATCGGTAATGGGCATGGCCGTGGGCATGCGGGCCTGATCGGCCGAACGCCGGGTCAGCGCCGCGTCCAGCAGCTTGAGATTGTCGGTTTGCAGCGCCAGCCGTTCCTGGATTTCGTCCAGCTGGCGGCCCAGCGCTTCGGCCGAGGCCGCGGTAGGCGGCGTGCGATCGGTGAACAGGTCGTCCATGACCTGGGTCGCCTCGGGCGCGTGGTTCGCGTCGGCGGGCGCCGCGGCCAGTTGCTTGGCCACTTCCGGATCGGTATAGGCCACCCCGGCCACCTGAGCCACCCGCTGACCCAGCCCGTCGATGCTGACCAGCTTGGCCTGCAGCGCGCCCACCTTGGCAGCCAGCAGATTCATGTTGCCGCGCAGGAAATCGGCGTCGCGTCCCGGCTGTCCGGACAGCGGCCACCCCACCGTGTGTACCGCCGGCAGGATGGGAGTAAGGTAGCGCTGAAGCGCGGCGCCAAAGATGGCGGCGGTCATCAGGGCGCCCCCCAGAAACAACGCCAATCGTGCGCCTCCCAGGGTGAAATGCCCGTCCTGCCCTTCGCGGGCGTGCATAATCACTATTTTCAAGGTTTGCTTCCTAATTCTTAGAGCCGGGATGAATAGACCCACTTCATACCGTCAACGTTCCAGTTCCAGCCGGCGGAAAGAAAATACCGCCCTGGGATGGCTGGGTCATGACATGCGGGGCGCCGGCGTACTGGCAACCGCCCGCAAGCACTTGCAAATCCAATATGCGGTGGCGGCGATTCTGCCCGCCCCGTTGGGCGCCGTGTGCCAGGTAGGCAAGCTGGAAAACCAGCGCCTTCAACTGGTGGTGCCCAGTGCCGCGCACGCGGCGAAGATGCGTCAATTGGCCCCGCGCATCGCGCAGGCCTTATCGGACCAAGGCTGGAACCTTAACGAAATTGCCGTCAAGGTACAAGCGGGCCTGCCCAAGCCCGGCGCCCGCCAGCCGCTGCCCCCAAAGGAAGCGCAACCGCTGGGCGATACCGCCCTGGGTGCCTTTGAAGCGCTGCATGACACCTTGCGCCCCGGGCCGCTGGCCGACGCAGTCGCCAAGCTATTGAAGCACCACAAGAGTAGCTGAGATAGCCCGGCTTGTCCGAGGCGCAGTCCGCCGGGATACCAAGCGAAACCACGTTATCGGACCCTATGAACCCTCGGGTTACGCCTGGATGGCGCCTTGAGGAGGACAGGACAGGGCGGCTGGCGCCATCCTGTGGCAGGACCGGACTTCAGCCGGGGACGGACCCCGCCATGCCGGCCCTTATCGGCGAACCGGCCTCAGGCCAGTTGCCATTCGTGCCGGAAGGCCTGCGGCGCTTCGGCTTGCGATTCGTAAGTGATCAATTCCCAGGCGTCGCGCTGCTCGAGCAGGGCGCGGGCCAACTGGTTGTTCAGGCCGTGACCCGACTTGCACGCCACGTAGCGCGCCACCAGCGGTTTGCCCAGCAGATACAGGTCGCCGATGGCGTCCAGGATCTTGTGCTTCACGAATTCGTCGTCGTAGCGCAGGCCGTCGCTGTTGAGCACCCGGTACTCGTCCATGACGATGGCGTTGTCCAGGCTGCCGCCGCGGGCCAGGCCCATCGAGCGCAGCGCTTCCACCTCGTTGACGAAGCCGAAGGTGCGGGCACGCGCGATTTCGCGCACGTACGAGTGGGTCGCGAAATCGATCTCGGCGAAATTGGCGGTCGAATCGATGGCGGGGTGGCGAAAGTCGATCGAGAAGGCCAGCGCGTACCCTTCATGGGGTTCCAGCCGGGCCCACTTCTCGGTGCGGCCCTCGCCTTCGCGCACTTCCACGGTCTTCAACACGCGGATGAATTGCTTCGGGGCGTTCTGCTCGACGATGCCCGCCGAGCGCAACAGGTATACGAAGGTAGCCGCACTGCCGTCCATGATGGGGACTTCTTCGGCAGTGAGGTCGATATGCAGGTTGTCGATACCCAGGCCGGCCAATGCCGACATGAGATGTTCCACCGTAGAGACGCGAACATTGCCCTGCTGCAGCACGGACGCCATGCGGGTGTCGCCCACGCCCGTAGCCTGCGCCGGCAAGTCGACGACTTCGGGCAGATCCACGCGATGGAACACGATGCCCGTGTTGGGCGCCGCCGGACGCAGGGTGAGCTCAACCCGCCGTCCGGAGTGGACGCCGACGCCTGTCGTGCGGACGAGATTCTGAATGCTGCGCTGTCGGAACATGAGACTAAGGTATTTTGAGCCAGGAAGCCGACAAGATAGCGAACAGATTGCCGGCGTAACTGACGTATTGTAACTCTGTCCGGTTCCCAACGCCATCAAGGCGCCTGGACCGACCGATAAAACCGTCCCCTATTCAATCCGTGCAAGGGAAACACGGGCCGCTCCGCCTCCGGCTTGCCCGCGGGGACAGGCAAGCCGGAGATGAGGGAGTGCATGTAGAGCCTGAATCAGGCGCTGGGGTTCAATCCGCCTGCTTGCGCAGGAATGCCGGGATGTCAAAGTGATCCATGCCCGAGCTTTCCAGTGCACGCACCTGGGCCGACGCCTGGCTGCGCGGATTGCGCATGACCGACGGCATGTCCAGATTGCGGTAATCGCCCTGACCGGCCGGCATCGTGCCCATGGGCATGTTGTCGGTGCCGGTACGCAGCACTTCAGCGGTGCTCTGCACCAGTTGCGGACGCGCCTGCGCACGGCCCAGGCCGGTCGCAACCACGGTCACGCGCAGGTTTTCACCCATCGACTCGTCGTAGGCGGTACCGAAGATCACGGTCGCGTCGTCCGAAGCGTAGCTGCGGATCGTTTCCATGATTTCGCGCGTTTCGCGCATCTTCAGCGAGCGGCTGGCGGTGATGTTGACCAGCACGCCGCGAGCGCCGTTCAGGTCCACGCCTTCCAGCAGCGGGCAGGCGATGGCGTGCTCGGCGGCGACGCGGGCGCGGTCAGCGCCCGAAGCCGATGCCGTGCCCATCATGGCCTGGCCTTGCTCACCCATGATCGTCTTGACGTCTTCGAAGTCGACGTTGACGTTACCTTCGACGTTGATGATTTCGGCGATACCCGCGCACGCGTTGTGCAGGATATCGTCGGCCGAACGGAAGCAGTCTTCCTGCGTCGCATCCTCGTCCATCAGTTCATAGAGGTTCTCGTTGAGCACCACGATGAGCGAATGCACGTGCTTGGCCAGTTCGGCGATGCCGTCCTCGGCCATCTTCAGGCGCTTGTTGCCTTCGAAGGTGAAGGGCTTGGTCACCACGCCCACCGTCAGAATGCCCAGCTCCTTGGCCACTTCGGCCACGACCGGACCTGCGCCCGTGCCGGTGCCGCCGCCCATGCCGGCAGTAATGAAGACCATGTGCGCGCCGTTCAGGGCGGCACGGATCTCCTCGCGCGCGGTTTCCGCCGACGCGCGGCCTTGCTCGGGCTTGGCGCCCGCACCCAGGCCCGTGCGGCCCAGGCGAATCTGCACCGGGGCATTGGTCGCCGCCAGCGCTTGCGCATCGGTGTTGGCGCAGATGAAATCCACGCCGTGCACGCCGCTGCGAATCATGTGCGCGACGGCATTGCCGCCTGCACCGCCCACACCAACGACCTTGATTACGGTCCCTTTGGTGTTGTTCTCAAGCATCTCAAAGTTCATCATGATGACTCCCTCACAAGTCCGATTTTGCAAATCACAAAAATTCCCCAACAACCTATATTTTGTGAATCGCCTCAAAGCCGAAGCCGACTGCTTTGGTCCGCAACGGGTTTGAGACGCCTCCCCTTTCTGGCCCGGCCCGCGATACCGCTGCGGATCAAGCCAAGGAGCAGGCCCCAACCTGCCCCCCTCTAATTCATAAACCATTCCTTCATGCGCGCCAGCAGGCTCTTGAAGTTGCCCGTCTGCGCGGCGACCTTGCGGCCGCGCACACGCTGCATGCGCGCTTCCTGCAGCAAGCCCATCACGGTCGAGAAGCGCGGGTTGCGCATCACGTCGGCCAGGCTGCCTTCGTATTCGGGTACCGCCACGCGCACCGGCTTGAGGAACACGTCCTCGGCCAGTTCGATCATGCCGGGTAGCTGCGCCGAGCCGCCGGTCAGCACCACGCCGGACGCCAGCAGGTCTTCGTAGCCGGAATCGCGCACCACTTGCTGCACCAGGGTGAACAGTTCTTCCACGCGCGGCTCGATGACGGCGCCCAGCGCCTGGCGCTTGACCTGGCGCGGACCGCGGTCGCCCAGCCCCGGCACTTCCACGGATTCATCCGGACTGGCCAGCACTTGCTTGGCCACGCCGTAGCGCAGCTTGATTTCCTCGGCGTCGGGCGTCGGCGTGCGCAGCATGGCCGCGATGTCGTTGGTGATCTGGTCGCCAGCGATCGGCAGGACGGCGGTGTGGCGGATCGCGCCGCCGGTGAAGATGGCGACGTCGGTGGTGCCGCCGCCGATATCAACCAGCACGACGCCCAGTTCTTTTTCGTCGGCGGTCAGCACGGCCAGGCTGGAGGCCAGGGGCTGCAGGATCAGGTCCTGCACTTCCAGGCCGCAGCGGCGCACGCACTTGACGATGTTCTGCGCGGCGCTGACCGCGCCGGTCACGATGTGCACGCGCACTTCCAGGCGCAAGCCGCTCATGCCGATGGGCTCACGGATGTCTTCCTGGCCATCGACGATGAATTCCTGCGTCAGCACGTGCAGCACCTGCTGATCGGTGGGAATGTTCACGGCCTTGGCGGTCTCGATGACGCGCGCAACGTCGGTGGCGGTGACTTCCTTGTCCTTGACGGCGACCATGCCGCTGGAGTTGAAGCTGCGGATATGGCTGCCGGCGATGCCGGTGTAGACGTCGCGGATCTTGCAATCTGCCATCAGCTCGGCTTCTTCAAGCGCACGCTGGATGGAATTCACAGTGGTCTCGATATTGACGACCACACCCTTGCGCATGCCGCGCGATTCGTGCTGGCCGAGGCCGAGCACTTCGAATCGCCCTTCGGGCAGGATTTCAGCCACCACAGCCACCACCTTGCTGGTGCCGATATCGAGGGCGACGATAAGGTCCTTGATGTCACGGGTCATGGCGTTAGCGTTTCTTGGGAGGTTTCGGTGTGGATTTGGATTTGGTTTCCGACGCGGGCAACGGGGCCAGCGCCAGGGCGAAACCATTGGGATAGCGCAGGTCGGCCTGCGTGATGGTGCGCCCTTCCAGGCGCCCCGCCACGGCGGGCCAGGCCTGCACAAAGCGTTGAATGCGAGCCGCGAACGGCAGCGCGCCGGGCAGGCCATGCGGATCCGGCGCATCGGCGCCCGGATCGCGGCCCAGGTCCAGCAACATGCCGTTGGACAGCACCACGCGCCAGGCATAGCGCGGGCTCAGCTCCAACTGCTTGACGTGCATATCGAGCGGGGCGAACCAGCGCGCCAGTTCGGCGTAGCGCTGCACCACCAGCGATTCGGTGCCCTCGGGCCCGGAGAACTGCGGCAATACCGTTTCGTCGTCCACTTCGCCCGTGTTGGCCGTGAACGCTTCGCCCCAGGTGTTGATCATCTGGTTTTCGTTCCACAGCGCCAGGGGCTGCTGCTCTTCGATCCGCACGCGCAGCACATTGGGCCAGATGCGGCGCACGGTGGCATGCCGCACCCAGGGCACCGACTCGAAGATCTCGCGGGCGTCGTCCAGGTCCACCGTGAAGAAGTTGCCCTTGAAGCGCCCAGCTATCGCCGCGCGCACCGCGCCCGGCGACACATAGTGCAGCTCGGTGTCCGGCGTGGACTCCAGTTCGATGGCCGACAGCGTGAAATACGGGCGTTGCACCACCCACACCACACCCGCGATGAGCATGGCGCAGACCGCCAGCACGGCAAGCGTGTTGGCGATCAGGTTGGTGGTGCGAGCGTCGTTCCACACAGAGTATCCAGGTCAAGCGTTGCGGGCGGCGCTGTGCACTTTGCACGAGGCGTCGGCCAGGATCGCCACGCACAGATCGGCGTAGCTCATCCCCGTGGCGCGGGCGGCCATGGGAACCAGTGAATGGCTCGTCATGCCGGGCGAGGTATTCATTTCAAGCAGCCAGGGGCGGTTGTCGGTATCCAGGATGAAATCGGCGCGGCCCCAGCCTTCGCAACCCAGCGCGCGATAGGCGCGCACCGCGATGTCGGCCACTTCCTCGGCCACCGCGGGCGGCAGCGTCGCCGGGCAGAAGTACTGGGTGTCGTCCGAAAAATACTTGTGCTCGTAGTCGTAGTTGCCGCCAGGCGCGGCGATCTCGATCACCGGCAGCGCACGGGCGGTCTTGCCCCCGCCCAGCACCGCGACGGTCAGTTCGCGGCCCTGGATGAACTGTTCGGCCAGCACCTCGGCGTCGAACTTGGCGGCCAGGGCGTAGGCTTCCTTCATGTCGGAATAGCCCACCACCTTGGTAATGCCCACGGTCGAGCCTTCGTGGGGCGGCTTGATGATCAGCGGCAGGCTCAGGCGGTCCGGCACCAGGCGCAGCTCGGTGTCGGCATCCAGCATCTCGAATTCCGGCGTGGGCAGGCCCTGCTGCAGCCAGACGCGCTTGGTCATGATCTTGTCCATGGCGAGCGCGGACGCCGTCGGCCCGCTGCCGGTGTAGGGAATGCCCAGCAGTTCCAGGGCGCCCTGGATCGTGCCGTCTTCGCCATAGCGGCCATGCAGCGCGATGAACACGCGGTCAAAACCCTGGGCGGCCAGGTCGGCCAGGCTGCGCTCACCCGTGTCGAACAGGTGCGCGTCGACACCGGCGCTCAACAGCGCCTGGTGCACGCCGGCCCCGGACATCAGGGACACCTCGCGCTCGGCGGAACGGCCACCGTACAACACGCCTACCTTGCCGAATTTCGCGTTCATGCCAATTCTCCAACTTGGGCGGGGACCTTGCTGATCGAACCCGCTCCCATAACAATCACCACGTCGCCGTCGCGCACGAAATCCACCACGGCTTGCGGCAGCTCGGCGACGTCTTCGACAAAGACCGGTTCCACCTTGCCGGCCACGCGCAAGGCGCGCGACAAGGCGCGGCCATCGGCGGCCACCAGCGGCGGTTCACCGGCGGAATAGACCTCGGTCAGCAGCACCGCGTCGGCCGTGCCCAGCACGCGCACGAAGTCTTCGAAGCAATCGCGGGTGCGCGTGTAGCGGTGCGGCTGGAACGCCAGCACGATGCGGCGGTCGGGCCAGGCGCCGCGGGCCGCGGCCAGCGTGGCGGCCATTTCGACCGGATGATGACCGTAATCGTCGATCACCGTGAACGTGCCGCCGCCGTGCGAGGCCGGCACCGGGAATTCGCCGGTCTGCGTGAAACGCCGGCCCACGCCCTTGAACGAGGCCAGCGCGTCGCAGATCGCGTCGTCGGCCACGCCCAGCTCGGTGGCCACGGCAATCGCCGCCAGCGCATTGCGCACGTTGTGCAGGCCTGGCAGGTTCAGCACCACCTGCAGGGGCGGCAACAGCGTGTCGCGGTGGCTGCGCTGCACGTTGAAACGCATGCGCGTGCCGTCCGGCTGCACTTCGTAGCCGCGCACCATCGCATCTTCGTTCAAGCCATAAGAGGTGATGGGACGCGACACGAACGGCATGATCTCGCGCACATTGGCGTCGTCGGTGCACAGCACGGCGCTGCCGTAGAACGGCAGGCGCTGCGTGAACTCGATGAAGGCGCTCTTCAAGCGCGCGACGTCATGGCCATAGGTGTCCATGTGATCCGCATCGATGTTGGTCACGATGGCCATCACCGGCAGCAGATTCAGGAATGAGGCGTCGGACTCGTCGGCCTCGACCACGATGTAGTCGCCCTGCCCCAGCCGCGCATTGGCGCCGGCGGAATTGAGCCGGCCGCCGATCACGAAGGTCGGGTCCAGGTCGCCCGCGGCCAGGATGCTGGCCACCAGGCTGGTCGTCGTGGTCTTGCCGTGCGTGCCGGCCACGGCGATGCCGCGCTTCAAGCGCATCAGCTCGGCCAGCATGATCGCGCGCGGCACCACCGGGATGCGCGCGGCGCGCGCCGCGATGACCTCGGGGTTGTCGCCGGCCACTGCCGTGGAGGTGACGATCGCGCCCGCGCCGGTAACGTTGCTGGCGACATGGCCGATCGCAATGTTCACGCCCAGGCTGGCCAGGCGGCGCGTCACGGCGGATTCGTTCAAGTCGGAACCGCTGATCGTGTAGCCCAGGTTGAGCAGCACCTCGGCAATGCCGCTCATGCCGGAGCCGCCGATACCTACGAAATGGATATGTTGAATTCTGTGTTTCATGATGAACGCCCCGCTGCTTGTTCACAGACGTCGGCGATATGGGCTGCCGCTTCGGGGTGCGCATGCGCGCGGGCCCGTTCGGCGACAGCCTGCAGTTCTTGACGGGAGCGCTGGCCCAGCCAGTCCGCCAGCCACTCGGGGCTCAAGGCGTTCTGCGGCTGCAGCCAGGCGGCCTGCGCGTCGCTCAGGAAGCGCGCGTTGGCGGTTTGATGATCATCGATGGCATGCGGGAACGGCACGAACAGCGCCGCCACGCCCGCCGCAGCCACTTCGGACACCGTCATGGCACCCGCACGGCAGACCAACAGGTCGGCGTCGCCCATGGC
This sequence comes from Achromobacter sp. ASV32, assembly GCF_016428805.1. Classification (GTDB taxonomy): domain Bacteria; phylum Pseudomonadota; class Gammaproteobacteria; order Burkholderiales; family Burkholderiaceae_B; genus Achromobacter. The sequence goes on from NZ_JAELTJ010000009.1 coordinate 68,462, forward strand.
GCTGGCCATGTCGTCGATGAAGGCGCGGCAGTCGGCTGTCACGCCCGCCTGGGCGTAGGCCTGCTGCAGCGCCGGCAAATGTTGTTCGCCGGCCTGGTGCACGACCACCGGCCGGCTGCTTTCGGGCAGACGGGCCAGCGCCTGCGGCACGGCGGTATTGAGCGCCTGGGCGCCCAGGCTGCCGCCCACCACCAGCACCCGCAGCGGACCGCTGCGGCCGCCGTAACGCTGGGCGGGATCGGGCAAGGCGCACAGGTCGGCGCGCACCGGGTTACCCATTGCCTCGCCCTTGGGCAGCACGCCGGGGAACCCGCTGAGCACGCGGCGCGCCATGCGGGCCAGCCACTTGTTGGCGGTGCCGGCCACGGCATTCTGTTCGTGCACCACCAGCGGCGTGCCGCGCAGCGCCGCGATGACGCCCCCGGGGAAGGCGACATAGCCGCCCATGCCCAACACCACGTCCGGCCGCACGGCAGACAGCCGGGCCCAGGCCTGGCCGAAGGCACGCACCAGCAGGAACGGCAACTTGAGCAGCGCCGCGGCGCCCTTGCCGCGCACGCCGGCAAAACGCAACGGCACCAGTTCGATGCCGCGCGGCGGCACCAGCTTGCCTTCCATCTTGTCGGGGTTGCCCAGCCACAGCACGCGCCAGCCACGCTGGCGCAGCACGTCGGCCACGGCCAAGCCGGGCATGATGTGCCCGCCGGTGCCGCCGGCCATGATCAGAATGGTGCGCGGCGTCGTGCTCACGTCCGCCCCCCGCGCATCATGATGCGATTTTCGACGTCGACCCGGATCAGCATGGCCAACGCGCACAGGTTCATCACCACGCCCGAACCGCCGTAGCTCATCAACGGCAGGGTCAGCCCCTTGGTGGGCAACAGCCCCAGGCATACGCCCATGTTGATGAACGCCTGCACGCCAAACCACATCGCCACGCCATGCGCCACCAGGCCCGCGAAGGTGCGTTCCATGGCGATGGCCTGACGGCCGATGTCAAAACCGCGGTAGACGATGATGGCGAACAGCGTGATCACCAGCATCACGCCGGCGAAACCCAGTTCCTCGCCCACCACGGCCATCAGGAAGTCGGTGTGCGCTTCAGGCAGGTAGTGCAGTTTCTCGACGCTGGCGCCCAGCCCCACGCCCAGCCACTCGCCGCGGCCCAGCGCGATCAGCGAATGCGACAGCTGATAGGCGCTGCCGTAGGCATTGTCTTCGTTCCAGGGATCCAGATAGGCGAACAGGCGGGCACGGCGCCACGGCGACAGCCAGATCAGCATCAGGAAAGTGCTGACCAGCACCGCCAGCAGGCTGCTGAAGTACTTGCCGTTGATGCCACCCAGGAACAGGATGCCGATGGCGATGGCAACGATCACCATGAAGGCGCCCAGGTCGGGCTCAAGCAGCAGCAGCATGCCCACGCCGGCCAGCGCGAACGCCATCGGCAGGAAGCCGCGGGCGAAGGCCTGCATGTGTTCCTGCTTGCGCACCGTGTAGTCGGCGGCGTACAGCAACGCGGCCAGCTTCATCAATTCGGACGGCTGGAAGTTCAGCGGGCCCAGCGGGATCCAGCGGTGCGCGCCATTGACCTCGCGGCCGATGCCAGGCACCAGCACCGCCACCAGCAGCACCATCGCCACCACGAACAACGGCACGGCCAGGCGTTGCCAGACCCGGATCGGAATGGCCAGCACGATCGCGGCGGCCAGCAGGCCGGCGCTGATGAACAGGCCGTGGCGGATCACGAAGTAATAGCGGCCATACGAGGCATAGCGCGGGCCGTCGGCCAGCGCGATCGATGCCGAATACACCATCAGCAAGCCAAGCAGCAGCAACGTCGAAGCCGCGATGACCAGCGGCAGATCGAAGTTGCGCATGCGAGTACGGCCGGGCCGTACGGCGTTGACGCTGGCGGTGAGATCGGCGATCAGGCTCATGCCACCTCTCCACGGTCGCGGGCCAGGTCTTCGACCTCTTCCACGAACATCTGCCCGCGATGCGGGTAGTTGCGGAACATGTCCATGCTGGCGCAGGCGGGCGACAGCAGCACGGCATCGCCGGCCTGGGCCAGTTCGGCGGCGCGGCGCACGGCTTCGTGCAGGGACATCGCCTGGAAGCAGTCGACGCCGGTTTCAGCCAGCACGCGACCGATTTCAGGACCGTCCTGGCCGATCAGCACCACGGCGCGCGCATGGCGCGACACCACCGGAACCAGGGGGGAGAAATCCTGCCCCTTGCCCAGGCCGCCGGCGATCAGCACCACGGGCTGGCCCAGGCCTTCCAGCGCGGCCACGGTGGCGCCCACGTTGGTGCCCTTGCTGTCGTTGATGTAGTCCACGCCGCCGATGTTGCGCACGAAGGCGGCGCGATGTGGTTCGCCCGCGTAGTCGCGCAGGGCGCGCAGCATCGCGCCCCAGCCCAGGTCCAGGCAACGTGCCAGTTGCAGCGCGGCCAGGGCGTTCAGGGCGTTGTGGATGCCGCGGATGCGCAGGGCGTCCACGGGCATCAGGCGGCTCATGCGGCCCTTGGCGCGCACGGGCTCCGGCGCGTCCTTCTTGCGACGCACGGGTGCAACGGGTTCGTCGAAATCGACCGGTTCGGCCGCCACCAGCCAGGCCACGCCCTGCCCCAGTTCCAGGCCCATGTCGCCCACGCGCTCCGGTACGTCACGGCCGAAGCTGCGCACGTTCAGGGCATCCAGCGTCGGCACCATCGCCACGGTGTGTGGGTCGTCGCGATTGACGATGGCCACGCGCGCCATCTTCAGCAGACGCGCCTTGGCCTTGGCATAGGCGTCCATACCGCCATGCCAATCCAGATGGTCCTGCGTCACGTTGAGCACCACCGCCGCATCGGCCATCAAGGTGTGCGTGGTTTCCAGCTGGAAGCTGGAGAATTCCAGCACCCACACCTGCGGCAACGCGTCGGTATCCAGCGCGTCCATCAGCGCGGTCAGGGCGGCGGGGCTGATATTGCCAGCCGCCAGCACGGACAGGCCGCTGGCCTGCACCAGGTCGCGGGTCAGCGCGGTAACGGTGGTCTTGCCGTTGGTGCCGGTCACGGCCAATATGCGGGGACGGTATTCGCGGGTCTCGGCCAGCTCGGCCACGGCACGCGCGAACAGTTCCATTTCGCCGATCACTTCGATGCCGCGGGCCTGGGCCTCGCGCAGCAGGTCTTCGGCGGGCGCGCCGGTGGGCGCCAGGCCCGGGCTGATCACGACCTGATCCACGCCATCGAGCAACGCGGTATCGAAGGACGTGTCGCAACCCAGGCGGTATTCGACCTCGGCCTGCGCCAGCGCCTCGCGCAGCGCCGGCAGTCCGCCCGGTTCCGCGCGCGTGTCGGCCACGCGCAGGCGGGCGCCCTGCCGGGCGCTCCAGCGAGCGGCGGCCACGCCCGACTCGCCCAATCCGAGGATCAGGACAAGCGGCGCATCGGCGCGGGAGGTTTCCATCGAGTTCATCGCAACTTCAGGGTTGAAAGGCCAATCAGCACCAGCATCATGCTGATGATCCAGAAACGCACGACCACCTGGGTTTCCTTCCAGCCGCCGACTTCAAAGTGATGATGCAGCGGCGCCATGCGGAATATGCGTCTACCTGTTCCATAACGTCGCTTGGTGTACTTGAACCAGGTCACCTGGATCATCACCGACAAGGTCTCGACGACGAACACGCCGCCCATGATGAACAGCACGATTTCCTGGCGCACGATGACCGCGATGGTGCCCAATGCGCCGCCCAAGGCGAGCGCGCCGACGTCACCCATGAAGACCTGCGCCGGATACGCGTTGAACCACAAAAAGGCCAGCCCCGCGCCCCCGATCGCCGCGCACAGCACCATCAGTTCCGAGGCGCCGGGGATATACGGGAACAACAGATACTTCGAATAGTCGACGCGGCCCACCACGTAGGCAAAGATGCCCAGCGCGCTGCCTACCATCACGGTCGGCATGATCGCCAGCCCGTCCAGGCCGTCGGTCAGGTTGACGGCGTTGCTGGTGCCCACGATCACGGCCCAGGTCAGCGCCACGAAGCCCAGCACGCCCAGCGGATAGCTGACGGTCTTGAAGAACGGCACGATCAGGTCGGCGCGCGTCGGCAGCGCCATCGTGAAACCGCTGCCCACCCAGGCCTTGAAGAGCGGCCACAGTTCGGTATTGGCGGGCGCCGACACGGCGAACGCCAGGTAGATCGCGGCCACCAGGCCGATGGTGGCCTGCCAGAAGAACTTCTGGCGCGCCGGCATGCCTTCGGGATCGCGATAGACCACCTTGCGGTAATCGTCCATCCAGCCGATCCAGCCAAAGCCGAACGTCACCAGCAACACCACCCACACGAAGCGATTGGTCCAATCCGCCCACAGCAGCGTGCTGATGGCGATGGAAATCAGGATCAGCACGCCGCCCATGGTCGGGGTGCCGGTCTTGACCAGATGCGTCTCGGGACCGTACGAACGCACGGCCTGGCCGATCTTCATTTCGGTCAGCTTGCGGATCACGCGCGGGCCGGCCACCAGGCCGATCAGCAGCGCGGTCGCGCAGGCCAGCACCGCGCGCAAGGTGATGTATTCGAACACGCCCAGGGCGCGGACATCATCGGAAAGCAGGCGGGCGATCTCAAGCAGCATGGTGGTCTCCCTGCCCCTTGGACACTTGCCCGTCAGTCGAAGTAAAAGCCGTCACTACCCGCTCCATGCGCATAAAGCGCGATCCCTTTATCAATACGCAGGACGCGCGCAAGCCGCGCAACGCGGCAACGACTTCGTCTACCGATGCGCAGGCGTACGCGCCCGAACCGTAAGCGGCGGCTGCCGCCCGGCTGGCTTCGCCTAGCGTGATGAGCGCGTCGAGTCCATGCTCGCGCGCATAGTTGCCCACCTCGACATGCATGGCGGGGCCGTTGTCCCCGACCTCACCCATGTCGCCCAGTACCAGGACGCGGGTGCCACCGATGCGCGCCAGCACGTCAATGGCCACGCGAACCGAATCGGGATTGGCATTGTAGGTGTCATCAATGAGCAACGTTCCGTCACTCAATTTCTTGTATTGCATGCGGCCCGCCACCGGGCTGAAACCCGCCAGCGCCCGCACTGCCGCGTCCAGCGGGGCCCCCGCGGCAATCGCACTGGCGATCGCCGCCAGCGCATTGCGCAGGTTGTGCAAACCCGGCACCGGCAGCGTCAGATCGGCGGTGCCAACCGGCGTCACCACGCGGCAACGCGTCGAATCGACGTCCGCCAGGATCTGTTCCGCATAGACATCCAGGCCGGGCTGCAAACCGAAGCGCAGCACCCGGCGCGGAGCAGCCAGCTTGTCCCAGATCGCCGCGTAAGGCTCATCGCCCGGATAGACGGCGATACCGTCATCGGGCAAGGCCGCGATCGCAGCGCCGTTCTCGTGTGCCACCGCTTCCACGGTGTGCATGAATTCCTGGTGCTCGCGCTGGGCGTTGGTGACCAGGGCCACGCTGGGCGCCGCGATGGCAGCCAGCTGCGCGATTTCACCCGGGTGGTTCATGCCCAGTTCGAACACGGCGGCGCGATGCTCGGGACGCAGACGCAACAGCGTCAGCGGCACCCCGATGTCGTTGTTCAGGTTACCCGCGGTTGCCAACCGGCCCGCCTCGCCTCGCCACCCGGCCAGCATGGCCGAGATCATTTCCTTGGTGGTCGTCTTGCCGTTGCTGCCCGTCACCGCCACCACGGGCAGTGTGTAGCGGGCACGCCAGGCCGCGCCAATGCGCATCAGCGCCAGGCGCGTATCGCCCAGCACCAGTTGCGGCAGGTTCGATTCCGCCACGGCATGCGCGACCACAGCGGCGCAGGCGCCGCGTTCGGCCGCCTGGTCCAGGTAGTTGTGGGCGTCGAAATTCTCGCCCACCAGCGCCACGAACAGCTCGCCCGCGCCAATGCGCCGGGTGTCCGTGGACACGCCCTTGACCAGCGGCAACAGCAGCGCCAGCCGCGCCCACTCGCGGTCATCGAAGGGCAGCTTTTCGCCGCCGATGTCCTGATAGGTTTCATGGCCCTTGCCTGCCAGCAGCACCACGTCTTCGGGCGCGCTGGCCCAGACGGTCTGCATGATGGCGCGGGCGCGGTCGACCTGCACCTCGGCGCCGGCCGACGCGGGAATGCCGGTCAGGATCTGCGCCACGATGGCTTCGGGCGATTCGGTGCGGGGATTGTCGCTGGAGACCACCACGTGGTCGGCCAATTCGGCCGCAATACGGCCCATCTCGGGACGCTTGCCCGGATCGCGCTCGCCGCCGCAGCCGAACACGCAGACCAGACGGCCGGCGCGCGCCTGCGCCACCGGACGCAACGCGGTCAGGGCGCGGGCCAGCGCGTCGGGCGTATGGGCGTAGTCCACCACCACCAGCGTGCCGCGGCCACCATTGGCCTGGGTGCCGGAAGCGACGGGTTCCACGGTCTGCAGACGGCCGTCAACGGGGTCGGTCGCGGCCAATTCGCGCGCGATCTGCGCAAACGGCAGCCCCAGCTTGTACAGCACGCCCGCCACCAGCAGCAGGTTGGAAACGTTGTGCGCACCCAGGAGGCGCGTCACGATCTGGGCCTCGCCGTGCGGCGAGACCAGCGTGAAGATCTGTCCTTGCGCGGTGGCCTGCAAGTCGCGCGCACGCATCGCGGCGGGCACGGCAGGGTCGGCGCTCAGGCTGTAGCCCATGACGGACACGTCGGCCGGCAGCGAGGCGATCAGGCGGCGGCCGGCTTCGTCGTCCGCATTCACCACGGCGGCGGACAGGCCCGGCCAACGGAACAGCCGGGCCTTGGCCTCTTCGTACCGTTCCATCGTGCCGTGGTAATCCAGATGGTCGCGGGTCAGGTTGGTATAGGCGGCCAACGCCACGCGCACGCCATCCATGCGGCCTTGCTCGATACCGATGGAAGAGGCCTCCATGGCCACCGCCTTGGCGCCAGCGTCGCGCATGGCGGCCAGCAGGCGATGCACCGTCAACACGTCAGGCGTCGTGAGGCTGCCGCCCAGCGTACGTCCGTCGGGCAACACGGCGCCCAAGGTGCCGATGGTGCCGCAAGGCTTGTCGTTGCGGCCCAACGCATGGGCAATCCACTGGACCGACGAGGTCTTGCCGTTGGTGCCGGTCACGGCCACCACGGCCAGCGCCGACGAGGGGCGCCCGTACCAGGTGTCGCCCAGCTCGCCCAACAGCGCGCGCAGGCCGGTCACCGGCAGCATCGGCGTGTCGCCGGCGGCGGCCTCGATGGCCTCGGTGGCCGGCGCTTCGAACAATACCGCGCTGGCGCCCAGCGCCAACGCCTTCTCTATATAGAGGCGGCCATCGCTGGACAGGCCCGGGCAGGCGACGAACACGTCGCCCGGCTCGATCTCGCGGGAGTCCAACTTCAGGTGCGCGGTCAACGACACGCGCGAATGCAACCACGCCACGGCTTGTTCGACCGTGGCGACGGGGGATGAGAGGAAGCCTTTGGCGCTCATCTGCCTGGCTCCTTGATACCGGCAACAATAGTGGATTCGAAGGGTGCGTCCGGTCGCACACCCATCAACCGCAGACTCCCGCCGACAATATGGGAGAACACGGGTGCGGCAATCGCGCCGCCGTAATAACCGCCGACCGTGGGCTCGTCGATGGACACTGCCACGACGATCTTGGGATCGGAAACCGGCGCAAAGCCCACGTACGAGCTGCGATAGCGCTGCATGCTGTACTTGCCGTCCACGATCTTGCGCGCGGTGCCGCTCTTGCCGGCCACACGGTAGCCCTGGACCTGGGCGGCCTTGGTGCCATCCGGGCCGGCAGCGGCTTCCAGCATGCCGCGGACCAGGGCGGTGGTCTTGGGCGTATAGATCTTGACGCTGGTGGGATCGCTGTCGCGCTTGACCAGGGTCAGCGACACCATGTCGCCATTGCGGGCGAACACGGTATAGGCACGGGCTACCTGCAGCAGCGACACGGACAGGCCGTAGCCATAGGCCATCGTGGCCTTTTCGATCAGGCGCCAGCGGTCCCACGGACGCAGGCGGCCAGGGGCCGCACCGGGGAATCCCACTTGCGGCGCCTGGCCCAGGCCCAATTCGGTGAAGCGATCCCACATTTCGCGGGATTCCAGCTTCTCGGAGATCATCGTCATGCCGATGTTGCTGGACTTGCGCAGCACGCCGGCCACGTCCAGCGTGCCGTTGCGGCTCACGTCGCTGATGGTGCTGCCCTGGTAAGTGAAACGGCCGTTGCCGGTTTCGAACAGGGTGGTGGTGCTGATGCGGCCCAGGTCCAGCGCCAGCGCGGCGGTAAAGGGCTTCATGATCGAGCCGGGCTCGAACGTATCGGTAATGGCCTGGTTGCGCAGATTGGCGCCGTGGAAGGTCTCGCGCTTGTTCGGATCGAACGTGGGCACGTTGGCCAGCGCCAGGATTTCGCCGGTATGCACGTCAACGACCACGGCGGTGGCGCCCTTGGCCTGGTGCTTGTCCATGGCGTCCTTCAATTCCTTGAACACCAGGTACTGCAGACGGGTATCGATCGACAGGCGCAGATCGCGGCCGTCGACCGGCAGGGTCACGGCCTGCACGTCTTCGATGACGCGGCCCAGGCGGTCCTTGATGACGCGGCGGCTGCCCGGGCGGCCCGACAACTGCTGATTGAAGGTCAGCTCGACGCCTTCCTGGCCCTGGTCTTCGACGCTGTTGAAGCCGACGACGTGCGCCATCACGTCGCCGTCCGGATAGTAGCGACGCGTCTCGGGTTGCTGGTGCACGCCAGGCAAGCCCAGTTGCTTGATCTTGTCGGCCACGTCCATCGAGACCTGGCGCTTCAGATAGACGAAGTTCTTGTCTTCCTCGACCCGGCGGCGCAGATCCGCAACGGGCGACTCCAGCAGCGCGGCCAGGGAAGCCAATTGGGCGGGCGTAGCCTGTTTCAGGTCTTCGGGAATCGCCCAGATCGCGCGCGCCGGCACGCTGGACGCCAGCACCGCGCCATTGCGGTCCATGATCTTGCCGCGCGTGGCGGCCAGCGTCAGCGTGCGCTCATAGCGGCGCTCGCCCTGCTGCTGCAGGAATTCCGTGGAAATCCCCTGCAGGAACAGCGCCCGGCCAGCCAGCACGGCGAAACCGCCGAACAACAGGATCAGCACCAGGCGTGCGCGCCAGGTGGGCAACTGCCCGCGCAGCACCGGATTATCGAAGAACGGAACGCGCTTCATTGGGCGCCTCCATTGGCAGCGACGGGAGCCTGGTTCAAGTACAGCGTGCGGTCGGGCACGATGGGAATCATCTTCAGGCTATCGCGGGCAATCACATCGACGCGCGCGTTGCGCGCCAGCTCGGCCCGTTCCAGCTGCAGGCGCCGCCAGTTCGTTTCCTGGTCGCGTGCCTGCGCCTGATCGCGGCCCAGCTCGACAAAGAGCTGGCGCGACTGATACCGGCTGGTGACCAGGGAAATGGCCGACAGCATCAGTAAAGCCGCAACGATCAGGTTGACACGACCCATCAGCGGCGCCCTCCTTTACCGCCACGGCGAGGCGGCGGAGCCAGCTCGCTGCCGGGCAGCGAGCCGATCTTCACGAACGCGGCGCCGCCTTCGGCGGGCAAGGGTGTTTCGGTACGCTCGGCCACGCGCAGCACCGCCGAGCGGGCACGCGCATTGGCCGAGACTTCATCATCTTCGGCCAGCACGCGTCCCAGGGAACGCAACACGGGTTGGGGCATTTCGCTTTCGCGCAGCGGCAGGCGTGCATGCGCGGCAGCCGGACGAGCCGCCGCCGCGATGCACTGCTTGACCATGCGGTCTTCAAGCGAATGAAAGCTGATCACCGCCAACCTCCCCCCCGGGGCAAGCAGGTCTAGAGCTGACGCGAGGGTGCGCGCGAGCTCTTCGAGTTCCCGATTGATGTAAATCCGTAGAGCTTGAAAGGTGCGTGTGGCCGGATGCTGCCCCTTTTCGCGCGTGCGGACGGCGCTGGCGACGCACTCGGCAAGTTCGAGCGTGGTGCGCAGCGGCCTTGTTGCGCGGCGAGCAGCAATCGCCTTTGCAACCTGAAAAGCAAACCGTTCTTCGCCATAATCCGCTATGACCTCCCGCATCTCATCCACACTGGCTTGCGCCAGCCAATCCGCCACCGTGGGTCCACGAGTGGTGTCCATCCGCATGTCCAGCGGGCCGTCTCGCATGAACGAGAAACCGCGCTCGGCATCGTCGATCTGAGGCGATGACACGCCCAGATCCAGCATCACGCCATCGACCTTGTCGATGCCGAGCTGCCCTAACTCTTCGGCCATGGTGGCAAAGCCGCCATGCACCACCGTCACCCGGGAATCGGCCGCCGCCAACGCATTGGCTACCGCGATCGCCTCGGGATCCTTGTCGAACACGACCAGCCGCGCCGCGGGCCCCAGGCGGCCGAGCAATTCCCGGCTGTGCCCGCCGCGTCCGAAGGTGCCGTCCACGAAGACGCCACGTTCCGCCCGCGTAGCCGCGGCCGGCTCGTCCTGGGCGTGCGACCGGGTCGCGCCCTTGCCGCCGAAATCGGCCAGCAACAGCGCGTCCACCGTCGGCTCCAGCAGGACGGGCCGATGTTCGAATTCCATAACTTTTTCAGAACGAAAACTGATTCAACACATCCGGCATACCCTTGGCCAGGTCTTCAGCCTCTCGGCTTGCCAGGGTAGCGGCATCCCACAGCTCGAAATGAGCGCCCAGACCGAGCAGCATCACATCGCGCGTCATACCGGAAGCGTTGCGCAGTTCAGGCGCGATCAGGACGCGGCCGGAGCCGTCCAGTTCCACGTCCTGAGCGTTGCCCAGCAACAGCCGCTGCAACGCGCGAGCCGTCATGGGAAAGGCGGCAATCTGCTCGCGCTTCTTTTCCCACTCGGGCCGCGGGTACACCAGCAGGCAGCCGTCTGGGTGGCGGGTCAGGGTCAGGCGGCCTTCCGCCTGCGACATCAGCGCGTCACGATGCCGGGTCGGAATCGAGATCCGTCCCTTGGCATCCAGCGTGAGCGCGCTGCTTCCCTGAAACACCACTTTTACCCCACTTAATTGCACAATTTCCTACTATTTCCCACTCTACGGTATGGCAATGGGGCGGTCAAGCGCGCGGTTGCAATTTTTTCAATCACAACAAGGACTTAGAGCAACTTGTAAATACGCAAAAAGAAAAACCTCCCAATAAATCAGGAGGTTGCGTCACTATCTAAAAGTGCTTCTTAAGAAGTGGCGGCTAACGATGCCTTTGCATTGTTTCACCTGGCCGGCTTGCCAAAGACTGGCGGGCGTTCCACGCGGGCTGCCGTAATTTGGCGCCTCGAAAAAAGCCCACCGGCGCCGCGCGAATGGAAGAATTCAATGCAAGACGGGTCTATAGGCCGGATTCTGTACGCCAGGTTTCCCTGGCGGGCAATCATTCCTCTGCGCGGATCATTGCTGAGCCGCTCTAGCCATCTACCCGCATGCTTGGACGGAGCCGCCCTTCGCGACCCGAGGGCCGCACGCATGCCTATTTGATGTTGCTCCGGGTAGAGGTTGCCGCGTTTCACCCTGCGATGCCGCCGATCGTTGCCGACCGGCGCAATACGGAGATGGCCGTATCAGTGCGCGACTGGCGCGCCCGCCCCGCAGACTCGTCTCTGTGGCCCTATTCCTCGCCCGCGCCCGAAGACGCGAACGGACGGCCGTTAGCCGTTACCCTGCCCTGTGGAGTCCGGACCTTCCTCGATGGATTCGCATCCACCGCGATCGCCCGACCCGCCTTGCGATGCGTATTCTAGTACAGGTCGCGGCCCTGTCCCCCGAAGCGCGTCCAACGGGCCGCCAGGGTTCCTGCGACAATACGGCTTGATTCGCTTAGACGCAGCAGACACTCCCACTACATGGCCCTCGCTACTCTCATCACGCTTACCAACATCCAGCTGGCCTACGGCCACCATCCGCTGCTGGATCACGCCGATTTCGCCATCCAGGCCGGCGAGCGGATCGGCCTCATCGGCCGCAACGGCGCCGGCAAGTCTTCGCTCCTGCGGCTGCTGGACGGCAGGACCCAACCCGACGACGGCGATATCGCCCGCAGCTCGGGCCTGCGCGTGGCCACCGTCGAACAAGAACCCGAACTGGACGAGAACGCGACCGTCTTCGACGTGGTCTGCAATGTGACGGACGACCACGAAGACTGGCAGCGCCCGTCGCGCGTGCGCTCGGTGCTGGAAAAGCTCGGCCTGCCGGCCGACGTCCAGATCGCCGGCCTGTCCGGCGGCACCCGCAAGCGCGTCGCCCTGGCCCGTGCCCTGGTCGACGAACCCGATCTGCTGCTGCTGGACGAACCCACCAACCATCTCGACTTCGAAGGCATCGCCTGGCTCGAGGAGATGCTGCGAACCTGGAAAGGCGCTGCGGTCATCATCACCCACGATCGCCGCTTTCTCGATGCCGTGGCAACGCGCATCGTCGAACTGGACCGCGGGCGCCTGCTCAGCTTCCCCGGCAATTTCTCGCAGTGGCAGGAGCGCAAGGCCCAGTGGCTCGAATCCGAGCGCCTGGAACAGGCGCGTTTCGACAAGCTGCTGGCCCAGGAAGAAATCTGGATCCGCAAGGGCGTGGAAGCCCGCCGCACCCGCAACGAAGGACGCGTGCGCCGCCTGGAAAAGCTGCGCGTCGAGCGCGCGGATCGCCGCGAGCGCGTCGGCGACGTCTCGCTGGCCCTGGCTGAAGGCCAGCGCTCCGGCAAACTGGTCGCCGAACTGGAGCACGTCCACAAGCGATTCGGCGACAAGGTTGTGGTCGACGACTATTCCACCACGCTCCTGCGCGGCGACCGCATCGGCATCGTCGGCCCCAACGGCGCCGGCAAGACCACGCTGCTCAAGCTGATCCTGGGCGAAATGCAGCCCGACAGCGGTACCACCCGCCTGGGTACCAACGTGTCGGTCGCGTATTTCGACCAGATGCGGGCGCAGCTGGACGAAAACGCCACGCTGGTAGACATCATCAGCCCGGGCAGCGAATGGGTGGAAATCGGCGGCACGCGCAAGCACGTCATGAGCTACCTGGGCGACTTCCTGTTCTCGCCGGCCCGCGCCGGTTCGCCCGTGCGCAGCCTGTCCGGCGGCGAACGCGCCCGCCTGCTCCTGGCCCGCCTGTTCGCCCGCCCCGCCAACGTCCTGGTGCTGGACGAACCCACGAACGACCTGGACATCGAAACGCTGGAACTGCTGGAAGAACTGCTGCAGGAATACTCTGGCACCGTGCTGCTCGTGAGCCACGACCGCGCGTTCCTGAACAACGTCGTCACGCAAACCATCGCCTACGAAGGCCATGGCCGTTGGCGCGACTACGTGGGCGGCTACGACGAGTGGGTCGCCCAACGCCCTGCCTCGGCCAATGGCGAAGACGCTGAAAAGACGATCAAGGCCGCCGACGAGGCCGCCGCGCGCGCCAAGGCCGCCAAGCCCAAGCCCGCCAAGACCGTCAAGATGAACTCGTGGGAACTGCGCGAACTGGAAGGCCTGCCCGAAGCCATCGCCGCGCTCGAAGCCAGGCAGGCCGAACTGGCCGGCAAGCTGGCGGACGGCAGCCTGTACCGCGACGCGCCGGCCGAAGTCGACCGCATCAATGGCGAACTGTCCAAACTGGAAAGCGAGCTCGAAGAAAAGTTCGCCCGCTGGGAACTGCTCGAGGCGCGCCGCGAAGGCGCCCTCTGAAGACATGGCCACTATCTATATATATAGATAGTGGCCTGTCACAAGCACATCTTCAAACCTGCCGCGATCAGACCGCGGCGCGCCAGGCCAGGGTTTCACCCGCGGCCAGCGGCACCAGCGCCGTATTGCCGAACGGCACTTCATCCGGAATCTGGTAGGTCTCGCGCACCAGCGTCAGGGTGCCGGTGTTGCGCGGCAGACCATAGAAGTCCGGACCATGGAAGCTGGCGAACCCTTCCAGCTTGTCCAGCTTGCCGACCGCGTCGAACGCCGTGGCGTACAGCTCCATGGCGTGCAGCGCGGTGTAGCAGCCCGCGCAGCCACAAGCATGCTCTTTCAAGCCGCGCGCGTGCGGCGCGCTGTCCGTGCCCAGGAAAAATCGCGGACTGCCACTGGTCGCGGCTTCCACCAGCGCCAACCGGTGGGTTTCGCGCTTGAGGATCGGCAGGCAATACCAATGCGGCCGCACGCCGCCTTGGAAAATCGCATTACGGTTGTACAGCATGTGCTGTGGCGTGATCGTCGCGGCGATGGGGCCTTCGGCGTCGCGCACGTATTCGGCGCCTTCCTTGGTCGTAATGTGCTCGAACACCACCTTCAGGGCAGGGAACGCGCGGCGTAGCGGTTTCATCACCCGGTCCACGAAAATCGCTTCGCGGTCGAACACGTCGATCGACGGGTCGGTCACCTCACCGTGCACCAGCAACGGCATGCCGCATTTTTCCAGCGCTTCCAGCGCCTTGGCGCACTTGCCGAGCAGGTCGGTCACGCCAGCGTCGGAGTTGGTGGTGGCGCCCGCCGGATACAGCTTGACCGCGTAGACCTGGCCGGACTCGTGCGCCCGGAAGATCTCTTCGGACGAGGTGTTGTCGGTGAGGTACAGCGTCATCAGCGGCGTGAAGGCATCGGCATTGCCGCCCGCCTTGGTCAGCGCCGCCAGGATGCGCCCGCGATACGCCAAGGCCTGCTCGGTGGTCGTCACAGGCGGCTTCAGGTTGGGCATGATGATGGCGCGGGCGAACTGCCTGGCGGTATCCGCGACCACCGCCTCGAGCGCAGTGCCGTCGCGCAAGTGCAGGTGCCAGTCGTCGGGGCGGGTGATGGTCAGTTGGTGGGTGTTTTGCGTAGACATGAGGGCTTCTTAATCTGCCAGCGGCATGCCCCGTTCGGCCAGCGCGCAGAACATCGCGCTGCCCAGGGGAATGACGGCATCGTTGAAATCGAAATGCGAGTTATGCAGCACGCAGCCAGACTCGGCTCCGCCCTGCCCCAGCCGGAAATACGCGCCAGGCTTGCTCTGCAACATGAAGGAAAAATCTTCGGAACCCATCGACGGCACCAGGTCGCGCACGACGTTTTCCTTGCCGATCATCTCGGTGGCGATATCCGCGACCAGATTGGCGTGCTGGGGCGTGTTCAGTGTCGCGGGATAGATGCGCTCGTAGATCAGCTCGGCCGTGCCGCCGAATGCCCCGGCGATCGCGGTGACCAGCTCGCGCATGCGCGTCTCGACCATCTCCTGCACCGACTTGCGGAACGTACGCACCGTGCCGACCAGCTTGGCCTCGCGCGGGATCACGCTCATTGCGCCAGGATGCCCGGCTTGCATCGAGCCGATGGACACCACCGCGGAATCCAGCGGATTGACGTTGCGCGACACGATGGTCTGCAAGGCCGTGATGATCTGGCCCGCGATCGTCACCGGGTCGATCGTCTGATAGGGATGCGCGCCATGGCCGCCGCGACCCGTGATCTGGATCTCGAAACGGTCGGCGGCCGCCATCATCGGGCCCGGATTGATGCCGATCGTGCCCGGCTTCAGGCCAGGCCAATTATGCAGCGCATAGATGGCATCGCACGGGAACGTGTCGAATAACCCATCCTCCAGCATGGCTTTGGCGCCGCCGCGCCCTTCTTCCGCCGGCTGGAAAATCAGCACTGCCGTTCCGTCGAAATTGCGGGTCTGCGCCAGGTATTTGGCCGCGCCGATCAGCACCGCCGTATGGCCGTCATGACCGCAGCCATGCATCAGACCAGGCTTGGTCGACTTATGGCCAAAATCGTTGTCTTCTGTCATCGGCAAGGCGTCCATGTCGGCGCGCAGGCCGATCATGCGGCCGCTGTCGCAGCGTTTACCGCGGATGACGCCCACCACGCCGGTCTTGCCGATGCCCCGGTGTACCTCGATTCCCAGCGCCTCCAGCGCGCCCGCGACGATCCCGGACGTTCGGACCTCTTCAAAGCCCAGTTCCGGATGGGCATGCAAATCGCGCCGCAGCGCCGTCAATTCGTCATGAAACAGCCGAATTGATTCCAAAGGAGAACGTGCGTACATAGGAGGTTACAGAATGACGTGAGGTGGGGGACGGTCAGGACATTTTAGTTGCTACAGAGGATAAATGCCTTTGTCTTTACGGGAGAGACACGTTATGCTCCGGCCGCAGGACAATTTTTCCAACAGCCAGAGAAGGAGCGCCGCATTATGGCCACAACCTCCAAACCCGCGACCGCGCGCAAGCCGAACGCTGCATTCATGAAGCCCCTGACTCCCAGCGCCGAATTGGCCGCTGTGATCGGTTCGGAAGCCGTGCCGCGCACCGAGGTCACCAAGAAGATCTGGGAATACATCAAGAAGCACAACCTGCAAGACGCCAGCAACAAGCGCAACATCAACGCCGATGCCAAGCTGCGCCCGATCTTTGGCAAAGATCAGGTCACGATGTTCGAACTGACCAAGCTGGTCAACGCGCATCTGAAGTAAGCAGGCAAAGGGCGTACTCGGTACGTCCCTGCCTCGATACTGTCGCGACGCCCTGGCTTTGACGCCGGGCGGCCCCGACTTACGGCGCTCCCTGCCGTTGCTGTTCCGCAGGCTTTCCGCCTTGCCTGGCTTGACCCATACCAGCGATGGGCACGGCCCCAATCTCCCAGTTCAATTCAGCTTGGCGTCCATCCTCGCTTGACGCGCTCTCTTGCTGGCATGATCGTGCGCAGCCTCCAGTAACCAAGCGCTGAATGCCGCAGCCTCCGGCCGCTGCGCAGTCGCATGCGCATAGACCAAGCAATAACTGAAGTCATTGGGTAGCGCCTGGTCAAACAGCTGCACAAGGCGGCCAACCCGCAGAATCATCAGCAGCCAACATCAAGCGGCCCAACGCCACGCCCAACCCGTCGGCAGCCGCTTGCAGCAACAGCGCGGCATCACTGATCTGCACACCACGATCCAGGTCAAGCGACACCCCCGCCCGCTCTGCCCAATGCCGCCACGCGGCGCACGGCTCGTCGTGCAGCAACATGACGTTTGTCAGGCCCGCGGGTTAGGCCAGCAACGGTTGCGCCTGCATCAGAGCCGGGCTGCATACCGGACTCAAAGACTCACGTGCGATCAGGTCCGCCCTCAAGCCCGGCCAGCGTCCCAGACCGGAGCGTATTCCCAGGTCAAACACATCGTCGCCGGACCAGCGTTGCACGGAGCTGGAGAACTTGATTTCGATATCCGGATGGCTCGCCCGGAAAGCCGGCAGACGCGGCAGCAGCCAACGGGATGCAAACGACGGCAATGCCGTAACACGCAGCGGCCCATCCTTGCGGTCGCGAACCTGCTCCGTCGCCGCCGCCACGCGATCAAACGCGAGCGATAGCTCATCAAGATAAGCCCGGCCCTTGTGGGGCAGCGTCAGCGTATGCCCGCGCCGCAGGAAGAGGGATCTGCCCAGCTATTGCTTCAACTGCCTTACCTGATGGCTGACGGCGGCCTGCGTCGCACACAGTTCGGCTGCGGCCCCCGTGAAGCTCAAATGCCGCGCGGTGGCTTCGAACGCTCGCAGTGCGCTCATTGCTGCTGGGCGCCTTGTATAGGGTCCTGAACTGACCTGCGAAGACCCTCCCAACGGGAGCGGACAGCTCGGCTCAGGAAAATGGGAGGCCGTCTTTGCGTCGAAAAATGCAAAAGGCCGGCAATTTTGCCGGCCTTTTTTCGGGGACGCCTGGACTCAGGCGTAGGTGGTCGGCGCCGTGCCTTCCAGCAGGGACAACCAGCCCTTGATCAGGCGGTACAGGCCCCAAACGACCGTCGCCACCACGCCGATCCAGCCGATATAGATGACCAGGGCCAGGCCGCTGATGGCCAGCCACAGCAGCGCCCACCAGAACGTGCGCAGCAGCCAGTCGAAGTGAGCGGCATAAACGGTGCCGGCGGCATCCGAACGCTTCAGGTACATCAACACAACAGCCGCCAGCGTAGCAATGCCCAGGAAACCACTGGTCAGAAAGCCCAGGGCAAACAAGCCATAGGCCACATGGGTCAGCGTGCGCAGGTCTAATGCCGTACCGGGCGCGGGGGTCTGGGTATCACTCACGATTACGCTCCAACAATTGACTCGGTCAATCTTACCGCACAAAACCATCGGGTCCACGAGCGTTGTTATTTGGGCACATTCAATGCTGGCGCGGCTTGCAGGCTCGTTGGGGGTAAGTGATGGCATCTCTTTTCAGACGCATCCTACCGAGGGCGTTCACAGCCGGCGCCGCCCTTATCAACCCCGTGATCTTGGGCGCCAGCACATGAAAAACCCCTGTGCGGCGCAGCCGCACAGGGGTTTGTGTTTGGGTTTGATCTTGTCTGACGCCGATATCTGGCACACCAAGCGGACACACCGATCGGGCGCCACAAAAACAAAACCCCACAGGCGTTGAGCCTATGGGGTTTTGAGCAATAAAAGCCTGACGATGACCTACTTTCACAGACGTCCGTCCACTATCATCGGCGCAAAGGCGTTTCACTGTCCTGTTCGGGATGGGA